>DATEUA010000119.1:0-29520 GCA_035283405.1 Thermoplasmata archaeon | reverse complement strand
AGAATCCCGTAGGGAGGTGCGCGACCGTCCGTCTCCTCCAGGAGAAGGCAGTACGCGGCCACTTGGAGGACGTGCGAGAAGAGCGGCCCCCGGGGCACGCGGCCCGTCTTGACCTCCACGGGGATGTGGACGTCCCCCTGCGCGAGCACGTAGTCCGGTCGGCCCGAGAGCCCGTACCTTTCCGAGACGAAGACCTCCGGCCTCGCCTGCGCGGAGTCGACGTACGCCAGGTCCCCGACCACCCCGTGCCTCGTCCGGGCGGCTCCGGCGAGGTTGAGGGCGCGGATGGAGCGGTACAGAAAGACGCATGCTCCGATGAGCCACGTGAGGGCGAGCGCCTGGAACCCGAGTGCGAGCTCGGGGCTCACAACCCCGCGGAACCAGAGCGCGGCGATGGCGGTGACCGCCGCGGTCATCGACACGACGAGGATCACCCGCTCCGAGAGGAGCCGCTCCCCCGGGCTCGACAGACGGTCCGCCCGGTACAGGAGGAAGACCGCGGTGAGGAGCCAGATGAGGGCGATCGCAGCGATGAGTTCGGAAACCCGCACGGGCTCCCCGAGGAACGTCAGGCCGACCGTCGCGACGAGCGTGGCCGCGATCGCGAAATACATGACTCCCACCTCGGCCTCCTGCGCGCGTGTCTCCTGGGCCTCAATCCCCGCCAGGTCCGCCGCGATCGCCTCGTGCCGCTCGACGCCCGCGGCGAGTCTCTCGCCGTCCTCGGGGGCGAGACTCCGGCTCAGCCACCACGTCAGCGGGCAGTAGCCGAACTTCTCGACCTCGGCGGCGGAGAAGACCTCGGTGGACACGCGCGCCCATCCGGCCGTGTCGCCTTAGACCTGTCGGGCTCTGTCTCAGTTTGAGGAGCGAGACGAGGGAGGCGACCGCGACGATCGCGTAGACGGCCGCGACGGCCACGGGATCGTCGAGCCGGAACACGTCCGACTCGACGCGGTCCCAGTCCTCTCGCAGGGCAGCCTCGAACCGCATGGCGATCCGAGGATCGTCGATCAGGATCCCGATCTCGCGGTTCTCCGTCGCGGACGCGTGGGCCCAGTTCATGCTCGACACGAGGACCGTCGTGCCATCCACGACGACGCCCTTGTTGTGGACCCGGTCCACCCGTCCGTACGGCTCGACGAGGCGGGCTTCGAGGCGGGCTCCTTCCGCGGTCGCGCGCGCGTTGAGCCGGCGGACCACGTCGTCGTTCCCCTCCTCGTCGGGATCGTCGTTCCACCAGCTGCCGTCGAGCAGGACCCGGACGTCGACCTGGCGTCGTGCCGCCTCGAAGGCGGCCTCCAGGTATGGATTCGGTCGGTCCCGCCACGTCGTCTCGAGATAGAACACCTCGATCCAGATGCGCGACCGCGCGGACTGCAGCGCGTGAAGGACCCCCTCGGGGTCGAGAGAGGTGTCCGGTCCGATCACGAGGCGGGCTCGACGCGGATCCGAAGGCGGGGTCGTGGGCCACGGTGGCGGTCCCACGTCGTCCGTGAGATTCCCGCGCGGGAGCGGCTCTACCGGGATCGAGTCGCGTCGTCGAGGATCGAAGTCCTCCTCGAAGACCTCCCGGAGGTCTGCGGCGACCTCCGCGCCCTCCAGGACGGCCGTCCAGCCGCGATTCCCGCTCGACCCGCGGGCGGGGAAGCCGGAATCCCCCAAGTTCTCCGACGTGACGAGGACCCGCGCCTCGTCGACGATTGCGTACTTCGCGTGGAGGTAGCGGTACCGTTTCACGGTGTCCGAGTCTCCGCGCAGCCACCGGACCTCTGCGCCGAACCACGCGAGTCCCGATGCCCGGTCCCGCAGCGCCTCGTCGAGCCCGCCGACCGGGGATCCGTCCAGGAGGATCCGAACCCGCACGCCGCGGGTCGCCGCCTGCGCAAAGGCAGAAGCGATCGAGTCGCTCCCGAGCGTGTAGACCGCCGCCTCGATCGAGCTCCGGGCCGAACCGATCAGGGCGAGGAGCGGCTCGCGCCCGTCCTCGGGGGACAGCCATCCGAGTACCGCTCCCGTCGTCCAGTGCGTCCTCGCGTCGAAATCGGATTGCCCGATTCGCACGTCCCGGAGCCCATCCCAGTCGAGCGCGGTGTCCCGGTCCACAAGCCGACCGTCCGAAGACGCCCGCACGGCGACCCCTCCTCTGCCCAGGGCGCGAGCCGGCGTCCCCGTCCATCCCGGGCCCGCGTACGGTGATGCGCCGAACGCGTACGCGTCCACGAGGGCTCCTGCCTCGTCGAGGAGGAGCACCTCGTCTCCGGTGTCCGCAAGGCGCAGGACGCCGCCCTCCATGTGCGGTGCATCCCCGAGGTCCCAGGTGAAATCCGCCGGCTGCAGGACCTCCTCCTCGAAGCTCGTCGCGTTCCGCGTGGCAACGAGGCGCGCCCCGGGCGACAGGGTCGTGCCGTACGGGAAGAGGGCGCGGGCCTCTCCGTCCGAGAGACCCCACCCGCTCAGGTCCGCCGTCTCCCAACCCTCGTTCGCGACCTCGACGAACTCGTCGTCCCGGGCGGACGCCGCGTGGACTCGGGAGAGGAGGGTGCCGGGCGCGAGGAAAAAAGGGGCGACCGCGGGCGGAGGGGGAGGTGGAGGTTCCGGCCCCGCGGCCGTCGGCAGGAGGGATAGCGCGGCGAGCAGTGCCGCCGTTCCCGCAAAGACCTTCCCGCCGCGCACGCGGTCTTGAGGGCCGCGGGAAGGCTAAAGGGGTCCGCATACAGGCACACTACCTGTCCAACCGGACCCTGGCGCGGAACCCCTTCCGTACGGACCAATCCTTTATGGGGATCTCGTCTCTCGCCGACTCGTGGCTGAGGCCGACGCCGCCAGGGTCCCCGCCATCGCCTGCAAGGATCTCCAGAAGTCCTTCGGGGACGTGCGCGCGCTCGACCGCCTCAGCCTTCGCGTGCCGCAGCGCCTGACGTTCGGCTTGCTCGGTCCGAACGGCGCCGGCAAGACGACCTCCATTCGGGTGTGGCTCGGCCTCATCCGGCCCGACGGCGGGTCGGCGTCCGTGCTCGGAACACCGGTTCCGCCTCGGTCCATCCTCCCCCGGATTGGCTACATGCCCCAGGACCTTGCGGTCTACACGGACCTCACGGTCGAGGAAAATCTGGCCCTGTTCGGCCGGCTCGTCGGGATGGACGAGGGCGCGATCGATCGCCGCACGGGCGCGGTCCTTCGGCTCGTCGATATCGCGGAACGCCGCGAAGATCTCGTGGCGACCCTCTCCGGCGGAATGAGGCGGCGAACGTCCCTCGCGGCCGCGTTCCTCCACGATCCGGATCTGCTCCTCCTCGATGAGCCGACGGTCGGCGTGGACCCGGAGCTGCGGGCCGCCTTCTGGCGCTTCTTTGCGGAGCTGACCGCCCGCGGGAAGACCGTCGTCATCACGACGCACTACATGGAGGAGGCCTCGCGATGCGACCTCGTGGGACTGATGCATGGGGGCCGGATCCTCGCGCTCGGCGCGCCCGCGGAGCTCAAGGAGCGCACGGGCACCGCGAACCTGGACGACGCCTTCCTCGCCCTCGTGCGAGGGGCGGGAGGGTCTCCCGCATGAGAGGGCGGCGTGTCCTCGCCGTGGCCCGCAAGTCCCTGTCCCAGTTCCGACACGACCGGCGCACCCTGGGCTTCGTCATCGGGATGCCCCTCCTCATGGTCCTGGCCTTCGGGTACACCTTCGGCGGCGAGGTCCACGAGGTGCGGACCCTGGTCGTGAACGAGGACACGGGATCGTTCGCGGACCTCCTTCTTGAGAACATCACCGGGGACGCCCTGACCCTCGTTCCCTGGAGCTCCGAAGAAGGCGCCCGAGAAGAGGTCCAGGCGGGCCGTGCCTGGGCCGCCCTCGTCTTTCCTGCGAACTTCTCCGAAGAGCTCTTGGCTCGGAGGGCCTCCATCCGCGCCATGTTGGACGGCTCCTCTCCGACGATTGTCGCGGCGGTCCTCGGGACGCTTCGGGCCGCGGCGGAGCGGGCCTTCGCAGGCGCGGGCGGGGCCGCGGCTCTCTCCCTCCAGCCGGATTTCGTCTACGGCTCCGAGGACACTCGCTTCATCGACTCCTTCGCCCCCGGCGTGGTCGTCCTCGCGGTCCTCATGGTGACGACCGTGTTCTCGGTGATCATCATCGTGCGCGAAAAGGCGGGCGGGATGCTCGAACGTCTTTTCGCGACTCCCCTGCGGCCTTCGGAGCTCGTCGTGGGCCACGCGTTCGCCCTGGCCCTCGTGGCATTCGCCCAGAGCGTCGTGGTCCTCGGGGCGGCCCTCTTGGTCTTCCAGGTCCAGATCGTCGGCAGCCTGCCTCTCGCCTTCGGGGTGCTCCTCCTATTCGCCGTAGGCAACCAGGGCCTCGGGATGATGCTCTCCGCCGCCGCGCGGAACGAGTTGCAGGCCGTGCAGTTCATCCCCCTCGTCCTCTTCCCGTCCCTCCTGCTCACAGGAGTGTTCTTCCCTCTCGAGGCGATTCCCGCTGGATTGCGCGGCATCTCTCTTGCGATCCCGATGACGTACGCGAACGACGCGCTCAAGAGCATCATGCTCCGCGGGTGGGGGGCCCTGGAGCTGTGGCTGGACCTCACGATCCTCGCGGTCTACGACGCCCTCATGTTGCTTGGAGCGTCCTTCTTCGTGCGCCGCCAGGCGTAGCTATCGGAGTCCTTTCGCGAGGTCCCGCAGCGCCCTCTCCGGGTCCTTCGCCTTCACGACTCCGGAGGAAAGGAGCACGCCGGACGTCCCGAGGTCGAGGGCCCTCCTTACGTCCTTGTGGTTTTTCACTCCAGCGCCGCACAGGACGGCGACGTTCGGACTCACCACATGGATTCGCTCGACGGCCCCGGAGACGACTTCCGGTTTCGCGGTCGTCACACTCAGGTCCCCGCCGATGAGTTCTGGCGGCTCGATCGCGATGTAGTCCGGCCCGAGCTTCGCGAGGGTCTCCGCCTCCACGACGTCGTCCGCGCAACCGATCACCTCGAGCCCGAGGTCACGGCATCGCGGGATGACGATCGCCATCTCCTCCCAAGCGACCTTGCGCTCGCTGTGATTCAGGAGCGTGCCCGCGGCACCTGCCTCCAGGAGAGCTTCGGGAGGGATCCAGCCGGTCCGCTGTCCCGCCTCGACCGCGTCGACGTGTTGGCCGAAGACCGGGATGCGGGAGGCCTTCGCGATGTGAGCGAGGTCCGGCGCCGGGGGCGCAATCACGATCGACGCGCCGGTTTCTTTAGCGACCTCCTCGCACACCTTCGCAAGGGCCCACCCGCGCTTCCCGAGGATTTCCGGGTACGCCTTGAAGTTCAGGACGAGTACGGGCAACCTCATCGCCCGGCGGGAACGCGGTTGCATGGGAAATAGGCTTGGCCGTTTCGCGGTAGCTCGCGGCTATTCAGGGAACCGTAGGATGACACGGAGGATGACCTAGCCGAGGACCGAGCCTCCGACCACCGTCCGAACGAGTGCGGTGACGAAAATCCAAGGTGTGAGGACGACGAGCACGAAGGGACGCGGGAGCGCCACGAACGACTCATGGCTGCCGTGGAGGATGGGCCCATCGCGGGAAGGATCGGCAGCCGGGATGCTTGCGAAGATGTACGCGAACCTACTTCACGCTCTCCCACTTGCCCTTGTGCTTCTCCATGAGCTCGGGCATCGTGGTGTACTCCATCTCGTCCATCGGGAGGCGGTGCGGCTCGAAGGGCCCGTGCCGGCGCATGTAATCCGCAAGTTCGGCCGCCTGCCTCCGCGCGGGATCGAACGCGGGGTCGTCGAACAGGTCCACGGGCGGGTCGATGAGCTGGGCGTCCCCGATCTGGAAGCCGAGTCCGAAGCATCGTGGCGGTCCGTCGAACCGCGACGTGCGGTTGTCCCGCATGCCGACGACCATCACAGGCCCGTTGTGGGAGCCGCGGTTCCAGCCCGACACGAGGAACGGCCACGACCAAGCCTCGAGTACCTCGCCCATCGCGGGCAGGCCGCTCTGTGCGCGCACGATCGCCACGGGGTCGTCTTTCCCGACGTATTTCCCCGCGATCTGCGAGAGCTTGTCCGTCGAGACGCACGCCACGGGCTCGTCCTTCGGGACCTTCCCGCTGCGGGCGTACACCCGCTTGATCACGAACCGCCCCTTCGATCCGATGAACATGAGGAGGTCGTACATCTCCTCCGGACAATTGAGGAAGATTCGGCGGTGCTCCTCGATGTCCCAGACCTCGAAGCGGAAGCCCATGTGCATCGCTATGTCGATCACCAGGCCGGCGGAGTTGAACGGGTCGCCGAACATCCGGAAGATGGGCAGGTTGAACGCGCCAGGCTCCGTCTTATCCATCATGAAGATCGCCACGGGCTCCGCGGGCCGCTCGACGAACTCCATCTCCGCACTCCCGGGCCCCATGCCCCGCACGTTCCCCGCGAAGGCGTCCGCGAGAAGGTCCTGGCCGGCCGCATACAGGTGGAGATCCTTCGCGACCTTGGTGGCCTTCTCGAACGTGAGCCATGCAAGCTCGTGGATCTGCCGGTTGTCGACGCCCTTGCGGTGCGTCATGATAAGCTCCATGTCGTCCCCCGCGTGAGTCACGTAGAACGACTCGATCACCCCGAGGGACTTCGCTTCCTTCAGGTTCGCCCGGGCGGTGTCCTGGACCTTCGGGTGGACGATCTGGTGCCCTGCGATGCTCCCGACGTCCGCCTTGATTACGGAGAGGGTGGTCTTCTCGGCCATGGAGCGCCTCCCGGCGTTTGTCGGATGGGGCGGCCCCGATATTAAGGTTCTCCACTCGCGCGCGCGAGACCGTCGAGGGCAGCCTTCGTCTTGCGATAGAGAGACCGGTACCGCTTCTTCTGCGCCGGGGTCACGACTGGGTCTAACGACCATCCGCGGACGTCCTCGAGGCGCTCGCGCAAGTGATCGAAAGCGCCATGGACCTTCGCGACCTCCAGCTCAACCTCTGCGGCCCGCGCGTGGGCGATGTCGACTGCCTTCAGGTTCCGTACGATCACATCCCGCGTGATCCGGAGGCCTCTCCTCTTCACTTCCTCGATTTCGACGATCTCGTGCACCACGAGGAAGGGGTTCTCGAGGAGCGCATGCGGGGTAGGATTCGGATACGGTGTGTCCGTCTGGAGCCAGGCCACGAAGTCCTTCGTGGTCGCGTGACTCGAGTAGCCGCAAGCTCGGAGCAAACGTTCCGCGCGCCGGAGGGCCTCGGAGACGCTCCGAGCCGATGGCATGGCAGACGGCATGATCCTCGCCGTACTGGATACGGCGTGAAACTCATGAGGGTTCGTCACGACCTTCGGCGCCGTCGGAACGCCGCGAAGAGGGCGCGCGGTGGGGGCTTGACGACCCCTTGGAACACGGTTTCCTCGAGCGTCACGAGGTTGAAGAACTCCGTGAAGTAGGAGCGGAGTTCGTCCGGGGACAGCCGGTACGGTCCCCAGTCGCCCGGCTCCCGATTGGAGAACGTCTTGATGTGGAGGAGGCCTTCGGGCCGCAGGATGCGGCCCACGGTCGCGACGTAGCCGGGACGCGCCTCGGGCGGGAGCACGTGGAACATGCCGCGATCCACGACCGCGTCGAAGGCCGCGTCCGCGAGCTTTGATTTCAGGATGTTGTCGACACGAAAATCGATCGTCACGCCGGAGGACTTCGCGTGAGACCGGGCACGTGCGATCGCGCTGCGCGAGATGTCCGTCGCGGTCACGATGTAGCCGAGCTTCGCGAGGTGGACCGCGTGCGTGCCAGGACCCGTCCCGAGGTCGAGGATTCGTCCCGTTGGGGGCCCGTGGGTCCCAAGGCCCGATGCGATGTCCGGATCGAGGTCCGCAGTGTACCAGGGTAGCTGCGACACGTCGGAGGAACGGTACATCCGCTCCCACGATTCCGTCGGCCCCATGGGCGCCTCAGACATACGGTCGGCTAAGTCCCTTTGCGTTCGTCCTCCACTTCGGAGCCGTCGACGTGCCATCAATGTCCCGGTTCTAGAATCCAGGGTCCTTCCGGTCCCAGGCGACGACGGAGACGGCACTCAGAAGAGCCCCCGGATCGTCCCCTCCTCGTCGATGTCCATTCCCAGGGCCGCGGGCTCCGCCCCGAGGCCCGGCATGCGCATGATGTCCCCCGCGATGACGACGAGGAACCCCGCGCCCGCGCTCGGCCGGACGCCACGCACTTCGAGGGTCCAGCCCTTCGGCGCGCCTCGCATGGTCTCGTCGTCCGTTAGGGAGAGCTGCGTCTTCGCAATGCAAATCGGCATGTGGTCAAGGCGCGCGTTCCGCAGCCGCTCGAGGTCTTCCAGGGCCGCCGCGTCGTACTTCACGTCCGCCGCGCCGTAGACCTCCGTGGCGACCTTCGCGACCTTCTCCTCGAACGGGTCGTCGTCCTTGTAGACGAACCTCGGGCGCGCGGGGCCCGCCTTCGCTGCGTCGAGGACGAGCTTCGCGAGATCGAGCCCGCCCTTCCCACCGTCCGCATGGCAGGTGTGCGCCGCCGCCCGGACGCCGGCGTCGTGGCAGTGGTCCACGACCGCGTCGATCTCCCGCGGCGTGTCCGATGCGAATCGGTTCACCGCGACGACCGGCGCGACGCCCAACTTCTTCAGGATCCCGATGTGCGCGTCGAGGTTCGGGAAACCCTTTTCCAGGGTCCTGAGGTCCTCCGTCGGGAGGTCCTTTTTCTTCGCCCCACCGTGGTGCTTCAGTGCGCGGATACTCGCGACAAGGACCGCGGCGGCGGGCGCGAATCCCACCTGGCGACACACGATGTCGACGAACTTCTCTCCGCCCAGGTCCGAGCCGAAGCCCGATTCCGTCATGAGGACGTCCGATAGGCCCATCGCGAGGCGGTCCGCGAGGATCGCGTTATGCCCGTGCGCGATGTTCGCGAACGGGCCGCCGTGGACCAGGGCCGGCGTGCCCTCCAGGGTCTGCACGAGATTCGGCAACAGGGCGTCCTTCAGGAGGATCGTCGCGGCCCCCTGGACGTTCAGGTCGCGGACCGTGACGGGCTTGTCCTCGCGGTCGAAGCCCACGACTACGCGGGCGAGCCGATCCTTGAGGTCCCGGAGGCCCTCCGTGAGGCACAGGATCGCTATGACCTCGCTCGCGGCCGTAATGATGAAGCCTTCCTCGCGCGGCACGCCGTTCCGCCGCCCGCCGAGGCCTGTGACGATCTGTCGCAACTGGCGGTCGTTCACGTCGAGGCATCGCGGGAACGTGATCCGAGCGGAGTCGATTCCGATCTCGTTCCCATGGAAGACGTGCGCGTCGAGGACCGCCGCGATGAGGTTGTTCGCCGCCGTAACGGCGTGGATGTCGCCCGTGAAGTGCAGGTTGATGTCCTCCATCGGGAGGACTTGGGAGCGGCCGCCGCCCGTCGCCCCGCCCTTCACGCCGAACACGGGTCCCAGAGACGGCTCGCGAACGGCGACGATCGCCTTCGTGCCGAGGCGGTTCAGCGCCTGTCCCAGGCCCACGGTCGTAAGGGTCTTGCCTTCGCCGGCCCGCGTCGGGGTCGTCCCCGTGACGAGGACGATCTTGCCCGCCTTCGCCTTCTTCGCGCGCTCGACGGCCCGCAGCTTGACCTTGGCGATGTGCTCCCCGCGAAGGACGAGGTCCGTCGGCGCCAGACCGACGTCCGCGGCGACGTCCACGATGGGACGCAGGGCCACGGATCGGGCCAGTTCGATATCCGTCGCCATTAGGAACGGGAACCCGAAGTAGGCCATAAATTTCTCGGCGGTCGCGACCCTGCGAACGTCACTTCATCAGGAGCGCGGCGCGGATCGACCGAAGGTCTCGCACGCGGCCGAAATCTAGGAGGCCCTCGTTCTCATCGACGCCGATCACGCGCGCGTCGTCGATGTCCGTGCGATTCAGGATGGGGGACAGGTACGGATACGACGACACATCGACTCCGAGGGCGAGCGGGCTGAACGCTGGCAGGACGACGAGCCGGTCCGTCACCAGGAACGCGGGCACGCTCACGACGGCCCCGAGCTCGTCCCGCAGCTTCACCGCAGGGTGCTCGTGGCCCATGACGATCGGCGCGAGGGTCGACACGTCCTCGTGTCCGTGCACGATCGTGTGACCGCCGAGATCCGCACGGTCCTGCAGCGTGAGCCCGAGGTCCCCGAGGATCGTCGCGAGGTAGTTGTCATGGTTCCCTCGGACGAGGACCGGCGAGACGCGGTCCCGAAGGAACCGCAGCACCTGTTTCACCTCGACCCATTCGTCCACGAGGTTTTTCGAGAACTCGTGTTTGAAGTCTCCGGCGACGACGACCTTCTCCGCTTTCGTCCGGTCGAGCATCGCCCCGAGCCGTTCGAGGATCACCTTCCGTTGAAACCGGGGGATCGAGACCCCCTGCTCCGCAAGAGCCCCCTCGAATCCGAGGTGCAGGTCTGAGATCACGAGGACGCGTTCATCCCGAAGGAAGAGGGCGAAGTCCCGCGTCGCCTCGACCCCCTTCGCGATCTCGAGGCGGTCCACGGTCGCGCGAACGCGGCAGGGCCGGATAAGGGTTGTCCGCGTCGGTAATAGAAAATACGAGCTCCGCGCCGGCCGCAGCCAGGGGAGCTCGACGAAGAAGGTTCGGTTCGTTCGTGCCGTATCCGTTCAGAATCTGCGCGGCCGGCGCTTCGCGAAACAATCTCGGCAGAAGACGGGACGCGCGGGGTCCGGTTTGAACGGGACCTGCGTGGCCTGCCCGCAGTCGCTGCACACCGCGTCGTACATTTGACGCGGGCCGCGGTCGAAGCCTCCGCCGCCTCCCCGTCTGCCGCCTCTCTCATGCTCCATTTCGGTTTCCTACTATCCAGCCTTTTGTGGGCCGGACGCCGACCGCACACGGTCGGTCCTACTTAATGGTGCGCCTCACCGTTTTCGGTGCCGGGAACGGGGGATGGCGACCTGGGCCGCGAGATGGAGGGCTCGATCGTCCGGCACCGCACGGCGAGACCCCGCCGATACCGTCCGAGGGTGTCTCCCTGAAATATCCCTCCGCGTTCTTCCGTCGGGAGCATGCGAATCGCCGTCCTGTCCGACGTCCACGCGAACCTCCCGGCCCTCCGGGCGGTCCTTCGGGATGTCGACGCGATCGGTCCGGACGAGATCTGGTGCGCCGGGGACCTCGTCGGCTACAATCCGTGGCCGAACGAGACGCTGGAAGCGCTCCAAGCCCGCCGGGTCCGGGCGATCCGGGGGAACCACGAACGCGCAGTGCTGAGTGGCGACACGGCGTGGTTCAACGAGCTGGCCGCCGCAGCCGTGAAGTGGACCCGGGTCCATATGTCGGTTTCCAGCGTGGGATACATCAAGGAGCTCGAGGACCGAACGCGGGCGATCATGGGAGACGGCACGGTCGCGATGTACCATGGAAGCCCTCGCAACGACGACGAGTACGTCCTTCCGTGGGCCGCGACGCCGGACCTCCTCGCGACGGCCCGCGCAGACATCGTCATCCTGGGTCACACGCACCTGCCGATGGCGTTCGCTTGGCCGTCCGGGATGCTCGTGAACCCCGGGAGCGTGGGCCAGCCGCGGGACGGGGATTCGCGTGCGGCGTGGGGGATCCTCGACACAGCCCGGCGCACGTTCGAGGTTCGCCGCGTCCCGTACGACGTGGACGCAGTCGCCAAGGAGATCCGGCGCGTCGGTCTTCCGACGGAACTCGGGGACCGCCTCCACGCGGGCGTATGATCCTTCGAGAAACGTCTTAACGGTTCTCCCGTTCCGGCGTGCGTTGGTCGAAGTCTGGCTCGGCCTCGCGGCCCTTGACATGGTCGCCTGGGGGATCGGCCAGGCCGTCGTGAAGCGCGCGACGGATCGACTCGGGCCCGCGACGATGGTCCTCATCGCGAGCGTTCTGGACGGGTCCGCGTACGCCGTCTTGTACGTCGCCTTCGGCGGACCCTTCGCGGCAACGTGGGACGCATACGCCGTCGCCGCGCTCGCGTCGATCGTCGGGATGGGCGGCTACATCCTGTACTACGAGGCTCTCCTGCGCGGGTCCGTCGCAGTGGTCGGCACGATCACGGCGGGCTCGCCGATCCTCACGGTCCTCGGCGGGATGCTGATCTTCGGCGAGACGCCCACGCTGGCTCAAGGCATCGGGGTGCTTCTGCTCGTGGTCGTCGTCCTGATTCTCGGATACGAGCCGACGGGGGCGGACTGGCGCGTGCCCGTTGCCGTCGTCCTTTCGCTCGCGATCCTCATCCTCTGGGGGACGTGGGGCCTCCTCACGAAGGCGGCCGTCGAGGCCCCCGGGCTCGGTCCCTGGAATCTCCTCCTCTTCTACACGGCGGCGAACGTCGCGATGGGTCCTCCGTACTACGCGTGGCGTCGTCGAAGGGCGAGCCCGGTCGCACCGTCCCGGCGGGTCTACGGAACCGCGGTCCTCGGCCTCGCCCTGCTGTCCGTCGGGATCGTCGCCGCGACGGTCGCCCTCGCCTTCGGGCCGGTGTCCCTTGTGAGCGCCGTGTCGGGATGCGGCCCGGTGGTGACGGGGGTCCTGGCGTTCACGTTCCTCAAGGAGCGGGTCACGCGGTCGCGGGTCTTCGCGTTGCTCCTCTTCGTCCCCGGGATCGTGCTCGTCGCCCTTTGAACCGCGCGGGACCGAAAGAAGCGGCTTGGTCGATCGTCGGGTCCTGTGCGTATTCGAGAGTCAATCGTCCAGCGAGACGACCGCGGTCCACCAGAACGTACTTATACCGTGTGATGGTTTAGCAAGGAGGAGGATCGCGCGACATGCGGAGAGGCCGATCGGATCTCATGCGGGAGCGGATCCGCTGGCTCGCGGAGGCGTACGCGGGATGGATTCCGACGTGTCCTCCTTGCGGCGAGTTCATCGACGCCTGCGCGTGCGTCTGCAGTTTCTGCGGGGAGAGCCAGGGCTGTCGATGCGTGATCGGATTCGGCGTGGCGACGGGCGGCTAGACCGCGCGATTGGCGCCTTTTTGCGGGCCTCCGTGCGACACCTCTCTCGGGCCGTGCCTTGGCGTGCCGCGTCATGGTCACCGTGACACGCATCGCAATCAGGCGTTCGCTTCCAGCGACGCATCGTTCGAACCGCAGGTTCGGAGGCCCGCTGCCTCGGATCGAAAGGCTTGCGTCGACTGCATCGACGAAGTGGAACGCCGCGTGACTCGTGCGCGTCGTATCGCGGACGCGAACGCTCGGAGCAGGCGAGACGTTCGACAAGTGACTTGGAACCCGGCGCAAGGCAGATAAGTCGCGCCCAGCTTCTGCTCCCAATGGTCGTAGGCGGCCGGCGATCGAGGGTGGAGCGGGCGAGCCCGATTCCCTTCGGCGTAGGCCACACGAAGCCCCATCATTTCGTCGAGATCGCGAAGACGATCTGGCGGAACAAGCACGCGCCGCGGTTCACGTGGCGCATCTTGCGAGATGGGGTGTGCGACGGGTGCGCTCTCGGCACGACGGGGTTGAAGGACTTCACGATGGACGGGGTGCACCTCTGCACCGTCCGGCTGAACCTCCTGCCCCTGAACACGATGGGGTCCCTCCACACACCCCTCCTCGAGGACGTCTCCGCCCTGGGGAGCTTCACCTCGAAGGAACTTCGGGAGCTCGGCCGGCTTCCGTGGCCCATGATCCGAGCGCGCGGGGACCCCGGGTTCCGGCGGATCTCCTGGGGTGAGGCCATCGACCTCGCCGCCGGCCGCATCCGGCACACGACCCCGGACCGCCTCGCGTTCTTCCTCACGTCCCGCGGGGTCACGAACGAGACGTACTACGTCGCGAGCAAGGTCGCGCGCTTCCTCGGGACGAACAACGTGGACAACTCGAGCCGCGTGTGCCACGCCCCGAGCACGACCGGGATGAAGGACTCCCTCGGGGTTGCCGCCTCGACCTGTTCGTACTCGGACTGGATCGGCTCCGACCTGATCGTCTTCTTCGGGAGCGACGTGCCGAACAACCAGCCCGTCACGACGAAGTACCTCTACTATGCGAAGGAGCACGGCGCGACGATTGCCGTCGTGAACCCGATGCGGGAGCCGGGGCTCGAGCGGTACTGGGTCCCCTCCGTGTTCGAGAGCGCCCTCTTCGGCACGCGGCTCGCAGACCGCTTCTACCCGGTCCACACGGGCGGGGACATCGCGTTCATCAACGGCGTCCTGAAGCACCTCATCGAACGCCGCGGGCTCGACGAGGCGTTCATCCGGGATCACACGACGGGATTCGACTCGCTCCGCGCGGCGATCAACGACCAGCCGTGGGAGCTTCTCGAGCGGCAGTCCGGCGCGACAAAGGAGATGATGGGCGACTTCGCGACGATGTACGGGCAGGCCGGCTCCGCGATCTTCGTGTGGTCCATGGGGATCACCCAGCACCGCTTCGGCGTGGACAACGTGAAGGCGATCGCGAACCTCGCCCTCGCGAGAGGCATGGTCGGCCGCGAGAAGACGGGACTCATGCCGATCCGCGGGCACAGCGGCGTCCAGGGGGGAGCCGAGGTCGGCGCCGTCCCGAACCAGTACGGAATGGGGTTCCCCGTTGGTGACGCGACCGCGGACCGTTTCGCGGGAATCTGGGGGTTCCGTCCTCCGACCTCGCACGGACTGACGTCCGTCGGGATGATCGAGTCGGCCCACGAGGGACGGATCGACGTCCTGTACGCAATGGGCGGGAACTTCCTGGAGACCCTGCCCGAGCCGGACTACGTGCGCGAGGCGCTCGCCCGCGTCCCCCTCCGGATTCACCAGGACCTCATCGTGACGACCGCGATGCTCGTCGAACCCGCGGACGTCGTCCTCCTGTTCCCCGCGCGGACGCGGTACGAACAGCGTGGCGGCGGGACGGAGACCTCCACGGAGCGACGGATCCTCTTCTCCCCGGAGATCCCCGGCCGTCGGATCGGGGAGAGCCGCTCGGAGTGGGAGATCTTCATGGACCTCGCGGAGCGCGTGCGACCCGACGATCGGGCCGCGATCCACTTCGACGACGCGCAGGCGGTGCGCGCGGAGATCGCCCGAGCGGTGCCCGCGTACGACGGCATTCAGGACCTGCGTGCGAGAGGCGACGCGGTCCAGTGGGGCGGCGTCCGACTGTGCGACGGCGGCCGGTTCCCCACGCCGGACGGACATGCTCGGTTCACGCCGCTCCGTCCGCCGGACCTCGATCTGCCCGGAGGCTGGTTCCTCCTCAGCACGCGCCGTGGAAAACAATTCAACTCGATGGTCCAGGGGGAACGGGACCCGCTCCTGGGCGCGGTCCGAGATTCGATCCTCATGAGCGAGGAGGACGCGAAGGGGCTCGGCGTACGTCCCGGAGACTCGGTCGTGGTCTCGAACGAGGTCGGCACGTTCCGAGGGCGCGTCCGCCTCGTTCCGATCCGGCCCCGCAACGTTCAGATGTACTGGCCCGAGTCGAACCGGCTCATCCGCCGGGGGATCGTCGACCCGGTCTGCGGGATGCCCGACTACAATGCCCTCGTCCGGATCGCGCCCGCCCCGGAGGCGCGCGCATGACCCGCGCAGGGCGCGTGACGCCGGTCCGGGTGCGACGGATGCGGGCGGAGCGCACGGTCGAGGAAGACGACGTCCTCGCGACGGAGGAGCCCATGGAGATTCGCGTAGTGTCCCTTGAGGACGGCCAGGAGGCTTCGCGGAGCCTGTCGGTCACGATGCGCACGCCCGGCGACGATTTCGAGCTCGCCGTAGGCTTCCTGTTCGGCGAGGGTCTCCTCCGGAGCCGGCGCGACGTGGACCGCGTCGTGTACTGCGAGACCCCGATCGCGGAACAGGAGTACAATGTCGTGAGCGTGGTCCTGAGGGACGGCGCCACGATCGACTCACATCGCCTCGAGCGGCACTTCTACACGACGTCCTCGTGCGGGGTGTGCGGGAAGACGTCCCTCGATGCCGTGCGCGTCCAAGCCGCGTACGATATCCCGAGAGACCGTCCCCGGGTCCGACGGGAGGTCGTCGCGGGATTGCCGGACCGCCTCGGCGGAGGCCAGGAGGTGTTCCGCGAGACGGGGGGCCTCCACGCGGCGGGTCTGTTCGATGCGAACGGCCGCCTCGAGGCCCTCCGGGAGGACGTCGGGCGGCACAACGCGGTGGACAAGGTCGTCGGGCATCGGGTCCTCTCGGGACGAGTGCCCCTGAGCGACCAAATCCTGACCGTGAGCGGGCGCGCGAGCTTCGAGATCCTCCAGAAGGCGGCGGTGGCCGGGATCCCGTTCGTCGTGGCGGTCGGGGCTCCGTCCAACCTCGCGTTGGACCTCGCGAAAGAGTTCGGGATGACCCTCGTGGGCTTCGCCCGCGGCGACGCGTTCAACGTCTACACGGGCGGCCACCGGATCGTCGAACGTCCCTAGCGGGGTGCGATTCTCGCCTGGGCCTCGGCTCGAGCGAGTTCCTCCAGGGAGTTCACATCGAGGAACGAGGCAAGCCGGGGGTCCACCGCGCGGAGCTCACCCTCGGCCAGGAACACGGCGTCGAGGCGGTCGACGAGAGCCGATGGCGAGGGAATGTCCAAGCCTTCCCGGTCGAGAACGCGGACCGCCGCGGTTCGCCGATAGGCGGCCCGGACCGGGTCAAGCGCCTGGAGCCGCGGGACCGCGGCCTCGTGAGGGCCGATCCGTTCCAGGAACCTCACGTACAGGTCCGTCCGCAGCAGGGGCGCGTCGCAGGGAGCGACCAAGACGAGGTCGCCCCGGGCGGCTCGGAGTCCTCGGTCAAGTCCCTCGATCGGCCCGCGGTCATGTCGCGCGTCCGTCACGAACCGGACGTCGGGCAGGCGCTCGTGAAGCGCCTCGGCCTGCGCCGCGTCAGCCACGGACACGAGGAGTTCATCCGCGAGGGGCCTCAAGGCCTCGGCCGCCCACTCGATCATCGCGCGGCCCCGGAACGGAGCGAGGGCCTTCGGGCTCCCGAATCGTCTCGAAGCGCCGCCCGCAAGGAGGATCGCGGAACGCATTCGGGTCAGCTCAGGGCCTGTGTCCGGAGCGCCTCGAAGAACTCCTGGGTCTTCTTCTCGACGATCCCGGGAAGGAGCCGCGCCCCGATTGACGCGATCGTGCCCCGGATCACCGCGTCCGCGGACCACGCGACCTCCGTCTCGTCCCCGAGCTGCGTCAGCGCGAGGGACGAGTCCACGTCGATCGTGCTCCCCATCCCGGAAGCCCGGAGGCTGAGGCGCGCTCGCCTCGGCGCGTCCCGTTCCACGATGCGTGCGTCGATCGTGAACGTGCCCTTGATGAACGATACGCCCGCCTTCACCTTCCCGACCACCGTGTCCGGGTCCGGGGTCTCGAGTTCGAGGACCTGCACGTCGGGCAGATACCCAATGACGCGTTTCAGGTCGACGAGGACGGACCACACCTTGTCCGGGGCCGCGCGGACGCGATAGGCGCCTTCGAAGTGCAATATGCCCGACCCGCCACCGTATCGCGCCGCGCCCTATTTGTCCTCGCCCTGGGCCCAGGGAAAAGGTTGATGGCCGTCCGTGGAATGGCTCCATCCGTCCGGACGCTTCGCATGACGGCACAGGCCCTTTGGGATTCCGTGGACTCGGTCCTCGCCGCCCTCGCGGGAGAGAACTACGTCGCGGAGCGCGAGCTCGCCACCGCGATCTTCCTCGCGGGCAAGCTCAAGAAGCCGCTCCTCGTCGAAGGCGAGCCCGGGTGCGGGAAGACGGAGATCGCGAAGGTGCTCGCCGCGGCGGGCGGGGCCGAGCTCATCCGGCTCCAGTGCTACGAGGGGCTCGACGCGAATGCGTCCCTGTACGAGTGGAACTACCCGCGGCAGCTCCTCACGATCCGCCTCCACGAGAAGAGCCGGACTCCGGAGCAGCTCGAGGACGAGATCTTCAGCGAGCGGTTCCTCCTCCGTCGGCCCCTCCTCCGGGCCCTTGACGGGGACGGGGCGGCCCGGCGGGTCCTCCTGATCGACGAGATCGACCGAGCGGATGAGGAGTTCGAGGGCCTCCTCCTCGAGGTCCTCTCGGACTTCCAGATCTCGATTCCCGAGATCGGGACGATCCGCGCGAAGGGCGTCCCGTTCGTCCTGATCACGTCGAACCGCACGAGGGAACTCAGCGACGCCCTCAAGCGCCGGTGCCTCTTCGCCTACATCGGCTATCCGAGCCTCGAGAAGGAGGTCGCGATCCTCCGGAGGAAGGTCCCGGGGCTCGAGGCCCGATTTGCGGAGGAGATCGCCGCACTTGTGCAGCGCGTGCGGGCCGAGCCGGACCTCGTGAAACGGCCAGGAATCTCGGAGACCCTGGACTGGGCGGCCGCCCTCCTGGAGCTCGGGCAGACGACGATCACCCGCGACGTCGTGCGGCAGACCCTCGGGTTCCTCGTGAAGGACGCGCAGGACCTCCAGGCGGTGCATTCCGAGCGCCTCGACGGCCTCGTCGACCGGGCATGACCGCGCTTCCAGTAGTCTCGGGGGAGACGGCTGGCCGTTTCCTCGCTCGGCTTGCGGGGTTCTTTGTCTTCCTGCGGCGCCGAGGCGTCCCCGTGGGGATCGGATCCGAGCTCGACCTGGCGCAGGCCTTCGAGTTCATCGCGCTCTCGGACCGCCAAGCCGTCCTCGATACGTGCCGGGCGACCCTCGCGAAGTCGCCAAGAGACGCGCGCCTCGTGGAGGAGGCGTTCGACGAGTATTGGGCATCCCTCCTTCGTGAAGAGACCGAGGATCCGTCGAAAGGTGCCGTGCCGCGGAATCCGCCTTTCCAGGGGAGCACGAGAGACGAGTTCTCTCGCTCAGGGGCCGTGACCGTCGAATCCTCCGGCGTGATGCGGATCGGCGTATACAGTCCGGACGCACCGGCCGTCGGCCATCCGCTCGCCGCGCTCGACCCGCGCCGGCTTGCCGCGGTCCGCGCGGGAGCCCGGCGATTCCGCCGGGCCTCGGCGAGCCTCCCCGGTCGGCGGTTCGAACCGGCCCGTCAGGGGCGCATTGACTTTCCCCGAACGGTCCGGCAGAGCCTCCGCCATGGTGGCGAGTGGCTCGACCTCCGGCGTCGAAGGAGGAAGCTTCAGGGGGCGGAGTTCGTCGTCCTCTGGGACGTGAGCGGCTCGATGAAGGACCACGACAGCGAGTTGTTCGCCCTCGCCTACTCCCTGCACCGCGTGGCGCGCCGCTCCCGTATCTTCGCGTTCAGCACAGGGCTGGAGGAGGTCACGGATTGCGTTCGGGCCCAAGCCTACTCCCGTGCCCTCCGGGCCGTCAGCCGCACCCTCGGCCCGGCGAGCGGGGGCACCCGAATCGGCCGGTGCCTCCAGGAGTTTCATCGAAGGCACGGGTCCCTCGTCCGCCCCTGGACGACGGTCCTCGTCCTCAGCGACGGGTGGGACCTGGGCGAGACGGACGTCCTCGGCCGGGAGCTCGGATGGCTCAGGCGTGTCTCCCGATCCCTCGTCTGGATCAATCCGTACGCGAGGAGGCCTTCCTTCGAGCCGGCGACCGCCGGGATGCGGGAGGCCGTCGCGCACCTCGACCTCCTCCTCGGGCCGGAGGACTTCGAAGTCGCGCGACCCTTCCGTTCGGCGGTGCATGCGTCCGTGCGATGACGCTCCCGAGAACCCTTTGGGAAAAGCCTTTACTCCGCGCCTCCGGATGATGCCGTGCCACGTTGTGACAGGTTGGGGGTTGTCGTGATTCCGCCTAGGTTCGAGTATTTCGCGCCCGCTTCGATCGACGAAGCGGTGGGCTTGCTGGGCCCGCGGCTCCATCGCCGGGGTGCCGTCCGGGGAGGGCTGCGAGAGCGGACTCAGATGTCTCACCTTGCTGGAGGGCCTCAGCGGCACGCCGGTATTCCTCGGGGGTGTCGATGTCGACGAGGATCCCTGGATCGTCGACGGGCACCTCGACGATCTCGCTCCTGTGATGGCCGAAAATCGCCCGGCATCCGACGTCCCCCGCGATCCGCGCCATCTCCCCGGAAAGAGAACGGTCTACGAGGACCGGGTTGCCTCGGACCCCTCGGACCGTCGGAACCAGGATCTTGGCTCCCGAGGCCTCATGTCGCTCGATGAGCGCGTCGAGGGTCGCCGAGGAAACGAAGGGCTGGTCGCCGAGCACGATCAGGAATCCTGCGGCGTCGGGGCGGGCCGCACGCAGGGCGACGCGAATCGAGGAGCTCATTCCCCGGGCGAAGTCCGGGTTGATTACGGTGGTCGTTGCGTCAAGACCGACCCCCTCCCGGACGCGGTCGGCCCCGAATCCCAGGACCACGACGGTCTCTCCGGCGCGGGAGCGGCGGACGGTCGACAGGACCCGGGCGAGCATCGGCTCCCCGCCGAGAGGAAGGAGGGCCTTGGGCTCCCCCATCCTTGACGACATGCCCGCCGCGAGCACGATGGCCGAGATCACGGACCTCCCCGCGAACCCACCGACCCGCCGAAGAGCAAGCGCGGCAAATAGCTTTGTCCCAACCGCCGACGCGGACCCTCACCCTTCCACGGGCTTGTGGGGCGCATCCTTGCCGTACTTCGTCGCGACGACGTCGCCGAGGATCGCCAGGGCGAGTTCCGCCGGGGTCTTCGCGCCAATGTCCAGCCCGATCGGAGCGTGGAGGGATCGAAGGAAATCCTCCCGGACCCCGAGCTTGCGCAGATCCTCGAGGTTCTTCCGCAGCCGTTGCCGGCTCGCGAGCAGCCCGACGAACCTCGCCTTCGAGGTCGACAGGGCCTCGAGGATCGCGACATCCCGCTCTCCCTTCGTCAGGACGACGACGTAGTCTCGCTCGCCGACGGGCATCGATTTCGGGTCCAGCGTCGCGGCCTTCAGGAGCACGTCCGGCTTCTCCCGGAGCTCCGGTGCCGGGTCGACGACGACGACCTCGAACCCGAGGGATCGTGCTAACGGGATCAGGGCGTCCTCCACGTCGTCTTTGCCCCCTTGGCCGATCACGACGAGCCGCTCGCCCGGCATCATGGGTTCCACGAACACCTCTAGGGTCCCCCCGCAATTCGTCTCCACGTAGATTTCATCGTCGGTCGAGCTCCGGACGGTCCCTGCGACGGCCTTCTCGGCGTCGACGAGGTGGATGCGGATCACTCGGGGCTGGCCGTCGTTCATGGACCGTTTCGCCACCTCCGCGATCGGCCCCTCCGGGCAGCCGCCGCCCAAGGTGCCCCCGACCACGTCCCCTTCTCGCGAGATCAGGATTTTGAAACCGGGCTTCGCGAGGGTCGAGCCTTCCGTGCTGGTCACGACCGCGACGGCGAAGGGCTGACGCTTCGAGGCGAGGTGCGTGAGACGTTCGGAGTACTCCGCCGCCCACAAGGAAAGACGGACAGTTCACGCTCGGTATCTATCCTTTGGCCCTGCGCGCTGCGGCTGCCCGGAATCCCTCCCGTGGATCGCCCGCCAGACCTTCTCCGGGGTGAGGGGCATGTCCACATGGTCTACGCCGAAGGGCGCGAGGGCATCCATGACCGCGTTTGCGACAGCCGGCGGCGCGGCGATCGTCCCGGCCTCGCCGACTCCCTTGACACCCAGAGGGTTGAGCGACGTCGGGGTGACCGTACGGGCCGTCTCGATCCGGGGGGCCTCCTTCGCAGTCGCCATCCCGTATTCGATGAAACTCGAGGTGAGGAGGTTCCCGGCTTCGTCGTACTGAGATGCCTCCCACAGGGCCTGTGCGATTCCCTGCAGGATGCCTCCGTGGACTTGTCCCTCCGCGAGCATGGGGTTGACCACGTTCCCGAAGTCGTCCACGGCGACGTACCTGAGAATGCGAACTTCGCCCGTCTCGCGGTCAAGCTCGACGAGGCACACGTGCGTACCGAACGGATAGACGAAGTCCTCCGGATCGAACGCGGTGGACGCCTCGAGGTCCACGCGGGTCTTCGGGAGGAGCCGCGGGGTGTCGCGGGCGACGTCCGCGAGCGTGCGCGCAGGCGAATCGACGCCCTTCACGTGGAAGCGTCCCTCGTCGAAAACGACGTCGTCCTCGCGGGCTTCCAGGAGCTGTGCCGCGAGCCTCCGGGCCTTGTCGATGACCTTCCGGGCCGAAAGGACGGCAGAACCTGCCTCGATCGCGGTGGTACGGCTTCCGAAGGTTCCGGTCCCCTTGGGGACGAGGTCCGTATCGCCGTAGACCACGTCGACGTCGGCGTGGGGCACGCCGAGCTCGTCCGCGACGACCTGCGCGATCGTCGTCGCGCCCCCCTGGCCTTGGGGCATCGCCCCTGTGACCACGACGACCTTGCCCTCCGACGTCACGCGGACGGTCGAGTGCCCCTTCATCCCGGGCCCGACCCCGCACATCTCCACATAGCTCGACAGCCCGATCCCGAGGAGCCGCCCCTCTGCGCGGGCGCGCGTCTGATCCTTCCGGAATCCCTCGTAATCCGCGATCTTCAGGGCCCGCTCGAGCGCCGCGGCGTAGTCCCCGCTGTCGTATACCCGACCCGTGCAGGACGTGTACGGGAACGCGGACCGCGGGACGAAGTTCCTCATCCGGACCTCCGCGGGGTCCAGGCCGAGCCGTCGCGCGAGGAGGTCGACCATCCGCTCGACGAGGTACGTGGCCTCGGGTCGGCCCGCGCCGCGGTAGGGCCCCGTGGGCGCCGTGTTGGTGTAGACCCCGAGGACCTCGACGTCGACGGCGCGCATCCCGTAGCATCCGGAGAGCATCTCGCCGAAGGGTTCCGAGGGGACCACCGCGCCTGCGCTCGACAGGTACGCTCCGAGGTTCGCGTACGCGCGCACCTGGAGGCCCAGGATCGTGCCGTCCTTCCGGGCCGCGAGGCGCACATGCTGGATTTGGTCCCGCCCGTGGGTGGCGACCTGGAAATTCTCCGTCCGGCTCGCGACCCACCGCACGGGTCGCGCGAGCGCGCGTGCGAGATGACCGACGACGGCGACCTGCGGATAGACCGCGACCTTCGCGCCGAATCCGCCTCCGACGTCGGGCGAGATGACGCGGATCTGCTTCGCCAGGAGGCGGAGGACCTTCGCGAGGTCCCCGCGGAGGTCGTGCGGGTTCTGCGAGGACGCCCACAGGGTGAGCCTCTGGGCGGTCGCATCCCAGGAAGCGAGGGCCGCGTCGGTCTCCAGAGGCGCGGGCTGGAGGCGCGGGTTGACGAGGCGCTGCTCGACGACGACGTCCGCGTCTCGGAACGCCGCGAGGACGTTCCCGCGGAGGGACCAGCGGAACCCCACATTCCCCGGAGCCTGCGGGTGGAGGAGGGGCGCGCCCGGCAAGGCCGCGGCCTCCGCATCCACAACGGTCGGCAGGGGATCGTACTCGACCTCGACGAGTTCGAGGGCGTCGCGGGCGAGGTACGGATTCGAGGCCACGACGACCGCGACGGGCTCCCCCGCGTGATGGACGACCTGTGGGGGCAGGGGCCAGTACGGCGGCGCGTGGAAGACGTCCGCCGTGTCGAGCTTCAGGGCAGGAATCGGCCGGAGAGCGTCTCGGAGCTCCGCTCCGGAGAATGCGGCGAGGACCCCCCGCGCCTTCCGTGCGGCGGCGAGGTCCACACGGGCGAGCCGCGCGTGGGCAAACGGGCTCCCGAGGAACCCTGCATGGACCGTGCCCTCCAAGTGGACGTCCGGGACGTAGGTCCCGCGGCCCGTGAGGAAGCGGTCGTCCTCGCGCCGCACGACGCTCGTCCCGACGACCTTCGTACCCGTACCTCCCGCGTTCGCTCGAGTTCGGCCCGTGCGCGTTCTCCGGCGGAGCTCATTACTTCCGGTGGATCGCCCGCCAGACCTTCTCCGGGGTGAGGGGCATGTCGAGGTTCGCCACCCCAAAGGGCGCGAGGGCGTCCATGACCGCGTTCACGTACGCCTCGGACGACGCGATCGTCCCCGTCTCCCCCACCCCCTTCGCCCCGATCGGGTTGTGGGGCGACGGGGTGACGGTCGACTTCGCCTCGATCCTCGGGGCCTCCAGGGAGCTCGGGATGAGGTACTCCAAGAAATTCGACGTGAGCAGGTTCCCCGTCTCGTCGTACACGGCCGCCTCCATCATGGCCTGACCCAGGCCCTGCAACACGCCTCCGTGGACCTGGCCCTCGACGATCATCGGGTTGATCTGGGTGCCGCAGTCGTCCACGGCGACGTATCGCCGCACGGACACCTGTCCGGTCTCCGGGTCCACATCGACGACGCAGACGTGCGTCCCGAACGGGAACACGAAGTTCGCCGGATCGTAGAACGTCGTCGCTTCGAGAATCGGTTCGACGCCCGCGGGCATCTTGTCCGCGAGGTACGCGGCCCACGCGACCTCCTGGATTGTCTTCTTCGCGTCCGGGCTTCCCTTCACGGAGAACGTCCCGTCCCGGAAATCGAGGTCCTCCTCCCTCGCCTCGAGGAGATGCGCCGCAATCTTCCGTCCCTTGTCCCGGACCTTGCGGGCGGAGAGCGCGACGGACCCCCCCTCGACGGGGGTCGTCCGACTCCCGTACGTCCCCATGCCCATCGGCGTGGACTTCGTGTCCCCGTGGACGACGTCGATGTCCTCGACCGGGATCCCGAGCTCTTGGGCGACGACCTGCGCGAACGTCGTCTCTTCCCCTTGTCCGTGCGGGTGCGCCCCTGTGTACACGGTCACCTTGCCCGTCGGGTGCACGCGGACCGTCGACGAGCCCCAGAGGCCGCCCGCGAACCCCGTCGACACGATGACGGACGACGGCCCGAGACCGCAGATCTCCACGTAGGACGACAGCCCGATCCCCATCAGCCTGCCCTCCTTCCGGGCATGGGTCTGTTCCTGGCGGAGCTTCTTGTAGTCCACGAGGGACAGAGCCTTGTCGAACGCCGCGCCGTAGTTCCCGCTGTCGTACGTGAGGCCCATCGCGATCGGATACGGGAACTTGTCCGGAGGGATGAAGTTCTTCCGACGGACCTCTGCCGGGTCCATCTCGAGCTTCCGCGCGAGGAGGTCGACCATCCGTTCCACGAGGTACAGCGCCTCGGGCCGCCCGGCGCCCCGGTACGCGTCGACGGGGGTCGTGTTCGTGAACACCCCGGTCACCTCGACGTGCCCCGCCTTGATCGCGTACGCGCCTCCGACCATGAAGCCGAACAGGATCGTCGGGATGCCCGGGGCCGCCGTCGACAGGTACGCGCCCATGTTCGCGATCGCCTTCACCTTGATTCCGAGGATCCGGCCGTCCTTGGTCGCGGCGAGCTCGACGTATTGCACGTGGTCCCGGCCGTGGGTCGTCGCGACCATGTTCTCCGAGCGGTCCTCGACCCACTTCACGGGCCGGCCGAGCCGCACCGCGAGGGCACACACGACCGCCTCCCACGGGTAGCACGGGATCTTGCTCCCGAAGCCGCCGCCGACGTCCGGCGAGATCACGTGGATCCGCTGCTCCGGCATCCCGAGGATGATCGAAAGCAGGAGTCGGTGGATGTGCGGGTTCTGGGACGTCACATGGAGGGTGAGCTCCTTCGTCCCCGGGTCGTATGCCGCGATCGCCGCGCGAGGTTCCATCGCGGACGGCTGGAGCCGCTGGTTCACGAACCGCTCCGTGACGATCACGTCGGCTTCCTTGAACGCAGCCTCCACGTCGCCGCCGGCGAGGGGCCATCGGAACGCGACGTTTCCCGGCGCCTCCGCATGGAGCTGCGGTGCCCCCGGCTCCAGAGCCGCCTCCTGGTTCACACGGACCGGGAGCGGGTCGTACTGGACCTCCACAAGTTCCTTCGCGTCCTCGGCGGACGCAGAGGTCTCCGCGACGACGACCGCGACGGCTTCCCCCGCATACCGCACGACGTCCTTCGCGAGCGCGGGGTATGGCGGCGTCTTGATGTCCGCGTTCGGGATCGTCCACGCGGTCGGCACGTTCCCGACGTCGCCTTTCAGGTCCATCGCGGTGAACACCCCGATCACGCCTGGGATGGCCAGAGCCCTCTTCGCGTCGATCCGCACGAGCCGCGCATGTGCGTACGGGCTCCGGACGAACTTCGCGAAGACGGTCCCCGGGAGCGTCAGGTCCGCGACGTAACGGCCCCGCCCCGTGAGGAACCGGTCGTCCTCCTTCCGCAGGATCGGCTCGCCCATCGCCTTCACCGCCTGGGCCATCGGGTCACCTCCCTCCCGACATCATCTCCGCCGCGGCCGCGACAGACTTCACGATGTTCACGTAGCCCGTGCACCGGCACAGGTTGCCGGAGATTCCCGTCCGGATCTCGTCCTCCGTCGGCGCCTTCGTGAGCTGGAGGAGTTCCATCGCCGCGAGGACCACCCCGGGCGTGCAGAAGCCGCACTGGAGGCCGTGGTTCTCCTTGAACGCCTGCTGGATCGGATGGAGCCGTCCGTGCTGCGCGAGCCCCTCGATCGTCGTCACGGACGCGCCGTCCGCCTGGACCGCGAACATCGTGCACGACTTGACGGACCGACCGTCGAGCAGGACCGTGCACGCGCCGCAGTGGCTCGTGTCGCACCCGACATGCGTGCCGGTCAGCCGCAGCTCGTCCCGGAGGAAGTCCACGAGGAGAGTCCTTGGCTCCACGGACCGCTCGACCTTCGACCCATTCACGGTGACCGCGATCCGTATCTGGCCGTCCGCCGCGATGCGTCCCCTCATGTGGCTCGTCATCCGTTCACCTCCCCGCCCGCTCGACCGCCTTCTCGAGCGCTCGTCGGGTGAAGACCTCGACCATCGCTCGCTTGTACTCTTCGCTGCCTCGGAGGTCCGACGTGGGCCGGGCGTCATGGGCCGCGAGCTTCGCCGCCTCCGCCAAGGCCTCCTTGTGCGGAGCCTTGCCTCGCAGGTGTGCCTCTGCTCGCTTCGCGCGGATCGGGGTCGGGCCCACGGCTGCGAGGCCGATTCGCACATCGGCGATGTGCCCCTTCGCATCGAGACCGAGTTGGGTCGCCGCGCCCACCGTGGCGAAGTCTCCCGTCTTGCGCTTCAGCTTCAGGTAGGCCCCGCCGTCCCTCGTCCCGGCTTTCGGGATACGGACCTCCGTGAGGATCTCGGTCGGCTTGACGGCCGTCACGAACGTGTCTTTGAAGAAATCATCAATCGAGATGGTCCGTTCCCCGTCTGGGCCCTTCGTGACGAGCTTCGCGTCGAAGGCGAGGAAGGCCGCACCCCAGTCCGAGGCGGGGTCCGCGTGGGCGAGAGCGCCGCCGACGGTCCCGAGGTTTCGGACCTGGGGGTCGCCGAGGGAGTGGGCCGCGTCGACGAGGATCGAATACCGCTCGCGGATGAGGGGCGTCCGCTCGAGGTCCCGATGCCTCGTGAGCGCACCGATGCGCAGGAACTCGCCGTCCTCTTTGATTATGGACATGCCGGGAATCCGGCCGATGTCGATGAGGACCTGAGGGGATGCGAGGCGGAGCTTCATCAGCGGGATCAGGCTCTGGCCCCCCGCGAGGACTTTGGCCCGATCTCCGTACTCCCGGAGAAGTCCCACGGCGCGCTCGACGGACTCTGGTCTCACGTATTCGAAAGCCTGCGGATGCACGCGACCCCCTCCCCAGGCGCGGTATCGAACCGGGCAGGTTTAATGGTTTCCGCACGCGGCCGCGCGCGGGGCCGAACTCTTCATCCCGTCGTGGGCGCATGCCGCCCCGATGGCCCGCGCCCTCCTGTTCGATGTGTTCGGGACCGTGCTCGATCCTTCGGGCCTCGTGAAACCGCTCGCCGCAATCACGCGCGACCCCGAGGCGATCGCATCGGAGTGGAGGGGGACGCAGCTCCAGTACACGTTCCAGCTTGCCGCGATGGGCCGTCATCTGCCGTTCGCCGAGGTCACGCGTCGGGCCCTCCAGGCTCTCGCAGCCCGACGCGGGATGAATATTCCCGAGACGACGGCCGCGGCGCTCATCGATGCCTGGACGCATCTCCCCGTGTTCCCGGACGTCGTGCCCGCCCTCGATCGTCTCCGGTCGCGGGCTCGCCTCGCGGTCGTGAGCAACGGGGACCCGGACCAGATCGAGGCGGCCCTGAGCCACGCCGGGCTCAGGTCGTACTTCGACCCCGTCGTGAGCGCGGCGGAGGCCCGCTCGTTCAAGCCGGCCCGGGCCGTCTACCTCCGCGCGGTGGAGCGGCTCGGCGTCCGACCCGCGGACGTTGCGCTCGTGTCCGCACATTCCTTCGATGTGACCGGCGGGAAGGAGGCCGGGCTGCGGGCGATCTGGGTCAACCGGTTCGGCGCGGCCCTCGACGACCTGGGGCCTGGCCCCGATCTCGAGGTCGCGACGTTGCGTGATGTGACCGCCGCGGACATCGATTCCCTTACCTGACGAGCACCGCTGGGAGTGGACCGGCTGGGATTTGAACCCAGGGCTTCCTGCTTGCAAAGCAGGCGATCTTCCACTGATCTACCGGCCCTTGGGCGGCGCAGAGCCCCGGAGGCGACTTGAACATTTCCGCTCGGATCGATGCCGGGCGGATCCGGCGCCCTCCCTTCCGATGGAGCTGCGGTTCCAATACTGTTCGAGCAGGGGGGCGCATTTTTATTCATTCCTCCATATGCTCTCAGCGCACGAAATACCGCATCCCACCACAAGGGATTAGTACTTGCATTCAGTAGTCGTCCGCCAGAGGGGTTTCGAGATGCGGAGGAGACTGGCTCTACTCAGCGTAAGTGGCTTGATCGCGCTCCTTTTCGCGGTGTCCGTCCCCTTGGCGTTGCTTCTTCCTGCCGTCGCCCCGGTCAGTTTCGCCGTCGGGGAGCGGATTCCCTCGTCCACCGTCACCGCGTTGCCCGAATTCGTGCGAACGCAGGTCGTCGAGATCGAATACGTCGCGGAGGGCACCGCCGGTTCGAGCGGCGTGTTCTGGACGGAGCTCTACTACCGGAACCCCGGAGGCGACTGGAAGCTCTACCAGCCCCCGTGGAACCCGGACGGCATGTGGTTCGGCCAGCACGGCTTCGCGGGCGGCCTGATCTACGGAACGATCCCCTTCGACACGTACTACACGGGCGGCGAGGCGACGTACGAGTTCTACACGGTCGGAGTGGACCGCGGGTACTGGCGCGAGGGCGCGCCGAGGGACCACGCGAAGGCCAAGACGACCCTCGACACGAGGTCCCCGAACCTTTTCATCGGCAAGCCTTCTCCGAACGGATGGACGAAGGACGGGATGCTCGCCTGGACTTCGACCGATGAGGTCTCGGGTCTCGCGGCGGTCGAGGCGATCTTGGACGGGGGCCAGCCGATGAGCTTCCCCGTCGAAGCCGGCGCGAAGGAGGCGACCGGTGCGGAAGACCTGGGACTCCAGGCGGAGGGGGACCACGCGGTGTCCGTCCTCGCGCGGGACCGAGCAGGGAACGAGGCGATTCTCCATATCCCGTTCCACTTCGACCCGAACGCGCCCGCCCTCACGATCACGGCCCCACAGGGGGGCCGCTACCTGAACACGGACGATGTGGAGGTCCGCTGGACCGCCGGGGACAGCGCCTCGGGGATCGCGTCCCTGCGGCTCTCCGTGGATGGCGCAAACGCGGTGGAGCTGCCGGGCGCCGCGACAAGCTACCTGGCCTCCGGCCTCCAGGAGCGGACGCACATCGTGACGCTTGCAGCGTTCGACCAGGCGGGCAACTTCGCGTCGACGTCG
Organism: Thermoplasmata archaeon; assembly: GCA_035283405.1. Lineage (GTDB taxonomy): Archaea > Thermoplasmatota > Thermoplasmata > RBG-16-68-12 > RBG-16-68-12 > RBG-16-68-12. The sequence continues at coordinate 17 of DATEUA010000119.1, read as the reverse complement.
GTGACGTTCGGCGTGGA
>DATEUA010000118.1:0-4547 GCA_035283405.1 Thermoplasmata archaeon | reverse complement strand
GAACGGTAATGCGCGTTAAGCAGGAAGAACCGGACGACCTCCGGCTCCCACCGGGCGAGGGCGTCCTTGATCGCCCAGAAGTTCCCCAGGGACTTGTGCATCTCCTCGCCTTTCACCATGAGCATCCCTCCATGCATCCATAACTTGACGAAAGGCGTCACGCCCGTGAACGCCTCCGCCTGTGCGATCTCCGCTTCGTGGTGCGGAAACATGAGCTCCGTCGCGCCGCCGTGGATGTCGTACTGCGGGCCGAAATGATGGATCGTGATCGCGGTATCCTCGATGTGCCACCCGGGGCGGCCGGGTCCCCATGGGCTCGGCCACGCAGGTTCTCCGGGCTTCTGGGCCTTCCACAGGACGAAGTCGGCCGGGTGCCTCTTCCTGTCGTCCAGCGCGACGCGCGCGCCCGGGCGATGCTGTTCGACCTTCTGGCCGCTCAGCCTTCCCCAACCGAAGAACGTCGTCGTGTCGTAGTACACGCTTCCGTCCTCTGCGACGTAGGCGACCCGTTTCCGGAGAAGTCCTTCGATCTGGTCGATGATCTCGGCGATGTACTCCGTCGCGCGCGCATACAGGTTCACGGAGGCGCACCCCAGGCGCGCCATCCCATCCATATAATCGGCGAGGTACTCGGACACGATATCCTTCCATTCCCTCCCCGTCTTCTGCATGCGCTCGATGATCCGGTCCTCGATGTCCGTGATGTTCTGCAAGTAGAACACGTCGTAGCCCTTGTGCCTCAGGTACCGCGCGAGGACGTCGAACGCGACGTACGTCTTCGCGTGCCCCAGGTGCGCGGAGTCTTGAGGGGTGATCCCGCAGACGAACATCGTCACGCGGTTCCCCCGGGTCGGCGCGAAGGATTCTTTCGTCCGGGAGAGCGTGTTGTAGAAACGGATGGGCATCGCGCCGGGCGGATGAGGGCGGGTTCTATTAAGGTTCTCCGGAGAGCCGCAGACCCTTAAGACGCGCGGCGCGTTGTGACCCTCGTGTCGATCCCCCTCGCACCGCCGGGGAAGTCCGTCGAGACGATGCGGGCGCACGCGCGGCGACGCTTCGCGGTCGCGTCCGCGTCCCTTGCATTCGGCGCGACGAGTCTGTCCGTATCGGTCGGGTTCCTCGTGGTCCGGTCCGAGATCGGCGGGCTCACGGCCCTGATCCTCGGGGCGCTGCTCCAGGTCCTCGGTCTCGTCGCAGCGGCCCAAGCGGCGATCGGGATGGCCCGAGCCTTCCCGCTGAGCGAGGCCGCGGCGTCCGCCCGTCGCGTCCTCCTCGGGGGCGTCGTGGTCCTGTTGCCGGCCGCGGTCCTCGGCTCGGCCGCGTGGCTAACGATCGCCGCCTCGTCCGCGATCTTCCTGCCCGCCCACCCGCTCTTCTGGGGGCCCGTGTCCGCGGGAGCGTCCATCGGCCTCGTGTACGTCGCGCGCGAACTGGCCTCGGAACGCATGGCGGTCGTCTCCGCGATTGGATGCGGCGCGGTCCTCGCGATGGCCCTTTCCTCGGGAGGAACTGCCCTCGCAGACCCACGTGGGGTCCTCTCGAACTCGCGCCTCGCGTGGGACCTCGTCCTCGTCGCCGTCGGATTCCTCGCGATCACCTTCGCCTTCGAACGCGATCCCTGGATCGCCCGGTCTCGTCGATCGCGTGAGTTTTCGCGACGAAACGATTAAAGCCGAGTCGGCGCGGATGCGGGCCGATGGCGGAGTCCTTCCTCCTCCGTCGCACGGGGATCCACTTCGCCTCCTGGCCCCGGGACCTCCACCGGGCCGCTCTCCTCCTCGGGGTGGGGAGCCTCGTCTACTGGTCCTCCTTCGCGATCGGCCGGGTCATCCTGTGGATCCCGAACCTCGGGATCGTGTTCCTCGACCTGTTCCTCGCGTGGGTCGCGGTCCTTCTCCACGTCGCCGCGTGGCCCCGTCTGTGGGCCGGCCTCCGGGACCTGCGCGCCCGGCGACCTCGGGAAGCGAGTCCGATCCTCGCGTGGCGCGCATTCCTTCTCACGTTGATCCTCGTCCTCTCCGCGGTCGTCCTGCTGCCCCTGCAGTATCGATCGTACGGGGCGACGGATTCGTGGCTCGTGGTCCTCTACGTGACCGCGTTCCCCTACCTCGCGTGGACCTTCGTCCCGCTCCTCGCCCTCCATGGAATCCTGTTCGGCCGGGTCGCGTTCTACCTAGACCGGGCGTCTCGACGCCTCACGGACCTCGGAGCCGCCGTCCTCTTTGCCGTCGCGGCGGTCTCCACCATCGTCATCGTGCAGAATCCGGAGTCTGCCGCGTTTCTCGTGTCCTGGGGCGTGGGCCGCGGGATCTTGCCCGGCGCCGCCCTCGTCGGGTACCTCCTCATCGCGGCGGGCCTGACGCTCCATCTCGTGCCGGTGCTGTACCGCTCGACGCACGCGAGTGCGCGGTCCGCCCGATAGCCGCTTCGGATCAGCCGAGCGCGACGCGGAGGTCCTCGAGGATGTCCTGCGGGTCTTCGAGTCCGACAGAGAAGCGGATCAGCCCGTCCGTGATCCCTTGCTTCTCGCGCTGCTCCCTCGGGACGTGGTGGTGGGTCATCGTCGCAGGATGCTCGATGAGCGATTCCACGGCCCCGAGGCTCTCTGCGAGGGTGACCACGCTGAGCTTCCTCAGCCGCTCCCGGATTTTCGTCGCGTCGTGGAGTTCGAAGCTCAACATTCCGCCGAAGCGGCGCATCTGCTTCTTCGCGAGCGCGTGTCCGGGGTCCTCCGGGAGGCCGGGATAGAAGACGCGGGACACCCCCTTGTGGTCCTTCAGAAATCTCGCGATTGCGTCGGCATTGTCGCTGTGCCGCTCCATCCGCAGCGCGAGGGTCTTGACGCCCCGGAGGACGAGCCAGCAGTCGAAGGGGCTCGGGATCGTCCCGAGCGCGTTCTGGGCGAACTTGAGCCGTTCGTGGAGCCTTTCCGAGTTCGTGACGATCGCACCGCCGAGGACATCCGCGTGGCCCCCAAGGTATTTCGTCGTGCTGTGGACGACCAGATCGACGCCCATCGCGAGGGGGTTCTGGAGGGCCGGCGAGGGGAACGTGTTGTCGCACACGCTGATCGCCTCGTGGGCCTTCGCGAGGAACGCGAGCTCCCGGAGGTCAACGACCTTCATGAGCGGATTCGTGGGGGACTCCATCCAGAGCATCCGCGTCTCGGGGCGGAAGGCGTCCTCCACGTCGACGAGGTCGCGGAGGTCCAGGAACGTCGCGTCGACCCCGAACTCGCTCATGATCCTGGAGAAAATCCGGTAGACCCCGCCATAGCAGTCGTCCGAGACGACGACATGGTCCCCTTTCTTCAGGAGCGTCATCATCGTCGTGATGGCCCCCATGCCGCTCGAGAACGCGAGCCCGTGCTTCCCGTCCTCGAGAGCCGCGAGGTTCGCCTCGAGCCCCTCCCGGGTCGGGTTGCTTCCGCGGCCGTACACGTAGGCCTCCTGGTCCTTCTGGGAGAACGTCGACGTCATGTAGATCGGCGGGGTGATCGCGCCGGTCCGCGGTTCCGGGCCTTGCCCCGCGTGGATCGCTTTCGTCGCAAAACGCATCGGGATCGCCGAGCGCCCGAGACGCCGGGGGGCGAAAAAGGTTTGTGCCTCACGCGCGGCCGGCGAGGTACTCGATCACGTCGATGCGGGTGATGATCCCTTCGAACTGGGTCTCCTTCCCGACGACGACTGCGGGGGAGCCGCGGAGGAGGAGCTTGTAGACCGTCTCGAGGTCGGCCCCCGGCTCGACGACCGGGAACGGTTTCTCCATGACCTTCGCGACGTAGTCGTCGTACATCTTCGGGGTGTCGAGGAGGGCTTTCATGAGGACTTCTTCGCGCAGAGACCCGACCAGGATGCCCGTGTCCATCACAGGGAGTTGCGACACCCCGTACTGGCGCATGATGTCGACCGCCTCGCGGACTTTTGCCGCGATGTCCACCGTGATGACCCCCGCGACGGCGCCCTCCTTCCCCCGGAGGATCGTCATGAGGGGCGCGACGGGCTCCTCGATGAACCCTTGTTCCTTGAGCCACTCCTCGTTGTGGGCCTTCGAGAGGTAGCGTTCCCCGGTGTCCGGCAGCAGGACGACGAGGACCGCGTCCTTCCCGAGTCCCTCTGCGATCCGCTGCGCGGCGACGAGGGCTGCCCCGCTCGAGCTCCCCGCGAGGATGCCCTCCTCCCGGGCCAGCCGTCGTGTCATGAGATAGGCCTCCTTGTCGCTCACCTTCACGACCTCATCGACGTACTGGAACCAAGTCGTGTCAGGGACGAAGTCCTCGCCGATACCCTCGATCTTGTACGTGTGGGCCTTTATGGTTTTCTTTGAATAGAAATAGTCCTTCAGGATGGAGCCGAGGGGGTCCACCCCGACGACCCGGACGTTCGGTCCCTTCTCCTTCAGGTACTTGCCGGCGCCGCTGATCGTACCGCCCGTCCCCATGCCGCACACGAAGTGCGTCACCCGGCCATCCGTGTCCTCCCAGATTTCGGGCCCGGTCGTCTCGTAGTGCGCCTCGGGATTCGTCTGGTTCGCGTACTGGTTGGGAA
>DATEUA010000117.1:0-2438 GCA_035283405.1 Thermoplasmata archaeon | reverse complement strand
ACCACCGCCAAGACGACGTCGATGCCCGGCGTGTACGATCCGTTGCGGTCCACGTCCTCGAGAGCCTTCACCCGCCACACCTCCGCCGCGGTCGCGTTGCCGCCGATCTCGAGGGTGAGGCCGGCGACGTCCACGATGTTGCTCGCGACCCCAAGTTGGATGGACATCAACGGCACGTCCGTCTGCCACTGCGCCACGTTTCCGGGGACCCGGTCCGTCGCGCTCAGGAGGACGAGCGTGTCGATGCTCGCGTCGATTCGCGTCTGGGTGTTCGGAATGTACGTCTCAGCGGGGAACCCCGCCGCGGCGACGACGTCCGGGAATTCGACGGAGACCGCGGAGGAGGCCGCCATGCGTGCCCCGATCCAGTTCCCGGGCCGGGCCCCGGGGGCAATGTCATAGGCGACGTACATGCGCTGCGGGAGGGCCATCGAGACGCCGACCGAGGGGACGAGGGTGAACATCGCGATCGTCGGTGCGAGCTGGATAACGCCGATGCCGAGGCGGAAGTCGTTCGAAGGGGAGAACGTGCCGTCCCCGTCGTCAAGCCACAGCGAGGCCGTCGGGACGTCCGAGGGCCCTGCGTTGACCCCGCTCAATTGCACGATGAGGCCGGACACGAGCGCCTCGTTGCTCAGGGTTGCGACGTCGAGCTGGAGCATCGGGACGTTCCGCGCTCCCTGGATCGTGCTTGCCGGGGCGAGGACGGTCGGCGTTACGGTGAGCGTGTCCGGCGGGAGACCCGCGTCGGACGGGGGGAGGAATGCCACGGCGAGGCCGTTCGAGGGCGCATAGGGGTACTCGAGGCCGCTGCTCCCCGTCCGGTTCTCGATCCCGATCCGAGCGAAACCGATGTTCGTCAGGGTCCGGTATTGAATAAGGATCCGCCCATCTCGGGATGTCGAATTCTGCTCGAGGATCACTTGGAACGTCTGTCGGTCTGACGTGTACTGAGTGACGACCTCGTTCCACGTCACGGTGAACCGCTTGGGGACGGTGGAGGGCTCGGGGAGGACGAAGACCCCCGCGCTTCCGCTCGTCGGCGGAAACAGGTCCATGCCCAGCGCGACGACCCGGTCGTTCGGAGGTGCCGGGTCGGGGATCGAGCTGTTGAGTCCGAACCCTTGCAGGCTGAACGTCAAAAATCCGTCCGAGCACACGTGGATCTGGTCCACGAGGATGCCATAGAACCGGAACTGGAATCCCATCGCGATCTCGAACGTGCAGTCGTCCGCGGCAAGAGCGACCCGCGTCCCGGACGAGGTGATGTCCCGCCAAATGTACGGGACGACTGGGGAGGGCGCCCGACTGTCCACCCAGACGTAGCCGTACGCGTCGGGACCTCCGCTTGCCGCCTGAGACGTCGGGAGGAGGAAGGGCGTCGCTGCAAGGAGCACCGCCAGACCGAGGGCCCTGGCCCCCAACGGACGCACCGCCCTCACCGCCACGAATCCCAACGTTGCTATGGCGCTTTCCTCCCAAAAAGGCTGTGGTATGCCGCCGGGCCCCGCCAGTCCGCGAAGTGAGAACAAAAAACACCCGAAGATTGAACCAATAACCATAAGGGCGGCGCCCTCCATCATCGTCCGGACGATTTCCGATCGGGTTGGGTTACCCGGGGAGAGGGGTCCGATGGGCGTTCGAATCCGAGCCGCCGCGGTGATGCTAGTTCTGGTGAGCGTGTCGCTGTTCGCGTTCGTGATGATCTCGCCGGACGCAGCCGCCGCCGCACGCACGTGGACGACGGACGTGGACTTCAACGAGGCGGGTTCCGTCTTCCTTAGCACGGAGGTCGTGGGCACGGGCGCGCCCGCCAAGGTCGAGCTCATCAAGAGCACGACGGACTGGGCGAACAAGAACCCGGCGAACCCCACGCCCGGGAACCTCGAATCCCCTTCGATGGCTTACGATGAACTCGGGGGGGTCACGGTCCTCTTCGGCGGCTACAATGGCCTGGCGCCGAACCTATACAGCGACAAGACGTGGGAATACAATTGGGCCCTCAATACGTGGACGGAAATCACGGGAAGCCCGCATCCATCCCTCCGGCAGTCCTCCGCGATGTCGTACGATCCGGTGGAGCAAGTCATGGTCCTGTTCGGCGGGTACAACGACACGGACTTCCTGACGGACACGTGGGAGTATGACGTCGCGACGAACACGTGGGCTCAGATCACGACGGCGCCGAATCCGAACCAGATGGCGACGTACACACTCGTCTACCACGCGTCCGCCTCCCGCCACCTCATGGTCGGCTCGGACTTCTCGCAGAACATCGTCGTCTGGCAGTACGACGCGGCGGCCGACACGTGGCAACAGCGCTTCCCGTTCAACACCCCGTCGGCCCGCAGCGGGTTCGCGACGGCGTATCACGCAGCCCGCGATCGGACCGTCCTGTTTGGCGGCTCGAACTTCATGACGTTGTACGACCAGACCTA
>DATEUA010000116.1:0-6500 GCA_035283405.1 Thermoplasmata archaeon | reverse complement strand
TCCGAGCGGGACCGCAAGATGCTCGAGTTCGCGGACCGCTTCGAGCAGGAGTTCATCCGCCAGGGCTCGGAGGAGGACCGCACGATCGAGGAGACCCTCGAGACTGGGTGGAGGCTCCTCGCGACCGTCGACGAGGCATGGCTCACGAAGATCGACCGAAAGACTCTCGAGAAGTACCACCCGGCGCACCGTGGAGGGGCAAAGGGGGTCGCGTAGGATCGTCCTGATCCAGTACAAGCCGACCCGCTCCCAGCTCCTCCAGCTCCGAAGGATACGCCGGACCGCGGAGCGCGGACATCGCCTCCTGAAGCTCAAGCGCGACGCCCTCATCGTGGAGTTCTTCCGGGTCCTGGAGCGCGCGAAGACCCTTCGGTCGAACCTCGCGGAGAAGTATCGGGTCGCGGAACAGCGGATTGCGATCGCGCGGGCCATCGAGGGCTCCATCGGAGTGAAGTCCGCGGCGTTCGCGCTCCGGACGGTGCCGACCCTCGACCTCAAGACGAAGAACGTCATGGGGATCATCGTCCCGAAGATCGACGCGAAGTCCGTCCGCAAGAAGCTCGAGGAACGCGGCTACGGGGTCATCACGACGTCCGCCCGAGTCGACGAGGCCGCGGAGGCCTACGAAGCCCTTGTGGAGGACATCATCGTCGCAGCGGAGATCGAGACGACGATGCGCCGCCTCATCGAGGAGATCGAGAAGGTCAAGCGGCGCGTGAACGCGCTGGAGTACCGGGTCATCCCGGAGCTCAAGTCGACGGAAGCGTTCATTCGACAGCGGCTCGAGGAAATCGAGCGGGACAATTTCATGCGGCTGAAGCGGTTCAAGGCCGCATGATTGAGCGCGTCCTTGAGTCCTTCGAGGATCCGCGGCGGCGGGCGCGCCTTCTTCGCTGGCTTTGGATCGTCTCCACGGGCTTCACCCTGTTCGGGTTCGCCGTGATCGGATATCTCCTGTTCGTCCCGAGATCCCGCTAGCTCCCACGCCGCGCGAACGGCCACCGGCGATATCGTCCTCGCCGCACGAATCGGTCCGTGAGGGGGCGCGCGTCGCGTACATCCTCTGGGTCCCCCGACCATCCGCGGAGCCTGCCACCGACCGACCGATCGATATCTACGGCGAGGCGATGGAGATGCCTCGACGCCCTTCCCGCGATTCGTCCCGCGTAGATGGCCGCCAGGTACACGGACTCGAGGCGTTCGATCAGGACCTTCTTGTCTCCGACTTGGAACTGTCGTAGGCCGACAGCCTCCTCTCGAAACGCATCCTTTGCGAAGGACGATATCGCAGTGAGCATGCCTGCGAACAGGTCCTCGTCGCGGTCCGGACGGAGTCGGTTCGTCGTGTGAAGGATCAGGCGCCCGTCCCGATGGATCAAGAAGAGGTCCTCGACGCCGTACATCCGCCGCGACACAAATGCGTACGCGATGTAGGCGACCGCCCCGGCGCCAACGAGGCCGAGGAAGAACGGGTTCGCGAGGAGGAACCCCAGGACGCCACCGCCTTGGACCTCGTACGTGGCGCTGATCCATGACAGCCGGGGAGTCGCCAGGCCATCCGTGGTCGTCAGGGCGACTCGAAACTGGACGGTCCGTCCGAGAGGGCGGTCCCGCAGGTCCTCTCCCGGGCCGATCGAGGCCCAGCTCGACCCGTCCGAGACTTCGAAACCGACCGAGGTCGGGGCCGTCGCGTTCCAGCCAGGTTCGAACGCGAGCCAGCGGAGGAACCCCGCTTCGGCGGTGAACGGCAGGGTCGTCACGGATCCATCGAGGGCGCGATGGCCGGCGGCCAGCCCGACGAACGAGAGGGCGGGACTCAGGCTACCGTCCAGGGTCCCAAGTTCCGCTCGGACTTGCAGGTATCTCGCGCTCGAGTCGAGGATGAAGGGATAGTCGCCCGGTGACGCGAACTCGGCCCAGTCCGTCCACGTCGGACCTCCGGCTGTGGGAGTGTCGCCGAACCGGGCCGCCAGCGCGATCGACGTGCCGTTCGGGAGGTCCGCGGACCAAGTGAGGCGCTCGAGTTGCGAGCGCGCACCGAGGTCGACCGCGGACGAGAGGAACGTCCCGTTCCCGCGGCCCGGGATCTGGAATGTCACGTTGTCCAGCCGGACGGTCGCATTTGACGCGGACGTCGTCTCGATTGCGAACCGGATGCCGACGCGGATTTCATAGGTCCCGGGTTCCGTCAGCCAGGCGCTTGCATCGATCGTCTCGTGAGCCCATGTTCCTGCGGCTTGCGCGGGCGCGGAACGCTCGAAGGACCCCGGGGGACCCGTCACCTGCAAGAATGTTTCGATTCCGTCCACGCCGGACACGTTCGCGACGACCCAGGCGTAAGAGATCCTAGCAGTCCCGCGCGCGGGGGATGTCGCACTGCTCTTGACGACCGGTTGGAAGGCACTCCCGCTCTCATTCGCCCGCTTCGCGTTGAGGAGGCGAACGTCGTCGATGTAGAACACCTCGCGATCGAGGAATGGCGCGCTGAATCGCAGGGTGACCTGGGAGATCTCTCCGCGATCGGGACCGAGCTCGGTCAGATCGACCTCATGCTGTTGCCATCCAGGGGACAGTGGCTTCGCGACGGTCCCGCGAAGGATCGGACCGACGAGGGTCGTCACGTTGAAGACGAGAGTGGACGGAGTCGAGGGGGCGAGGATCCACAATTCGAGCCGATCGTAGGATGTCCAGTTGAACAGCCCCATCCGAAAGGCCCCGGCCCACGCCGTTGCCGACGGACCTGTGGAGATACGATCCTCGAGCATCCCCGTCCCCTCCTGCTGGCCCACCGTGCTCGTGGACAGTTCGCTCGAGCCGTCCGAGCCGACGCTGAACCAGCTCGCCTGCGAGTCCATCGAGTCCCACTGGGTCGAAGGGGAGGCCGCGCTTCCATGCTCGATGCGGGCGTCCTGGCGCGCCGGGTCCCAGGTCGCGGTCGTCCGTCCGGTCGGGGCGTCCTCGAACGCCCAAGGGCCCAGCGCATCGAAGGAACCGTTCGAAAGGTGGTTTCGAAGGTCTGCGCGCAGTACAAGTCCATCGGCCTGCGTCGAAACATTCGCGTCCGCGGTCCCGTTCAGGAGGAAGTCGGAATCACGGGTCCAGCCAAGGTCGGCGCGGCGCCACGATAGGACCGCCTCGCTCGAAGCGAGGCTCACATTCTCAAGGACGAGCGAGGTCGAATCGTCCATGGTCCATCGGACCACACGTGTGGTTCCGGTGGGTCCCGTCTCGTATGGCCCGGAGCCGCCCGCGGCCGTCGAGACGAGAGTCAGGAGGAGCAGGAGGAGCAATACTACGGCGCTTCGCCACGGCCTCGTCGGGGTCCTGCCTTCCATCGTCCGTCCCTCCCGCGCCACGCGCGGCGTGCCTCCCGGCACCCGGGCCCGGACCCCTCCTTCGACGTGAAACCGCAGAGGCACAGGCGTCGAGAGGACCGTTCCTATCTGGAGGCGCCTACTTAATCGTTTCGCGGCACTGCGTCCGCCCGGAGCCAATTCACCGGCTCAACTGCAGGTCCGTGACCGCCGCGCCGAGGCGGCGGAACGCCTCTTCGACGTTCTCTCCTGATCGGGCGGACGTCATGAGGAATTCGCAGTCGTACGCCTTCGCGAATTGTTCGACGTCCTTCGCCGTGAACTGTCCGGCTCCAACGTCCGACTTGTTCACCGCGATGAGGATCGGGACCTTCCCGACGACCTGCTCCACCCCATCGATCCAATCGTCAAGGTCGTCCAGGGTCCGCCGTCGCGTCGAGTCACACACCGCCAGAATCCCGTTTGCCCCGTAGAAGTACGCCTCGCGGAGCAATTCGCGGAACCCCTTCTCGCCCATGATGTCCCAAATCGTCATGTCGACGTCGACGACCCGGTCCTTCTCCGGCTGGAAGACCCGGACTTCCTTCTTGGACACCTTCGTCCCGATCGTCGTGATGTAGTGGTCGTCGAACATGTTCAGGACGTATCGACGGACGAGGGACGTCTTGCCGACGGCTTTCTCGCCGAGCAGGCAGATCTTCGACTTGAGGTGCTTGACCTGCGTCATCATGGCGGGCAACCCGTGCGAGGCCGACACACACTCGACGGTTCCCTACTTAACGCTTCCCGGCTTATTTTCCGGATTGAGTCCGAGGTCCCCCTGACCCTGCCGGCTCAGGATGAGACCCCCGAGGCGATGGAAGACCTCCTCGACCCGCTCGCCCGTCCTGGCGGACGTGAACAAGTACGGGGCGTTGAAGGCGTTCGCGGCCTGCTCGATCTCTCGATCCCCGTAGAGGATCGCCACCTCGTCCTTCAGGTCCGATTTGTTGATCGCGTAGACGACGGGAATCTCTCCGACGACGGCGAACACGCTCTTCACCCAGTCGTCCAGCTCCTTCAGGGTCGAGTACCGCGTGAGGTCGGCGACCGCGAGGATCCCCCGCGCGCCGTGGAAGTACGCCTCCTGGAGCAGCTCCCGGAACCCCTTGTCCCCCATGACGTCCCAGAGGGTCATGTCCATCCGGTACGTCGGCCTGCCTTCCGTCCCCGGGAACGTCTCCTCGCGCTTCGACACCTTCGCCCCCAGGGTCGTGATGTAGCGATCGTCGAACTCGTCGTGGACGTACCGGCGCACGAGGCTCGTCTTGCCGACGGCCGCTTCGCCGACGAGGCACACCTTCGTCTTGATTCGCTGGACCGAGGCCACGGTCGTCCGCGCCGATGTCCCGGGAGGCTATTAATCATCGTGCGCCGATTCTCGGGTCGCCGGAAGCCTTTTGCACGCGGCCCGTCTTCGGTCGCGCCGATGCGGCTCGAGCACCGCCTCATTCTCGCTCTCGACGTCGTCGACCCGGAGCGGGCCCGGGCCGTCTCGCGGTCCGTCCAGGGTCATGTCGACGCGATCAAGGTCGGCTGGCCGCTCGTCCTGGCCGCGGGCCTGCCGGTCGTGCGGGACCTCTCGCGGGACTCGTACGTCCTCTGCGACTTCAAGCTCGCCGACATCCCGAACACGAACCGCCTCATCGTAGAGCGGGCGGTCTCGGAAGGCGCCTCCGGGATCATCTGCCACGGATTCGCGGGAGAGGACTCCGTCCGTGCGTGCATCGAGGCCGCCCGGGGAGCCGAGGTGTTCGTCGTGACGGAGATGAGCCATCCCGGAGGGGCGGAGTACACCGCGAAGCACGCGGAGGACTTCGCCCGGATGGCCGCCCGGTCGGGGGCCGCGGGAATCATCGCGCCCGCGACTCGAGCGGATCGGGTGAAGGCGTTGCGGGCGTTGATCGGATCGCGACTTCTCCTCGCTCCCGGCGTGGGGGCACAGGGCGGCAAGGCCTCGGATGCGATCGCGTCGGGCGCCGATGCGGTGATCGTCGGCCGGTCGATCTACGAGGATTCGGATCCCGGACGGGCCGCTCGGTCCCTCGGCGCGGAGATTCGCGAGCGGAGACCTCCCTAAGCCTTTTGTGCCCCGCGCCGTTCGCACGCGCACGCAACCGACTGCGCCTGTAGACCGGGAGACGTTGAGGTCGCTGCTGTCGGCCGACCCTGTCCGCACGGCGGTCGTGTGGGATCGAGTGTTCCAGCAGCCGAGCTACCGGCACATCCTCACGGAAGGGGTGCCTCCGGAGGCGGTCGCCGCGCTCGCTCCGTCGAAACGGGGCACCGGTCCGACAGGGATCGCGATCCACGCGGCGGACCGTGTCGCAGGGGAACGGGTCATAGCCCGGATCCCTCCTGGCCCGATCTTCTTCCACGCAACCGAGATGCATCTCGCGGATGGCCTACGGGGTCGAGCGGCGTCCCTGGAGGCGCGTCCCGCGTGGCTTTACGCCGTCGAGGAGGACGACTTCGTCGATCTCCAACGTCACGACGTTCGTCCGGTCACGGCGGATGCGGCGTCGAGGATCGCGACGCTCTGGGAGCCGGACTGGCCGTCCGAGCGGTACGTCCGGTCGCGGATCGAGGAAGGGCCGACCGCCGGGATCTACCACGGCGGAGCCCTCGTCGCCTGGGCGATGACCCACTTCGTGACGGACCGTGTCGCGATGCTCGGATTCTTCCACGTCGTCGAAGGCAACCGGAGACAGGGATACGCGAAGTCCGTCGCGTCTGCCCTCACCCGCGAGGTGTTGCAGCGGGGTCGGATCGCTGCCCTCCATGTCTACGAGGAGAACGAGCCCTCCTTGCATCTCGTCGAGCAGCTCGGGTACGATCGGGTGACGCGGCAGGTGTGGGGCGAGGGCGTATTACGGTGAAGATCACCCCACTCGCGGCGGATAGCTTTGGCGCGCGGTCCATGGCGACCCTCGCGGAGACGCCGGATGTGGTCGTCCTCCTGGACCCGAGCGTGCGGCTCGGACCGCGACGCTACGGCCTGCCCCTGCATCCGACGGAAGAGGAACGGCAGAAGGCTCTGTGGCGCAGCATCCGCGATGCGGCGAAGCGGGCCGATGTGCTTACGGTGAGCCACTACCACTACGACCATCACAATCCGGATGCGCCGTCGATCTTCCGCGGAAAGAC
>DATEUA010000115.1:0-2305 GCA_035283405.1 Thermoplasmata archaeon | reverse complement strand
ACCCTGAAGGCACAGATCCTGCGCCGGTCCCGTTGGCCGGCTCTGGATAGCCTCCCTGTATGATGACCGAAGCGTTCTTGCGCCCCGCGAGGCATCGACCAACAAGGAGTGGAAGCGGTGGCGGACATAAATCAAGTCGGGGTCCTGCTGCTCGGCGCGGTCCTCGGATGGCTGATGATCTTCGCGGTGCGGAGGTACAGGGTCCAGTGGGGCGCCTTCGCGGGCTTCATGGCGGTGATCTTCGGGGTCGGCCTGCTGACGTTCCTGTTCAAAGCGGACCTCCTCGGGTACTACGGGATCGGGATCTTCATCGGCTTCTTCGCGAACCTCATCGTTCGCGCGGTCGGCGTCGCGATCGGCGGGAAGGCGGGGGAGGGATTGCTCGAGATCGCCGCGTTCCGCTCCAAGGGGGGGCGGCCCGCGACCGGGGACCGAATCCGCGAGGTGAAGGAGAAGTTCGAGAAGTTCCTTCTGAAGAGGGCGAACGTCGTCGGGCTCGGTGTTGGGAAGAAGGTCGTCCGGGGCCAAGAGACGGGGGACCTCGCCGTGGTCGTGTTCGTGGAACGAAAGCTCCCGGAGTCCCAGCTGAACAAGAGGGACGTCATCCCGAAGACCCTCGACGAGGTGACGACGGACGTGGTCCAAACGGGGCGCCTGAAGGCCCTCGCCCTCTCCCCGGGACCTCCCGGTCGTACCGACCGATGGCGCCCCGCCCCCGGCGGCGTCAGCGTAGGCCACGTGCGGATCACCGCCGGCACCCTCGGGGGAGTCGTGCGGCGCGGGGGCGACCGGCTCATCCTGTCGAACAACCACGTCCTCGCGAACAGCAATGATGCCCGTCCCGGAGACCTCGTCCTTCAGCCCGGGCCGGCGGACTCGGGCACGAGGAACGACGCCGTGGCTGCCCTAGACCGTTTCGTAGAGATCCGATTCGAGGACACCCGGGGAGTCCTCGCATTCCTCCGGCGCCTTGCGAAGCGCATCGGGATTCGCGTCGCCCCCATTCGCCTCGGGAACTTCGTGGATGCGGCCACCGCGAGGCCTCTGCAGCACGAACTCGTGGCGGACACGATCCTCGGACTCCAGTGGTCTCGGGGACACGCGGAGGCGGAGATGGGAGCCACGGTCCGGAAGAGCGGACGGACCACCGGGGTCACGGAGGGCCGCGTGCTCGCGACCGGCGTGACGGTCCAGGTGGACTACAGCGATCGCGTGGCGACGTTCGAGGATCAGGTCGTTACGGGTCCGATGTCCCAGGGCGGGGACAGCGGGTCCCTCGTCGTGGACGTCCAGGGGAGGACGGTGGGCCTCCTGTTCGCCGGAAGCGGAACGACAACGGTCTTCAACCGCGCCAGCCGGGTCGCCGAGGCCCTCGGCGTGGAGTTCTAGTGGCGCGGGCATCAACCTGCGCGATGGAAGTCGGGAGGGCGACCAGCCTCATTGTCCGGGTGTTCAGCCCTAATGGAATGCGTGGGCCATGATTCGACCACGTTTCGGGGCGAGTGCATTCAATGACTTGCGGACGAAAAGTGACCCTCAATTTCGGGTACCCAACGCCCCCTGCGAACCGTTTTCGCTCACGTGGCCCTCACGCGAGTCCAATCTGCCTCATCAGGCCCACGAGGTCGTAGAAGAGCCGCTCCTCCGTGATCTCCCCCTTTTCGTTCCATGTGGCCACCGTACAGAACTCCACGTGGAAACTCTTCCCGGTCGGTTGGATGACCTTCCCCTCCGCGGTTTTCATCGGTCCCTTCATCGTGCCGGAGAGTTCCGCGATGGAACATGTGTGGTTGCCGTCCGCGAAGAGGATCTTGTATGGGCGGTTGATGAGGTGGTTGTCCGGGAAGGTCTTGAAGAATTCGATGGCTTCCAAGTCATGGTTGTGCCGTCCCCTCGTGGGTGGGGCCCCACCGGGCCAATGCACGACAACATTTTCGGTGTGACGCTTCCTAAATGTCTCCCAAAGCGGACTTCCAGGTCCGGCATTCCAAGCATCGTCCAGCGTCGTCATCAAGTCGACTAGCTCTCTTTCTTGTTTCATGGCAGACCCCTGCCTCCGCATCATCGAGGCTTTCAAGAACCTTTGCCATTCCGTGCCACGGGCTCACGCACCCCTCGCCCGGGACGAGTTCACTTTGCACTCGCCCACAATAGGGGTGAGTTCGATGCGTGGGCCAGGATTCGAACCTGGGAACCCCTGCGGGAACAGATCTTGAGCCTGTCGCCTTTGGCCGTGCTTGGCTACCCACGCGTCGCTCCGCACCGCCAAGGGTCCCATAAAGGTTAGGCTATAGGAAGTCCCAAT
>DATEUA010000114.1:0-29405 GCA_035283405.1 Thermoplasmata archaeon | reverse complement strand
TTGGACTTGCTCCGGTGGGGTGTCGCCGTCTCACCAGATCCCGCGTCAACGTCACCGCCGGGCGGATCATCCTCGACGCGGGCTGTGTCGTTTCTGCGCCCTTGCCGGCCCTCTCAGGCCCCCCGCTTGCACGGGGCCACCTCTCGTGGGAGGGGGGACGTTCCTCAGCAACCCTTGTGGGCCACCGTCGGCCGTCCGCGGTCTCCTGGCCGAAGCTGCGAATGTGAGGGGCCTATTTGGACCTGCCGAAAGGGCCCGCCTCTACGGGCACGAGGCAACGACGAATCGGGCAGTCCCTTGTCTCGCGCTCCAAAAAGGGTTTGAGAGTGTGTCCAATCCCGCCTCCTGAATCCCCAAAGGACGTGTGAAGGATGGAATCGATCGGAATTCGAGTCCTCGAGCGGATTCGCGGGATCGTCGGAGTGGTCAGGGCGGAACTCCTCAGGTCCGAAGACCGCAACGAAATCGTACGGCGCGCCGTCCCTCAGGCCGCGGACAACCGCGGGGTCTCGGAGGTTCTCTCCCGCGGCCGGGTCGTCTGTCTCTTCAAGGATCGGACATTCCGGCCGCCTCCGGAGCCCACCCTCCTTCTTGTCGACGAACGGGGACGGGTCCTGGGACAAGAAATCATCCCGGGCCTACCGGTTGCCCACCCGGGGACCAAGGCTGTCCGCCTCGGGAGGGATTTCCTCCTCTTCGCGGATCAGGAGAGTTCGGGCCGGCTTCGGTTCGTCCTGCCGCCCGTCCGCTTTCCGGAGCTCGAGGACGTCCGGGACATCGACCGGCTCGTCAGCGCGAGTCCCGACCCGCCCCAAGACGACTACCTCCGGGCCCGGTTCGGAATCCCGCCGGGGACGGAGCTCGCGTCGATCCTGGTGGGCTACGACGAACAGAATCCTTAGGTAGCCTCGCGGGCGTCCCGAGCCGATTGCCCCCGACGGTCGTCGTGTTCCAGCCCGAGGGACGCCGCACGAGGATCGGCCATCGGGAGGACCTTCTGGACGCGGCCCTACGATGCGGGGTCGGCCTCGAGGACCTTTGTGCGGGGCGCGGCACGTGCGGCAAATGCAAGGTCATCGTGCGCCAGGGGCGCGAGCTCCTCCGCGAGTCACCCGAGTCGGCAGCGCGCCTCACGGACGAGGACCGTTCGAGGGCCATCCGGCTCGCGTGCCAGACCCGACCTTCGGGAGAAGGGACGATCGTCTTAGAGATTCCCCCGGAGGCCCAGCGAAGCATTCAGCGCCTCCAGACGAGTGGGTGGATGCCTCCCGTGCGGCTGGCCCCTTCCGTGAGGCTCATGCCGCTGGGGCGCGGTGCATCGACCGGCATCCTGCGGAGGCGTGGCTTTCGGATCGGTCCGAGGGCCGCGCGGGACATCGCCTCGCGTGCAATCGCGAGGCGGCAGGGCGCGACGTGCGTTGTCTGGGACCGAACGGTCCTCGCGGCGCAGGATCGCCAGGAGCCCGTGTGTGGGATGGCCTTCGACATCGGTTCCACGAAACTCGCAGGATTCCTCTTGGATCTCCGTTCCGGGGAGACGAAGGCGACCGTGTCGGCCCCGAATCCGCAGATCTCCCACGGGGAGGACATCATGGCTCGCCTTGCGTTCGTCCGCGAGTCCCCCGAAGGCCTTGCGATCCTGCGGGAAAAGCTCCTCGAAACGATGAACGACCTCCTTCGCAAGGCGTGCGGGCAGGCTCGCGTTTCTCCGGATCGGGTGTACCACGTGACCGCGGTCGGGAACACGGCGATGCACCACATCTTCCTGGGCCTCCCGGCGGGCCATCTCGCGACCGCACCGTACCGGCCCGCGACGCGACGCGAGATCGTCCGCCGCGCGGGTCCCTTCGGACTCAAGGCGCACCCCGAAGCGCGGATCCATGCGCCGCCCGTCGTCGCGGGGTTCGTCGGGAGTGACCTCGTTGCGGGGGTCCTCGCGACGCGAATGCATCGATCGGGCGACCTCCAGGCGTTCGTCGACATCGGGACGAACACGGAAATCTGCGTCGGCACGCGACATCGACTCGTCGCCTGCTCCTCGCCGTCGGGACCCGCCTTTGAGGGGGCCCACATCCGGTTCGGAATGCGTGCCGCCGACGGGGCCATCGAACGGGTCGCGGTGGATCCCGAGACCCTGGAGGTCGACTACCGGATCGTGGGACGGGGAAAGCCCCGAGGGCTCTGTGGATCCGCCTTGCTGGACCTCATAGCGGATCTCTTCCTCGCGCACGTCCTCGACGCCGCCGGGCGATTCCAGCCCCGTCCCGGGTCGACACGGATCAGGCTCCTCGGCAAGGAACGCAGCTTCCTCGTCGTGCCCGCGTCCGAGGCGGCGGGCCGACAGGATCTTGTCCTCACGCAGACCGATGTGGGCCAGATCCAGCTCGCGAAGGCCGCCGTCCGATCCGGAATCGAACTCCTCCTCGCTACGTTGGACCGGACATCCGCAGAGATCCGACGCGTGTTCTTGGCAGGTGCCTTCGGGACGTACGTGGCCCCGGAGAGCGCCCGGACGATCGGGCTCTTCCCGGAGATCCCCCTGGACCGCGTGCGTTTCGTCGGGAACACGGCCGGTTCCGGCGCACGGCTGGCCCTTCTCTCACGGGCCGAGCGGACGGAGATGCGGTCCCTCGCGCGGACGGTCGAACACCTCCCCCTTGCGGAGGACCCGAGATTCCCGAGGGCGTTCGCATCCGCCCTTCCGATCCCGCATCGGAACGCGATTCGGCCGGCGGACACTACGCCGCGAGCGGAGCGAGACGGCGCGCCTCGCCGATGATCCGGTCAAGCTCCGTCACGACGTCGGCGTCGAGGGGGTTCGGTGGCTCGCGTTCGAGGGCCTCCCGGACTAAGGCCCGAGCCCGATCCTCCATCGACCGGCGCCCGTCCGCGACCCAGAGGTCGTACGCGCGGCGGTCCAAGAGCTTCGGAAGGAAATGCTCCCGCTTCAAATGGTTCATCGTGTGTCGCTGGCCGAGGAAGGTCCCTCCGACGCCGACCTTCTCGATCACGTCCAGGGCGAGCGTCTCCTCGGTCACCACGATGCCATCGGCGACCCGGCGGATCATCGAGATCATCTCGTCCTCGATGAAGAGCTGCTCGAGCCAGAGCGTGCGGCAGTCCTCGAGGAGCCCGATCCCGCAGATCATGTCCGCACGGGCGAGGACGAGAGAGAGGCCGCTCACGAATTTCTCCATCGCGGCCTGGGTGCCCGGTGCGGACGCGGTGCTCACAAAGCCGCCGCAGAGGCTCGGCACGCCGTAGAAGTGCGCAAGCTCCGTGACCGCCGCGCCCGTCATCCCCTCTTCCGGTCCTCCGCCCGCCCGCGTCGCCGTCTTCATGTCGAGCGGCGCGACGCCCGTGCCCCAGATGACCGGACATCCGGGGTTCGCGAGCTGGCACATCGCGAGGCCGCTCAGGAACTCCATGGCCGCGACGACGAGGGACCCTGCGAGGGTCACGGGGCCCGATACGCCCGGCGAGGGCATCGTGAAGATCGACACAGGCACGCCTGCCTCACCGAACGCCAGGGCGGTGTCCATGTTCCGCGCATCGTGCTGGAGAGGCGCGATGGACGTGTGGACGGACGAGATGATGGGTCGCCGTCGCAACTCCTTGAGGTCCCCCACCACCGCTGCGGCCATCGCGGTCAGGTGACGGGCCTCCTGCGGTGTGACGGCGGTCGCGAACTCCACGTGCTTGTCGTTCCAGATCAGGGACGTCTTCAGGTCCACGAGGGTCCGCACCGAGGCGGGTGCATCCTGGCAGGGGACCATGGGCCAGAACACGTGGAGGTTCTCGAGGGCGTTCGAGACGAGGGCGCACCGCTCTAGGTCCTTGCTCGTCGACGGCCGCCGCTCTCCCGTCTGCCAATCGATCGCAAGGGGACCGTTCCCGTCGTTCGTGATGTGAACGTGTTCCAGGTCGAGGTGCGCGTCCCATGCGGGATTCCGGCCGAAGAGCACGACCTCGGAGGGGATCCGGCTTCGGCTCTCTTCGATGACCTCCGCAGGAAGCTTCGCGATGTGCGTGGCTTCGTCAATGCGGGCTCCGGCCTCCTGGAGAAGGCGTCGTCCGCGAGCCGTTCCGATCCGCACGCCGACCCGCTCGAGCCCCTCGAGGGCTGCCCCGTGGATCGTGTCGAGGTCCGCCGGGGCGAGCATCGGATACCCGCGCCGGACGGAGATCCCGCTCATCCGTCTCCCACCAGGCGGTTCACGAGCTGAACCGCGCCTGGGGCATCCCCCGCGGTTCCATCCGCACGGATGTCCTTCGAGTATTGCTCCGTGACGGGAGCTCCTCCTACGATGTACCGTTTTCCGTGCCGGGCGCCCCGGAGGACGGCCGCGTCGATCAGCTCCTTCATCCTGGGCATCGTCGTCGTCATCAGGGCCGATACGCCAATGACCTCCGCACCGATCCGCTCGGCCTCCTTCAAGATCTCCTCGACGGGCTTGTTCACCCCGATGTCGACGACCTCGTAGCCGTTCGCTATGAGCATCGTCGCGACGAGGTTCTTCCCGATCTCGTGGATGTCGTCCTGCACGGTCGCGAGGAGGACGCGATGGACCGTGCGCCCTGCACCCTCTGGGATCCGAGGCTGAAAGACGGCCACGCCCGCCCGCATCGCCTCCGCGGCCATGACGAGCTCCGGGAGGAACAGCTCCCCCGCTCCGAACCTGCGCCCGACCTCTCGAATCCCGACCGCGAGGCCTTCCTCGATTCCGACCAGAGGATCGAGTCCCTTCGCGAGGGCCTCCTCGGCGAGCGCGCCGATCCCCTCCATGTCGTAGTCGATCACGGCCTGCCTGAGACGCTCGACATACTCCTTCATCGGTCCGACCTCCTCGGAATCGCGGCGAGACTGCCGCGCGAGTATGAAACCCTTGTGCACGAACTCTTCCTACGGGGCGTGAAACGTTCAGGCCGCACGGGTTGTCTCCCGAAAGATCCGCTTCAGAGCAATCTCGATTTCCGACTGCACCTCCCGAGCCATCGGTGTCGGGCGATGCTCCCGCAGGATCGACTCGGCCCGCTCGTGCGCCTCCTGAAGGAGCGTCCGCTCTCCGGCCAAGGACCACGCGCGACGAGACCGGCGGTCGAGGATCATCGGCAGCGCATGCTCGCCTCGGAACCATTTCATCGTGTGTTCGAGCGCCCTGCGGCCATGGAGGAAACTGTTCCCCGGGCCGACCTCTCGCATCACGTCGAGCGCGAGGGTCTCCTCGTTCACCTCGATCCCTTCCGCGTACCGGAACGCGTAGGCCGCGATATCGTGGTCAATGACGACCTGTTCGACGCTCGTCGCGTTGAAGCCTTCGTAGGAGCCGTAGAACAGGTCGACGAGGTCCGCCCCCGCGAGGACGGATGCGAGGAGCGTCGTCGCCTTCTCCAGGGCCGCCTGGGCATCGTGGACCTTTGCGTCGGACTGGCCTCCTGCGGCGCATGGAAGGCCGTACGAATGGCAGAGCTGGACCGTGGCGATGCTCGTCAACCCGAGCTCGGGTCCTCCGAAGACGGCGCTCCCCGTCCGCATGTCGAGCGCGCCGCTCACGGTCCCGAGGATTACGGGAGCGTCCCGATTCACGAGATGAGCGATGAGCAGGCCGCTCAGGAGCTCCGCGTTCTGCTGGACGAGGAGTCCCGCGAGGGTCGCAGGCGCGGACGCACCGGCGAGGTCGGCCGCGACGATGAACACGGGCTGGCCCATGGCGGCGTACTCGATGAGCATCTCCGTCATGTTGCGGTCGTGGATGAGCGGGCCCACCGGATCGCAGTAGCCGGCCACGGTGGGCCGCTTGCGAAGTTCCTCGCGCCCGCCTACGAGGATCGCCGCAATGTCGAGCGCGTCCTTCGCCATCGTACCGTCGAAGGAGGGCCCCACGACGGGCTTCGATGTGTTCTCGAGGTCCCGGACGAAGGTCGCCGCTTCCGCGCAGCGCGGAGGGAGATCGCCGTCGTGGGCATCGGCCACGGGCGTGTAGCAGATGTCAACGAGCGGCAACGCGTCCAGGAGCCGCAGCAGGCGCAGCGCGTCGTCTGAGGTCGGCATGCGCGCGCGGCCTGAAGGGAAGTCCACGTAGTTCGTGCACGAAGATCCGGGTCCGAGCTTCGTCCGGCCTCCTTCGCCGATCCGCAGGTCGTATCTCGATTCGCGCGCGTGCCATGTCCAAGCCTTCGGAGCTTTTCCGACAGCCTCCTTCACGAGGGACGAGGGCAGCAGCAACCGGTCCGATCGCTCGACGGCGCGGGCTCCCGCGTCCGTGAGCAACTTCCTCGCGCGGGGTTCGCGGACGAGGACCCCCGTATCCTCGAGGAGTTCGAGGGTTGCCTCGCGGATTCGTCCGATATCGTCCCCCGACAGGACGGCGAGCCGGGTCCGAGTCACGGCTGCCCTCTCCCGACTCACGATCGTACAGGGGCGTCGGAGCCCCGCTTCAACCCGCGGATGTGCTTCAGATAGCCCATCCCCATCCGATCCTCGCCCCACAGGAGCCGGATCGAATGAAGCGCGTGCTGGATTTCCGCGTCGTGAGGATCCCCGATGAAAGAACTCAGCCCCGCGGCGGAGAACAGGCACAGGAGCCTCGCGTTGAGCTTCGGCCGGTCCGGAAGGCCGAAGGACACGTTGCTCAGCCCACAGGTCGTGTTCAGCCCGAGCTCCTCGGTCACGGCCCGCACGGCGTCCAGGCTCGCGGCCGCACCGCCCTCCGCGGCGCCTGCGGGGAGGACGAGACAATCGATGACCAGGTCCCTCGACTCGAGTCCCGCGGCGAGCGCCGCGTCCAGGATGAGCCGAGCGAGCTCGACGCGGCGTCTCGCGCTCGCAGGAATCCCTGCGTCTTCGAGACACAAGCCGATGAGGGGCACGCCAAATTCCCGCGCGAGCGGGACCACGGACTTGAGGCGCTTGGACTCCGCTGACGTGGAATTGATCAGGGGCCGGCCTTGGGTCGAGCGCAAAGCCTCCCGGAGGACTTCGGGGTTCGAATTGTCGATCACGAGGGGGACGTCGACGACGTCCTGGATCGCGCGGACGGCGGCGACCATCGCAGCTCTCTCATCGATGGAGGGCACCCCCACGTTCACGTCGAGGGCCTGGGCGCCGGCCTCCACCTGACGCACGGCCTCTCGCTGGACGAACGCCCAGTCTCCTCGCCGAATCTTCTCCGCGAGGACCTTTCGGTTCGTCGGGTTGATTCGCTCGCCGATGAGTACGGGCGTCCGGGCCGCGCCGATCTGCACCTTCTTGCCTGTGCCGGCAATTTCGACATGGGGCCGCTCGACCGCCAAAGCTCTCACTCCGCGGGAACGGGACGCGGACCAAGAGGAAAAGGACTTCGCCGAACCCCTTCGCCTGCGGGCCGCGGGCCCTCAGGTCTTTATGGGATTGATGCATCGCGCGGCGCCGTGGCCGGCGACCGGCGCGTCCTCCTCGTGAACTCAATCTACCACCTCACGAACGACGGCGCGGTGACCGTCATGGCGGGACAGATCACGGTCCTTCGAACCGTCTTCCCGATCGATGCGCTCGAGATCGGACTCCTCACCGGCACCGCATTCCTTGTGACGGCCGTCGTCCAGATTCTTGTCGGAGCCCTATCGGACCGCCGGGAGCCGTCCCGGTTTCTCGGAGTCGGCATCCTTCTGCTCGCCCTCGGCTCCTTCTCCGTCGCCGCCTCGACGAGCCTTCCGATGCTCCTCGCGTTCGTCGCCGTCTCCCGAATCGGCGCGAGCTTCTACCACCCCGTCGGGATCGCATGGATCGGGCGGGAGTTCCGAGGACAGGCCCTCGACCGCTCCATGGGTGTCCAGTCCGCCTTCGGCGACTCCGGGGTGATCCTCGGGATGGCGACGAGCGCCGTCCTCGGCCTCACCCTGGGTTGGCAGTCTCCGTTCCTCCTGTGGGGTGCGCTGAACCTCGCCGCGGTCGCCCTCGCCTTCTTCCTCGTCCCTCGACAGCCGCCCCTCCCGACGCAGACCCGCCCGAGGGCCGACTACGCGTCGATCGTGCGAGATGTGCGGCTCTGGCTCTTCCCTCTGGGCCTCGGAGGTGCCGCGTTCGCCGTCTTCACGTCGTTCGGGCCTCCCCTCCTGAAGGACAAGTTCGGCTTCACGGATGCCGCCGCGGGCGTCTCGATCGCGCTGTGGATCCTCGCCGGCGCCCTTGTGGCGTTCTTCTTCGGACGTGTCAGCCGGCGGTTCGGCCGCTTCCGCATCCTCGCGGTCTCGTATGCCCTCCTCGGGATCGCCAGCTTCGTCGGGGCAACGTCGGGTGAGCCGATCTTCGTCCTGGCCACGTTCTGGACGCTCGGGTCCGCTCTCTTCGTGACATATCCCGCGATCTTCTCGTTCGTCTCGGAGGCGGGCCACCGGCAGCTCCAAGGCGCTACGTTCGGCTTCATCTTCCTCTTCCAGCTCCTCGGGGGAGCCCTCGCTTCGTATGCGGCCGGAAGCCTCGCGAGCGCGCTCGGGCCAACGCCGGCGATCCGCGCCTCAATCCCGTTCCTCCTTGTCGGAGGCCTCGCGCTCGGCGGCTTCGTCTACCTTGTCGCCATCCGCGGACGCGTGCCGAACTCGAGGGACGGCGTCCTCGTCGTGCCGACCGCGTGAGGGCTAGAGGAGCGGTCTCGCGACCGCGCGGAACCGTGCCACGATCCCGACCATGACCCCCGCCAGGGCGGGCAGGACCTCCAGCAGGACGTCGAACGCTTGGCGACGGAGGATTCCGATGACGAACAGGACCAGGCTGATGACGCCCGCTCCAGACCCGAGGAGGATCAAGAGACGGCCCGTCCGGACCCGGTCCACATGGAGCAGATACCCGCCGACGAGCACGGCGATTCCGCCCAGAGAGGCGATCGCGACGAAGACGTACGCGAGGACCAAGAGGAGCGGTCGGTCCCCCAGGAGCTCCACGAGCAGATTGAAGAACCGGTGGACGCCGCGCGCGCCGTTGTAGCCCACGAACAGGAGCAGGGCCCCCGCGATTCCCGCGAGGACCGCGGCCTCGTCGTTGCGTCGCATCGGGTCAGCGCCCTTGAGTCGCCTGGAAGGCCTTCAGGTTCTCCGGGTGGGCCTCGACGTACGCGCGGACGGGGCCGAGCTCCTGGTTGAGCCCGGAGACCACAGCCGCTTTCAGGTCTTGCGGATGGAGTTCGCCCGTTGCGTATGCGGCCGCGAGTTCCTTGTACGTAGTATACACGACATCTCCGCCAAACTTGCGATCCCGGGGCACGGCGAGGGATCCGGTCCGAGGGAGGAGGATCATCCGCGCAATCTCCAGGACCGGGTTGCCTTGCGTCTCCTTCGGCGGACAGTACGCCTTCGAGATCTTTCGCTCGATCTCGGAAGGTGCATCGTTGATCAGCACGCTCGTATCGGGCCTCGACTTCGACATCTTCGCATCGATGGGGTCCATGCGACCGCGTCCCTGGAGTCCGGGGAGCAGCGGCGTGTGCAACGCCACGACGGATTTCCAGCCGAGCTTCGGCGCGACGTCACGATAGAGCATGTGCGCATGCCTCTGGTCCATCCCCCCGTACGCGAGGTCGAGGTCCATCCACCGGATGTCGGCGACCTGCATCGCCGGATAGATCAGCATGGACGCGTCCATGTCCGCATCCTTCTCGTCGCGACCCATGATCGTCAGGGCGCGTCGGATACGCGCGACGCTCGACGCCTTCGACACCTGGAGGACCGTCTGCCAGTAGTCGGGATGGGACACGAACTCGTTCGCGAAGAGGTACTCGACGTCCGAGGGGACCCCGAGGGCCTGGAAGGCGTCCTTGAAGTATTCGCCGCACGCGCGAATCGCCGCAAGGTCCCCGCCGAGCTTGTCGTTGATGTACGCGTGCCAGTCCGCGAGGAAGATGATCGTGTGGAATCCCGCGCGGACGAGGTCCGTCACCTTCGACGCGACGACGAAGCCCGTCCCGATGTGCATCAGCCCGGATGGTTCGAGACCGACGTACGCGCGAGGCGTCCCGCCGCGGTCGAGGAGAACGCGCAGCTCCTCCCGCGTGACGACCTCATCCGTCCCGCGGAGCACGAGCTCGACGCGCTCGTCCAGGGACACGGGACCACGCAACCCGGAGGGCTTGGATAAAGGTGCCGCCCTACTTCTGTTTCAGCTTGTCGCGAACCTTCCGGGCGGTCCCTTCGACGTGGCCCGCGACCTTCTCCGCGGCGGGCTTCGCCGCCTTCACGGCCTTGTCCGCCGCGTCCTTCGTCACGCGGACTGTCGCCTGCGCGAGGGGCTTTGCCGACCTCGCGATCTCGCGCCCCGCCTTCGCGGCCTCCTCGCCGACGGGCCGCATCGCCTTCACGAACTCTCCGAACGCCGGGCGGACGGTCGCGACCGCTCGCTCGACACCCGGCTGGAGGGCCTTCGCGGCACGGTCCACCATCGCGACGCCCTTCTCGGCGGCCTTCTTCGTCGTCCGTGCGAGGTCCTGCGCGAGCCGGTCGAGCTCGTTCGAGGTCAGACGATGCCCGCAGGACGAGCAGAAAGCTGCGGTCTCGCTGAGCGGCGCGCCACAGTTCGGGCAGTTCATCGGAACACCGGCCCCCCTAGCCGCCCCGGGCCGGAAAGGCCTTTCGGTGCGGTCCGCAGATGCGCCTCAACGATCGTATGGTCGATCCGGGGCGCATACGACTTCACGATCCGGGTCGTGAGCTCGAGGACCTCAGCGCCGTGAGTCGCGGCGGCTCCCCGGACCGCCTCCCCCGGACCTTCCCGATCCCGATCCGCGGGGGACAGGCAGTGGTAGAGGATCCGGCCTTCCTCCCGGAGCGCCGCGATCCCCACGTCGAGGTAGTCGCCCGAGTCGAAGTGGCCCATGACGACCCAGTCCGCGACACCACGGGGGGCGGTCTCGCGACAGTCGCCGAGGAGCGGGATGACGTTCGCCGCTCGATTCAGACGGACATTCTCGACGAGGTATCCGAAGGCGACGGGATTGATCTCGCATGCGAACACGGCCGCCGGCCGGGCACGGACCGCGATCGGCAGGGCAAAATGTCCGATCCCTGCAAAGAGGTCCACGACGACGTCCCCCGGACGAATCCGATCCGCGATGGACACGCGCTCCGCCAGATTCCCCGACGAGAACATGACCCGTGCGACGTCGAGCTTGTAACGGATGCCGCCCTCCCGATGGACCGTCTCGGTGGCCCCTCCCCAGAGGACTCGGACGCTCGGGGTGCGCAACCGACCGTCGATCCCGGCCATGGTCTCCACCACCGTCCGCGCCCGGAGCACCTCCCCGAACAGAGGGGCGATCGCCTCCGCGAACGGTCGCGCGGGCTTCGGGAGCGTGAGGATGACGACATCCCCCAGGCGCTCCCAATGGCGTGGCATCGCCTCCGGAGGGAGCCCGGCCTCTGCGAACCGGCGCTCGAGGACCGCCTTCGGATCCCGGGGGAGCGGGCGAGTCGCGAGGCTTTCCGCGGCCTCGATACGCGCATGGAAGCGATCCAGGTCGATCGAGGCCTGACCGAGGAGCGGGATGAGGACGTCGCCTTCGCGCTTCGTCGTCTTGCGGGTACGATCGACCAGTCCGCGGGCGTGCAACTGGAGGCGGGCCGCCTCCGCGAAGGCGGACGGCACAACGACGACGGGAGTTGCGTCCGCCATGTTCCCGCTCCCGCCTTTATCCTCGATACGTATATGAACGCCCTCCCGCTTCGAAGCCCCTCATGCGGGCGCTCGCGGCGGGGCTCGCCCTGCTCGTGCTCTTCCTCGCTCTCGCGATGCCGGCGGCCGCGCAGGATTTCGGGGAGGTGGGGAGGGTGAACAAGCTCATCTCCGTCTTTGCAACGCCGCAGCTTGCGCCCGGCGAGAGCGGGCCCTTCCGGTTCGAGCTGAACTCGACGTATACAGAGACGATCGTCAACGTGGCCCTGCGAACGGCCATCTACATGTACGCGACGATCGAGGACGCCGTCCCCGTCGACGGGAACTGGTCCTTGTCCTTCGGATACCCGAGGATCGCCGAGGCCACCGGACCGAACCCTCGGGAGCACGTGTGGACCTGGGCATCGATCCCCGCGGGGACGGCGATCCCGTTGAACTTCACGGTCCTGACGGCGCCCAAGGCCGACGACATGCCCCACGGGAGCGTCTTCAGCCAGGCGACGTACTTCGTCCGGTTCCAGCTCGACTTCCAAGGGAACGTGAGCGGCACCTGGACCCCGTTCGTGATGAAGTCGCGCGGCCACTTCACGGACGCTCAATGGGCCGCGGCGACGAACGAGACGAACACGAACCCGTGCGTCGCACCCTCGTGCCGCGGCAATCTGAATCTCACGATCCTCGGTGTGGACGGTCTTCTCCCCGATTCGTCGTTCGGGGTGAAGGAGCCGATTCCCATCTGGCCGTTTTACGCGCTCGTGGCGGCCGCCGCCCTCTTCCTCGTCTTCGCGTTCCTCTTCTGGGTCGAGGAGAACCCGGGGGCGTACCCGAGGGTCGAGACGTCGTGGGCCCGGGTCCGAGGCAAGTTCGCGAGGTTCCGTCGCGTCCCGAAACGGGCGAAGGGCCCCGGACCTTGAGCAAAGGTTTTTGACCGCCCCTCCTTTGCACGCCTCGTGGCCGAGGTCGCCTTTCCCCGCCGAATCGCGTTCCTGTTCTACTCGCTCGTGTTCATCGCGGGGATCGCCTTCTACATCGCGTGGGGCCTCACATACGGAGCGTGGAACCTCCTGGCCCCCGATTGGATTGGGGCGTATGCGGTCACGGCGATCCTGCTCGGGTTCGGGGTCGTCGGGATGTTGCTTTACAAAGATTGACGCGCGGTCCCTGCCCGCCCATACCTTGGACTGCTGGATTTGATACTCGTACGGCAGCCCTTAAGCGCCCCTGCCCCCGCTGGACAGGGGGATGTCCCGGACCCGCAGTCCGATCCGCAAGGACCGCCACGCTGTCTCGCCGGTGATTGGCACCCTCCTCCTCGTCGCGATGACCGTCATGCTCGGTGCGACTCTGTACGTAGCCCTCTCCGGCCTCTTGGCCCCCGCGCCCGCCCTCCATGCGATGGGCGTCTCGATCGGCCGCTCCTCGGATGGCACGAACTGGACCCTGACGATCGTGTCGACCCCCACGGGACTCCGACCCGAGACGGTGCGGCTGTCCGTCGTCTCCCTCACGGGGGAGCTCATCTTCACGAAGACGTTCGCGGAACTCCGCTACGACCTCCACGGGGCGGTGTACGTGAGCCGCGGCGGATCTGCGATCGCGTCTGGAGATCGAATCCTCATGGACACGCTCCGGTATCCGACGTATTTCGACGTGCTCATCGCGGACGAGACGTCGACCCTCTTCCGGGGCTTCCTCGTCTGACCCGCCACGCGATCAGTAGGCCTTCGCCGCGTATGCGAACTGCTTCGTCGATTCGCCGCAGACGATGCACGACCCCTCGAACGGCTCCGGGTAGAACGGCGCACCGAGCAGATTCATCCCCGTGCGCTCCGTGACAGTCTTGCCGCACGCCTCGCGGCCGCACCAACCGAAGCGGTTGAAACCGGGTCGGGCTTCGTCGAGGGACTCGATCGTGAAGGTGTTCTCCTCCATTGCCTTCTCGGCCCGCTCCCACATCGACACCTGCATGAGCTCGAGCACGGACCGGACGCGGTCCGCGAGGCCCTCCCGGGGGAGCTCCCGCTTCTCGCCCGTGTCGCGACGGACGACCGTCGCGAAGCCCCGCTCGACCTCCCGGGGTCCGAGCTCGATCCGCACGGGCACCCCCCGCGCCTCCCAGTGGTAGTACTTCTCCCCGGGGCGGAGGTCCCGGTTGTCGAGCCTCACCCGCATCCGCTCCCGGAGCTCCAGGAAGAGCCTCTGGGCTTCGCGTTGCATCTCCTCCTGGCGTCCCTTCTCCAGGACCGGCACGACGACCGCCTGGACCGGCGCGACGGCAGGGGGCAGGACGATGCCCTTCTCGTCCCCATGCGTCGCGAGGATCGCGCCGAGGATCCGCTCGCTCATCCCGTCCGTCGTCTGGTGCACGTACGCGTGCCCGCCGGACGCGTCCTCGAACGTGATCTCGTAGACCTTCGCGAAGTTGTCCTTGTACTGGTGGAACGTCGCGAGCTGGAGGGAACGGCCCGAAGGCATGAGGGTGTCGGACCCGAGGCTGTAGTGGGCCCCGGGGAACTTGTCCCAGTCCGGTCGCACCGTCACCAGATAAGGCAAGGCGACGAGCCGCATGACGCGCTCGTTAATCTGCAGGTCCTCCCGGATCTGCTGCTCCGCGTCCTCGAACGTCGCGTGGGCCGTGTGGGCTTCGAAGAAGTGGATTTCCCGGACGCGCATGAAGGTCCGGGTCATCTTCGTCTCATACCGGAACACGGGGACGATCTGATACACCTTGAGGGGCAGGTCCGCATGGCTCCGGATCCACAGCTTGAACATCGGATACATCGCCGTCTCCGACGTCGGCCGCAGGACGAGCTTCACGTCGAGCTCGTTCGAGCCGCCCCGGGTGACCCAGAACACGTCCTCCTCGAACCCCTTCACGTGCTGGGCCTCCTTCTCGAACTCCGTCTCCGGGACGAGCACGGGGAACTGTACCTCCTCGTGGCCTGTGACGTCGAACTCCTCGCGGAGCGCGTGGTCGATGAGTTTCATGATCCCCCAGCCGTACGGCCGCCAGACGTTCATCCCCTTGATCGGGTAACGCTTGTCGGCCAGCTCCGCGCGCTCGATCAGGCCGTTGTACCATTCGCTGAAGTCCTCTTCCTTCCGCATGAACATTGGGCGTAACCGGGGGGTCGATAATATCCTTGCGGTGACCGTTGCAGGGGATGCGAAGTCACCGGGGATTCAGATCAGGGCGACGGCGCGGATGGGCGAGCCGGTCGCGCCTCGGAGCCGGAGCGGCAGCGCGATCAACGTGAACCGGTCCGCCCGGATCGCCGCGAGGTTCGAGAGGTTCTCGAGGACGAGGACGCCGCCCGCGAGCAGGATCTCGTGCGCCCGGAGCCGAAGCGCGCCCGGCGGGTCGATGTTCGCGGCGTCCACGCCGGCGAAGGACGCACCCGCGCGGACTAGATGACGCGCGGCGTCCGCCGTGAGCCCCGGATTGTCGTCCAGGTATGCGCCCGTCCCCCGCTTCGACTCCCAGCCGGTCCGGAGGATCGCGGCCTCCCCGCGCCGGAGCGGAACCCCGTCAAGGGCCCGCCGCAACGTCGGCCGATCGATCCGCGCGCGGGCGCGGAGGCGCCGGAGGTCGAGGAGGCGCGCCGGGACGATGAACCGCGTTGGGGCGAATGAATCGATGCTCCGGCCTTCGGGCAGGCAGTGGATCGGCGCGTCGACGTGGGTCCCCGTGTGGCTCGAAAGGAACAGGGCCTCCGCGAGGAACCCATGGGCTTCCCTCGTCGTCCACGGCAGGAACGCGGGCTGCGGATACGCGGGGAACATCTGCAGGTCGGAGCGGATCTCCTGGGAGAGGTCGACGACGCGGCGGAAACGGACGGAGGGCAATGGGATCTCCGCGGCGGCAACGCCCCGCGCAGGTGAATACGTTCCCACGGGGGCCATTGCCTCAGGCTGGATCTGATCCTGGAAGAACACTGAGCCAATCACGATTTCGCAGACGCGGCGAGCCAGTCGACTCAGACGTGCCTTGGCTCGCCGGGGAGCGGTCGGGCGATCGCGAAGACGCCGCCGAGGATGGACAGCGCCCCCCCGAGAATCCCGACAACGGCTTCCGCGTACGGGAGGTACACGATGTGGAACACGATCGCGAACACCCCGCCCGCGACGAGTGCGTAGGCGGCCCCCGGCCGGTCGAGGGTCAGGAAGTAGCCCGCCCCGAACGTCCAGAAGAGGAGGAACATCTCGACCCCCAGGAGGGCGCCGACCAAGGGCGCGAGGCCCGAGTCAATCAGGTTATTGAAGAACACCGGCCAATCGATCGGCTCGCGGACGGACGCCTCGTACGAGGCCCGGATCGCGTTCATCGCGACCGGGAGGCTGACGAGGTAGAGGACCGCCCCGAAGTTCGCGATCTTGCCCCCCGTGCGCTCCCGTTCCCGCAGCCGCAGGCGGGTCCGAAGGACCATCTGTTCGAGGCTCGGCGGCGGCACGTGGGGCACGGAGGGCGGACCGAAGGACAGCGCATCGACGGCCGAGCCGCGTTCCGAACGCCCGGACGTCGGCGGGTCGGCCACAACGCTCCCCGATTCGACCGGAAGCTCCCGTGGGAGATAAATATGAACCCGAGGCACGGTGGGAGCCAGGAAGTCCCAAACCTTTAACGCCGGAGGAAACATCCGCGCGCGGCCCGGGCCTCTCGCATGTCCGTGATCGTGGAGTGCGTGCCGAACTTCTCCGAGGGCCGCCGGCCGGACGTCGTCGAGGCCCTCCGCGCCGCAATCGCGTCCTGTACGGGGGTCAGGGTGCTCGACGTCCATGCGGACCGGGATCACAACCGCTCCGTCATCACATTCGTCGGGGACATGCGGGCCGTCGCAGAGGGAGCCTTCGCGGGGGCCCGCGCCGCCGTCGACCTGATCGACATGAACCGACACCAAGGCGCGCATCCCCGGGTCGGGGCCCTCGATGTCCTGCCGTTCGTGCCGGTCGCAGGGGTGACGATGGACGAGTGCGTCGCCCTCGCCCGATCCGTCGGTGCGCGGATTGCAGGCGAGCTCGGCGTCCCTGTGTACCTGTACGAGAGGGCGGCGACGCGGCCGGATCGCCGCGCGCTGCCGGATCTGCGCCGGGGGGAGTTCGAGGGTCTCCGGGAGGCCGTCGCGACGGACCCGGACCGCCGCCCGGACTTCGGCCCTCCGAGGCTCCATCCGACCGCCGGGGCCTGCATCGTCGGCGCCAGGCCCGTCCTCATCGCATGGAACGTGAACCTCTCGTCCGCGGACCTCGACATGGCAAAGAGGATCGCGCGGAAAATCCGGGAGCGGGATGGGGGGCTCCCCGCGGTCCGCGCGAAGGGGTTCGCCCTCCGAGAGCGCGGGATCGTGCAGGTCTCCATGAACATGCTCGATGCCTCCGTCACGTCCCTCGTCCAAGCGTACGAGGCGATCCGCGCAGAGGCGTCGAAGGAGGGCGTCGAGATCCTCGAGAGCGAAGTGATCGGTCTCGTGCCGCTCGAGCCGATCCTTGACGGCGCGCGGGCGTACTTCCGGTTCAGGGACCTCTCGCGCGATCGGATCCTGGAGGCCCGCGTATGGGAGTGAGGGACGAGACGGTCGGGCGGTTCCTCGACGCGGTCGCGGCCCCGACGCCGACCCCGGGCGGGGGGAGCGCCTCCGCCTTTGCGGGTGCCTTGGCCGCCGCTCTATCGCGGATGGTCGCCGGCCTCGCGCGGGACAGAAAGGGGTACGAGGACCAGCAAGGCGTCCTCCGGGACCTCGAGAGCCGCGCGGTACGGATTCAGGCGCGGCTCGTCGAACTCGTCGACGAGGATGCGAAGGCGTACGAGGCCGTCCTCGCGGCGATGCGGCTGCCTCGGACGACGGACGCCGAGCGGGCAGAGCGTGTGGCCCGGATGCAGGCCGCCTATCAGCGGGCGACGGAGGTCCCCCTCGAGACGATGCGCCTCGGCGTCGAAGCCCTCGAGCTCGCGGAGGTCGCCGCGGACAAGGGGAACCGCTCCGCGACGACGGATGCGGGCGTGGCGGTTCTCCTTTCGGAAGCGGCGATCCGTGGAGCGTCCCTGAATTGCCGGGTGAACCTCGCGTCGATTCGGGACGAACGGGTCCGCGAGGACGTGGAGAAGGGGATGACGGACCTCCTGGCGCGCGCCCAGGCGGTCGGTCACCGGGCCATGGCCCTTGTCGAGGGCAGGCTCTGATCCGCGGCGGCCACCTCGGTTTCGGCCGTCAGGAACTCCGGGCCGATCTCGGGCTCGACCAGATGACACGCGACCCAGACGTTCTCCCGGATCTGTCGCAAGGGCGGTTCGGTCGGGTCGTGCAATCCGATCCGCAAGACCCCGCCGTTCGCCTCGATCTGCCGGATCGAGGCCATCGCGGGTCGGGTCGAGCCGAGCGCCTCAATCCGGGAGCGCAGATACCGCTCCGAGACCGGGCCGTCCGAAGTCACGATCTCGAGGGCGAAGGGACCCGGGGTCCGGATCTCCCCGAACGTCCGGGCCTCCGGGAGGCTCGTTGCGTCCTGCGCGACCAGCCGCGCGAGTTCGTCCTTCACCTCCTCGGAGTTCCAGCCGCAGATGCCGATCGCCATGGGACAGCGTGGATGGAATCGACAACCGGCCGGGATGTCCACGGGGTTCGGTCGCTCCCCACGCAGGATGATCTTCTCCCGCTGGATGTCCGGGTTCGGGGACGGCACGACGGAGATGAGCGCCTTCGTGTATGGGTGCCGCGGGTTCCGGATGATCTCCGGCCCGGACCCCGTCTCGACGATCTTTCCGAGGTACATGACGGCGACGTGGTCTGCGATGATCCACGCGAGACTGAGGTCGTGCGTGATGAACAGGTACGTCAGGTTGCGTCGCTTCTTGAGATCGAGGAGCAGGGCGAGGATCTCCGTCCGCACGCTCGCGTCGAGCATGCTCACGGGTTCGTCCGCGACGATGAACTCCGGGTCGACGACCAGGGCCGTAGCAACCCCGACCCGCTGTCTCTGGCCGCCGCTCAGCTCGTGCGGGTACCGGAACATGAACTCGTCGGCGGGCTTGAGCCCGACGTCCTCAAGGGCCTTCCGTACGACGACCTCCGCCTCCGGAGCCGTCTCGACGATCTTGTTCGCGATCAGCGGCTCCGACACGATGTCGAAGATCGACATCTTCGGGTTCAGGGACTCGTAGGGGTCCTGGTAAATGATCTGCATTCGCTTCCGGAGTTCGCGGACGCGCTCCGGACTCCATTGCGTGATGTCGTATTGCTTGATCAGGTCCGACCGGAGCTGGAGGAGCTCCCACAGCTCGAGGCGCGGGCCTCCGGAGGACCGCAGCTCCGAGAGGCGACGGGAGACGGCACGGACCTGGCCCGCGATATGGGCCTCCCGCACCTCCTCCTGACGGACGATCTCCTCAAGGTTCCCCCGGACCGTGGCGAGTTCCGTGCGCGTCTGGGTGGCCTCCCGTTCGACGAGTCGGACCTGCTCTTCCTTGAGGCGTCGTCCGAGCTCCTCGACCTTCGGTTGCACCGCCGGGTCGTTGGGGGCCGCGTGGCCCAGGAGCCGATTCAACCGGCGCTCCGTAGTCCGGAGCTTGCGCTGCTCGCGTCGTGTCCCGGACCCGAAAGCCTCCGCGCGCCGCAGCCGGTACTGCGCCTCCTTCAGGGCCTCCTCCAGCCGCTCCGCCCGCCTCGCCCTCCGCGGGTTGAACCAGTCGCCCCTCGCCTGGAGCACATCGACCCGGCGCTGGGCTCTGGACAGGGATCGGAGGATGAGGCGGTCCCGTCCGCTCTCGAGGTCTGACAGGCGCTGCTCGAGGAATCGCGCCTGCTTCTCGAGACGCTCTCGTTCGACGCGAGCGGACACGCGGCTCCACGGGGTGAGGAGGTCGATCGCGAGTTCCTTCAGGGCGATGAGCTCCTCCCACGCCGCTCGAAGGGCGCGTCGCTCGTCCGTACGTTCGGCAGGGAGGCTCCCTCGGAGGGCCGCGAGCCGCAGGTCGATCGCAGCGAGCAGCTCCGAGTCCCTCTCCGGGACATCGAACAGGATGTTCCCCGACGTCGCGTCGTTCAGCCGGAGGATCGCCTTTCCGGAGGTCGTCTTCCCGCACCCCGATTCCCCGACGAGGCAGAACACCTCGCCTCGGCCGACTTCGAACGACACGCCGTCGACGGCCCGGACGTTCCTCGTATCTCTCCGGACGAGGCCGGCGACGAGACCGGTGCGGACCGGGAACCAGACGAGCAGGTCGCGGACCGTCAGGAGGCGTTCCACCAGCGGGTCACCTCGCAGCCCGCAGGAAGCAGGCGGCCGTGTGGCCCGGGCCCACGGGGAAGTTCGGCGGCTCCGACCGCATGCACTCCTCGTAGGCATAGGGACACCGAGGGTGGAACCGGCACCCGGACGGCGGATCGAGCAAGTTCGGAGGTTGCCCCGGGATCCAGGGAGGCAGGTCCCGGGGTCCGTAGATGTCCGGGAACGACTTCACGAGACCCTGGGTGTACGGATGCTGCGGGTCGCGGAACACGTCCGCGGCGGTCCCGAACTCCGCGAGCTTCCCTCCGTACATGATCGCGACCTTGTCGCACGTTTCCGCGATCACGGACAGGTCGTGGGAGATGAGGATCATGGAGAGGTCGAGCCGTTCCCGGAGATCCTTGAGCAGCTCGAGGATCTGCGCCTGGATCATCACATCGAGCGCGGTCACGGGCTCGTCCGCGATGATGATCTTCGGGTTGCAGGCGAGGGCCATCGCGATCATCACGCGCTGGCGCATCCCGCCGGAGAACTCGTGCGGGAAGTCGTTCTTCCGCGCGGGGTTGATCCCCACGAGCTCGAGGAGCTCGTCGACCCGAGGCTGGGCCTCGTCGAACGACACCTCGTCGTGAAGGGCGATCGCCTCCGCGATCTGCCAGCTAATCCGCCTTACCGGGTTCAGGGCGTTCATCGCCCCCTGGAAGACGATCGAGATCTGTTTCCAGCGAACGCGGCGGAGTTCCGATTCCTTGATCGTCGCGAGATCGGTCCCGTCGAAACGGATCGCGCCGTCCACGATTCGTCCGTTCTTCGGGAGGAGTCGGATGATCGACAGGGCGGTCGTCGTCTTTCCGCAGCCCGACTCGCCCGCGAGGCCGAGGGACTCCCCCTTCTCAAGGTTCATCGTGACGTCGTCGACGGCCCGAACGATTCCCGATCGCGTGTCGAAGAAGGTCTTCAGGTGGTCGATCTCGAGGAGAGCCGTCCGCTCACCTCTCGCGGAGCTTCGGGTTCAGGATCTCGTCGAGGGCGTAGCCGAGCAGGGAGAATCCTAGGATCACGAAGACGAGCGCCAGGCCGGGCATCACGATCCACACCCAGTAGCCGTTGAGGACGGCACTGCTGGCGTCCGCCTCCTGGAGGATAACCCCCCAGCTCAGATTGTTCTTGTTCACCTTCCCGAGGTAGGCGAGGGCGCTCTCCGAGAGGATCGCCACGGCGACCGTGAGGATCGTGTTCGCGAAGACGAGCGGGAAGACGTTCGGGAAGATGTGCCGCCGGATGATCGACGCGCTGCTCGCACCCGCAGCTTTCGCCCGCTCTACGAACACGCGCTCCTTGATCGACAGCACCTGGGCCCGGACGACCCGAGCGGTGAAGCTCCAGCTCGTCAGCCCGATCGACAGGACGATGACCTCGAGGCTCAGCTCCTTGAGGATCGTCGCCACGACGATGAGCAAGACGAGCCACGGGAGGGACAGGAGGATGTCGTTCACCCGCATCAGGGTCTCGTCCCGCCAGCCGCCCCAGTAGCCCGACGCGAGCCCGATCAGGGTCCCGAGGACCCCCGCGATCGCGGCGGAGACGAACCCGACGAGGAGAGAGATCCGGGTTCCCCAAACGACGCGGGACAGGATGTCCCGTTCGAGCTGGTCCGTCCCGAAGGGGTGCTCCCACGACGGCTGTTGGATCCGGCCGAACCCTCCTTGGTCCCAGTGCGGGAGAGGCAGCAACGGCGCGATGATCGCGAGGGTCACGAAGAACGCGAGGATCCCGACGCCGATCCCGCCCATCCGGTGCCGGACGACGGCAACGAAGACGTCCTGGAAGCGTCGGGCCACAAGGAGAAACTTCTCCCGGCGCACCTCCGTGATTCCGAGCCGTCGCCGCAACCAGTACCCGACCGCATACGAGTCCATCGCCATGGGATCCCTTCAGGTCACCTTGATCCGCGGATCGATCTTCAATAGCACCAGGTCCGCGAGGAAGTTCGCGAGGACGACGGCAAGGCCTCCGAGAACGATGACGAACTGGATTACCGGGAAATCGTACTGCGTGATCGCGAGGATCGTCACGTACCCGATCCCCTCGTACGAGAAGACGTACTCGACCTGGTACGCGCCTCCGAAGATGAACGCCATGTCGAGGGCGATCAGCGTTACCATCGGGGGGAGTCCGTTCGGGAGCACGTGGCGCCGCAGGATCACCCGCTCCGCGAGCCCTTTCGCCCGCGCCGTCACCACGTAGTCCTCCGTCATGACGTCGATGAGGGAGTTCCGCATCACGAGGGAGATGCCCGCGACCGTGCCGATTGCGAGGGTCGCCGCGGGGAGGATGAGGTGCTGGAGGGCGCTGAGAGCGTGGTCCATGCGGGCCCAGCTGAAGCCGACGATGCTCACGTCGTACTCCTGGCTCGTGGGAAGCACGGGCCACCAGTTCAGCCCGAACGCAGGCTGACGGAACGTGAGCTGCATCATCAGGGCGAGCCAGAAGAACGGCATCCCGTAGAAGAAGAGGCTGAAGCCCGTCATGACGACGTCGAACGCGCGCCCGCGCCGCTGCGCGGAGACCGCGCCTACGACCATCCCGATGAGGATCGTGATGACCGTCGACACGCCGATCAGGATCACGGTCCAGGCCAGGGCCGGCATGACGACGTTCAGGACGTCGGCCCCTTTCCAGTAGTAGCTCTTTCCCCAATTCCCCGTGAACGTGTTCTGGAGGTAGATCCAAAATCGGTCCGGCACGTTCAGAGGCTTCCCGTCCGGCCCGCAAAGCCCGTACCGGATGCAATTCTCTTGGACGTACTCGTCGGGAATCTTCGGGTCCCTCGGCGCGAAGAGTTCCGTCGGGTCTCCCATGAAGTTGATGAGGAAGAAATTCAGGGTCATGATGCCGACTACGGTGATGACCGCGTTCCGTCCACGCCGCAGGACGAGCCGGCGCACGTCGCTCACGCTACCCCGCCTCCGTTGAGCCGCCCACGCGAGGGCGTCTCATGCGAAACCCAAACACGGACGGCCTCAAAAGCCTTCGGGGACCCGCCGGGCCTCGTCCGGGCGCGTCGTTCATTCTTCCCGACTCTCCTTCCGGAGTCGCCAGGCCACCCGACCGATGAGGATCCCCGGGATCCCGAGGACCGCCGCAAGGGTGCCATAGTCCCACCAATCCCATGGACTCACGCCGTGCGGTCGCGGATGAAGGATGTAGATATCGACTTCCGTCCGAATCGTGTGGCCGATCGAGATGCTCGTCCCGTTCGGTGGGTCGATGTTCGCGTACTCCTCGTCGTCGGTGATGAACACGAGGATCGTGTAGTTCCGCAGTTCCTCGTCCTCTCCGATGTCCCCGTACACGTGGGAGAACTCGCAGATCGTATTGCCGAGCGCGTCCGCGCTGCAGGCCGGGTCCGTGGGGCCCGTGACTCGGGTGATGTTGACGGACCCATCGCCCCATTCGACCGTGATGTTCACCGAGTCTCCTTCCGGCTCGGTGAAGTTCAGGCGGACGACGGCGGTCGAATTGAACAGGAACGTGCTGTCCGTTGCGACCGTGCCGTTCGTCCTGAAGACCGTCACTCCGAAGACCACCGGGGGCAGGTTGAAGGATTCGATGAAGACGGGGCTTGTGGCCACGGTGGTGTCCGTACCGTCGGACACCGTGATCGTCAGGTTGTACGGACACGCGCGGGACCGATTCGTGTCGCACACGCTCGCCTTGGCGTAGACGTGCTCCTGGAACACCTCGAAGCCCGTGGTGATCCCTCGTTGGCCCACCGTGGCGTTCGTGGCGTTCGCACTCCCATCGTCGAAGTCCCACGTGACGAGCAGGCTGTCCCCGTCCGCGTCGTGGACGAAGGCCCGGAGGAGCAATGTCTCGTCCGCCAGCCCCGCGTGCTCCACGAGGGCGATCAGCGGGGCCAGGTTGTTCCGAACTGTAATCGGGACCCTCGTCCTTGTCCAGTGGGTTGACGTGCAGTCTTCGCCGATGCAGAGCTTTTTCGTCTCCCCGTCGGTGGCCCAGAGGCTGATCGTATAGTTACCGGCCGCCGGGTAGGGGTGAGACGCCTCGAAGCCCGGCGCATCCCGATCCGTCTCCGGATCACCGTCCCCGTCGCTGTCCGCGAGGTCGTCGAAGTCCCAGTAGACGTCGCGGTCCGGGTCAATCGGGTCGCCTTCGGGGTCCGTCGCTGAACCCCGCATCGTGACCGCCTCGCCGACCTTCCAGAACGGAGGCTCCTCGACCGTCGGGGCGTCGATCGTGACCCTGGGCGGGCGGTCCCAATCGAGATCGAACTCTGCGACGGAAGACTGACTTCGGTTATGGTTCGCGATTCCGTCGTCGAGCCACAGGGTGATTGGGAATCGGACGATCCTCGGGGTTTCGTTCAACGGGAGGAGGCTCGGGTCGTACTGATGGACGAGCGTGAGGTCAACGTCGCCGAGCAACGCCTCCGTCTGGTTCACCGTGGTGGTTCCGTCGCCCCACTCCCACGTGGCCGTGACCCCGTCAAGTTCGTTATCCCCCACTGTAACGTTAACGTATATCAGCGGCACGACAGGGTCCGGGAACTCGATGCTGGCTCCGTAGATCGACTGGAAGTTGTTGACGTACGGTTCCGTGTTCACGTCGACGGTGACGGCGAAGGTACAGGTTCCGTACACCGGGTCGCCACGGACGCAGACATCCGCTCCATCGAACTCGCCGTTGACGCCTCGTACTTCCACAGCCACGAAGTACCGTCGGGAGAAGTTCGTTGGTGGGCGGTCATAGGTCCAATAGGTTTCGACCGAGGCAATCTGCCCCGCTCCCGGGGACGGCACGCGGATCGTGCGGACCGGGCTGTCCGGGTTGACAATCGGAGGGCCACCGAGCGGGTTCGGGTTCAACCGATCGAAATAGAAGATGACGTCCATGTCCTCCGCCGGGTCTGCGTCCGAAACGCTCACGTTGAATCGGATCGTCGCGTTCACGAACGCTGGAACAATCGGGTTGTCTTCCCCGCACGAAAACGTCGTCGCGAGGCGCGGGTCCGGTTGGAAGGAGCAAGCGCCGATGAGCGGCGCCACCGCCTGGTCGACGGTTCCGGTCGATGCATCGCCGCGGGCGGGCATCGCCACGAGGAGGATCGCAAAGAGGACGGCCAGCTCGAGTAACCTCAGAATGCAAGCCCGTGGGCGGGCCCCTTCGCTGCGCTCGATGCGCGACCGCCTCCTCCGACAAGTCCCGCAAGGACGATGATCCCGGGGGCTCTGCTCGTGGTTAGGTTCGCCTGCTGTAAAAACCTACCGACCTGGGGTGCCTCTCGGAGCGCCACCCATCTCGGATGTGCAGAGACGCCAATCCCGGCGGCGCGCCGTACAAACGAGGACCGCACGGGGACCCTTCGAACGAATGTGAAACCGAGGCCTGCGCTATCGCAATTGATAAAGGAAGCAAGGTTTAAGTCGAATCCACTCCTTACCTGCGGTCAGCCTGGTGGTTGGGGCGGGGGAAAAGACCTTCGCCACGGCACCGGCTGTGAGGAGTGGGTATGGGCGATCAGGAGGGGGGCGTATACCGCCCTTGGCGTGCTCGAGCGTTGGTTGTGAGCGTCGTGCTCGTGTTGGTCGTGTCCGCGGCCGCCTTCGCGACCCTGGGTATGGCCCCGCTGCGGGCGGGCGCGTCGACGGGTCCGACCCCGTCGGCGGTCGGGCCTAGTCATGAGATGACCCTCGGCACGATCGCGCTGACCATCCAGACGACGAATCCGTTGCAGGCAACCCTCCTCGACGAATTCTACATGTGGATCAGCGTCTACAGCTTCTTGATCAACACGGACGCGTCCCTGAACTTTGAAGGGGACATTGCGCTCCGGCGGCAGCAGACGAACCTGAACCCGAACACGTATGACTTCTGGCTCGCGAAGAACGCGTTCTTCATCGACCCGAGGACGTGCTCGCTGGACGCCCAGCAACACCGGGTCGGCTGCGCCACGGACCACCCCGTAACGGGCGATGACGTCATATTCTCGTTCAACTATCTGAAGGCGAACGAGGGATCCCTCGCACTCCTCGCGTCCTCCGTCGAGTTCTTCCTGAGCGCGTCATTGGTCGACAACGACCCCTATCACGTGAGAATCGTCTACGACGGGCCATACGCACCGACGCTCAACGCCATCGCGTCCGTCCCGATCCTGCCGAAGTACATCTGGTCACCAGGTGGGGTGGATCTCGCGCCGGACCATCCGAACGCGCTTCCAATCGGTTCGGGACCTTACATGGTGCGGCCGGATCCGGCGGATCCCAGGAAGATGCTGACTCCTCCGCCGCTCATCATCGACCGGAACCCGAGGTGGCATGGGAAGGAGACCGTCGGCCGCCAGGTCTTCCCAGACACGATAAAGTGGGTGTCCTACACGACGACGGGCGCGATGTCGATCGACCTGTCCCTTGGCGTTCTTGATGTGGCCATCGGGCCGAGTTCGGACGACTACCTCGGCTTCCTCGCCACCGCCACGGGCGTGTGGCGCCAGCAAGTGCCGGGGGGCGACATCCGTGAGCAAAACGTGAATGTCTTCACGGACGATCTCCGCCGGCAGTTCGCGGCCACGTCGACGCGTCCCGTTCAGTTCGGATCGACGAACCCACTCCTCGCCGACTCGGACAATGTCCGCGGCGATGCCGACATCATCCGGGAAGCGATCCACATGGCGACGAGTCAGCAGGACATGATCGACCGGGGGCACGGCGGGCTCGCGACACCGACCGACGTGTTGATTCCACCTTACAACAAGGCACGTTACGAATACCCGGACTTTGTAGCTCCGTACGACAACCCGGTCGACGGAGACCCCGCGACAATCAATGAAGAGTTCCCGCAGGACACCGCGATGGCGCGGCAGCTGCTGCACGATTATGGATGGCTGTACGACTGCGCGGGGAACTTGGACACGGGGACCGCGCTGCCCCTGTGCCGGCTGGACGCGGGAGGCCAGCCGACGGACAGACTCGAGTTCACGTTCCTCACCCAAAACACGGACATCGCCTGGGAAGCGGATTCCCGTACCACCGTGGAGAACGCGAGGGAGGCGGGAATCCTGTTCAACCTGGATCTCATCAGTCCGGCCGAGATCGGCCGGGCGTGGTACCGCCTGAACTACGAGGTGTGGCTTTGGGACTGGATTTTCGGCGCCCTTGCGGACCCATCGCTCATCATGGTCGTCCAGTCGTGCGGAGGGATGGACACCCTCGACAACGACAACGGGTTCTGCCCACTGGGCGCGGACGGAACGTGGCTCTTTGACGAGGTCCTGAACGCGAGCTACGTGCAGACGGACGTCGTTGAGCGCCGCAAGATCACGGACTTCATGCAGCGCTGGATCTACGAGTTTGCGTCCTACAACATGCCGATCGTCAACGACGAACTGTACGCAGGCAGCGAGCTGCGGTGGACGAACTGGGGCGACTGGCGGACGCTGCTCGGGCTCCCCCTCGTGTCGGGGAACACGCCCCTCCTAGGGCAGTACCCGTACCCAATCGACCAGAAGCCTCCGCAGTTCAGCCTCGCCACCTTCGAAGGCGTCGAGGACCTGCCGGTCCAGTTCTCCGTCGCGGCGATCGATCCGGAAGGCGGTCCGCTCCGGTATCGCTGGGACTTCGACACGTCGAGCGAACCGGTTGGCGGCACGGGTCTCAACGCGGACGGCATCTACGGCAATGACGAGCAGGCGACCTCTGCAAACCCGACGCACACGTACGCGACCCAGGGCACGTTCGGCGTCGCCCTGCGCGTCTCCGAAGACGGAGGGGACTTCTTCACGGTCCAGAGGACGACCGCGAAGGTGAGCGAGCCCGGCGTCGGCAACCCGAAGATCTCCGCGGTCACGTTCGGTCCGAGCGACCCGACGGTCGCCGAGTCCGTCGGCTTCGCCG
This sequence comes from Thermoplasmata archaeon, assembly GCA_035283405.1. GTDB lineage: Archaea > Thermoplasmatota > Thermoplasmata > RBG-16-68-12 > RBG-16-68-12 > RBG-16-68-12. Next base: position 1,631 of record DATEUA010000114.1, on the reverse strand, counting down.
GCGCGGCGAGCGACCCGGCCGGGTCTGCGATGACGTATTCGTGGAACTTCGGGGACGGATCGCCCGTGACGCCGTTCAGCAGCAGCCCCCTCGCGAGCCACGCGTACAGTGCCGCGGCCACGCCGACGGTCACGCTGACCGTGCGCAACGTGCCCGGCGGACAGTCGACGTCGCAAACGATCGTACAGGTGGTCAACAACGTGGCTCCGACCGTCGCGCCGCTCGAGTCGAAGGCGGTCATCGTGAACACGGCAGAGCCCTTCGTCGCGTTCGCGTCGGATGCGAACGCCCGCGACGTCCTGTCGTACAGCTGGACCTTCGGGGACGGATCGCCTGCGGTGACTGGGAACCCTGTCACGCACACGTATGCGACTCAGGTCGGATCGCCCTTCACGCTCACCGTTCAGGTGAGCGACGGGGAGGGTCACACGACCCCGCAGTCCGCATCGATCAGCGTCGTGGGAGACCGGAACCGCGCGCCGAACATCCGGAGCCTGACAGCGAGCCCTTCGACGGCGTACACGACCCAGGAAGTCACCTTCGTGGGGACGGTCTCTGACCTGGACGGGAACGCATTGACGTGGGCCTGGGACTTCAACAACGACGGGACCGTGGACAAGACGTACGCCACGGGCCTCACCGCCCCGAACACGGTCGTCACGCGGACCGAGGTGCACCAGTACACCACTCCGAGCACGGGCGCCGGGTACCGGTCGCGCCTGACGATCACGGACCAGCCGCCGGCGGGCGCGACTCCCAGGACCGTCACGACGACCGTGACCGTACGCGTGCTCGCGAACGCGGCTCCGACCCTGTCCACCTTAGCCGCGGACAAGGCGATCGGAATCGCAGGAGAGGACTTCCGGTTCTCGTCCACGTCGAGCGACACGGACGGGGACCCGCTCTCGTGGGTCTTCGACTTCGGGGACGGTGCGACGATGACCGGCGTGACGCCGATCTTCGGTGGGCCGATCTCCGCGGACCATGCGTATGGCGAGCCAGGCGACTACCTCGCCATCCTGAGAGTGAACGACGGGAAGGGCGGCGAGGCAGCGACGGCGGCGCTTGCGAGCGTCTCCGCGCCTGCGCTACTCCGAGTCACGACGAACCCGGCCTTGCCGGGCAAGATCATCGTCGACGGCGTGGCGCGTGACGAGTGGGGCCTGACGTGGATGAAGATTGCCCCGGGGTCTCACACGGTCACGTTCAGCGACATCGTCGGGGTGGCGCCTCCTAGCGCAATCCCCGTGACGACGGTCGCGGGAGAGACGACGGTCGTACAGGGCAACTACCAAGTGAGCGGCTTCCTGCGTGTCTTCACGAACCCCGCGGTTCCGGGCACGATCCTTGTGAACGGAGCCCCGAGCAACGACTGGGGGATGTGGCGTGAGGCTGCACCGGGCACGTACACCGTGTCGTTCGGCCCCGTGGCGGGATTCAACCCTCCCGCGCCCGTGACCGTTCAGGTGAACGCAGGCGCGACGACGACCGTCGAGGCGGTGTACACCCCGAACCCGAACGCTCCTGGGCCCAGCAATATGGGCGAGCTGCGCGTGACGACGAACCCCGCCGTCGCGGCGACGATCCTGATCGACGGCGTGCCGCGCGACGACTGGGGCCTCACGTGGCTG
>DATEUA010000113.1:0-2598 GCA_035283405.1 Thermoplasmata archaeon | reverse complement strand
GACGGAAGGGAGTTCGCGCCGTGGGCGATCGCCTGCGCCCCGAACGCGACCCCGATGAACGCGGGGACGAGCATCGGCACGCCGAGGAACCGAACGGTCGCCGCGGGGTTCCCCGTCGGGTTGTACAATTCCTCCAAGTAGAACGCGAAGGCGACGAGGAAGATGCTCGAGTTCACGCTGCTCAGGGCGGAGTAGATGAGGTACAGCTTCGCGTTCCGCTGGAAGCGGCGGATTGCCTCGCGGTAGCCGGTCCTCGTGGCGTCAGCGGGCATCCGCTCACGCGTCGGTCTTCAGGAGTCCCTCGAGGAGTCGTGCGTTCGTCTCCTCGTCATGGCCCATCTGAGTGAGAGCCGCCTTCACCCAGGGTTCCTTGACGCGTGCCGCGAGCCGCTCGTACGACGCGGCCTCGCTCCCTTCGTCTTCGACCCAGTACTCCAGCTCCCCGCGCGTCACGCCGAGATCCCGGCCGCGCTTGGATTTCGCCAGCTCGATCATGAGTTCGACCCAGCCCACATGGTTCTTCTCCTTGTCGGCCGCAAGACGAAATACCATCTTCGCGGTCGGATCGGTTGCGCGCTCGGCCCACTCCTCGAAGTGTCCCGCGTGGATTCGCTCCACGACCAGCAGTTCCTCAAGTTTCGAGATTGTTGTCATCCGTCGTCACCTCGTTCGTCCCGTCCGTTCCCTCTTGAGCAGGATTCCCGTAGCCCCTCCTGTGTCACGGCCCCTCCCTTTTCCGAATCAGGAACCGGCAGACGGGGGCTCCTGCAACGACCCGATGGGTCGTGTCGACCTCCGCATGGAGGAGATTCTCGAACAGCGCCCTCTCGACGGAACACGCCTCCCCGTAGGTTCCGGCAATCGCGACGATCGGGCAGTTGTGTTCGAGCATCTCGACCGTTCCTCGGCGCGTGGTTCCGAGTTCGGCCATGTACCCTTCCTCGTCGCGGATCTGCGCGAGCAAGGCGACCTTGTCGCGGAGGTCCTTCCCGTCGAACTTCGCGTGATGCCGGTCGTACACCTGACGCGCCCGGGCCTCGAGCAGCTCGACCACCGCCTCGGACCCGAGTCTCTCGTCGATGAAGTCCAAGGCCGCGACCGTCATCTGCGCATACGCGTGCGGGAACAGGTTCGCGGAGCGGTCCGTGAGCCGGAAGAACGCGCGCGGCCGCCCGCGGCCGGAGGACTTCGTGGATCGTTCGACGAGTTCCTTTGTCTCCAGGATCGTCAGGTGGCGCAGGGTCGCCATCTTCGAGATCCCCAGGGCCGAGGCGAGATCGCCGAGGGACGTCTCGCCCGCTCGTTTGAGGATCAGCAGGATCCGCTTCTTCGTCGACGAGAAGCCCGCGTCCAGGGAGCCGGGGTTCGCTTCCTCGGCGGCCACGGAAGGAGGAACGGGATATTGAATTATGAACATTTTCATTTACATAAGTGACAAACGGGTCTCGCGAGCCGGGGGAGGGGACCGGGTCAGAGTATCTCGAGGTGGGCCCGACCCGAGGCGTCGCCCAACTGCGCGATGGCCTCGTACCGTCCTGCTGGCGCGTCGTCTGGGATCCGCACCGTGGTCTGGAAAATCGTTCCGCCGTCCGTCCGGACCGTGGCCCGGACGATCTCCCGCCCGTCGAGTCCCGTGACGGATACGTGGACCGTGTCGCCCGCGGCCGGTCGGAACGTGAACTCCCCCGCGAAGGTCACCTCACGTCCTCTCGCGGCAGCCATGGGCGTCACCGCAAGTGCGATGGTCACGGGTCGCTCGATCCGGCTCCCGAGGCGATGGGGTCCCCGGTGCAGGACGACGGGGCGCTTCGACGGGTCCACGGAGAGCTCGACGACCTCCCCGATGAACGTCACGTGGTCCCCCGTCGGGACTTCCTGGACGAGGCGGCATTCCGCGGTCAAGACCGCGTCCTTGATGAGCGGCGCGCGGATCTTCTTCGCGGGCTGTGTCTCGAAGAGATCGCTCGACAGCTTGTCCGTGTCGTGATGTGTAAAGTGCCCGGCGAACCCCATCGCCGTGACGTGTTCCTCGGAGATGATACTCACTCCGAACTCCTTCGTCTCACGGATCGCCTCGAACGTCGCCTCGCCTGCCTCGAGGACGACTGCAATGAGGAATGGCTCATACGAAACGTTGAACGTCCACTCCGCGGACATCACGTTGGGGCCCCTCGATCCATTCGTCGTGATGAGGCCCACCGTGGTCGTGAAAAGCCGATAGGCCTCTTCGACGGTCGCCGCGTCCATCGGCCCTTCGACGCATCCGTGCGTCTTAGGGGTTGTCGTTTACAAAAGTGGGGAACGCGTGCCTCGCCGATCCTGAGGCGGTCATGGATTGTGCGCGACGGTCGGCGGGTGTCCATTCCTCAGGAACGCTCGGAGGGCCGACCACGAACGGATCCCCTGGGTCCTCGCGAACAGGACGAGGACGACGACCCCGACGATCTCCCCCCCGAGGACGATCGGGTCTTCCACGAGGACGCGGAGTATGTTGAACAGGTTCACGCCGTCCGACGGGAACGTCGCGCCGAGGGCGGGCCACACGAATACCCAGGGTTGCTCCCACATCCGGTCGAGGAGAAGATGCGTCGCGATTCC
>DATEUA010000112.1:0-7938 GCA_035283405.1 Thermoplasmata archaeon | reverse complement strand
CTCGCGGCGGATAGCTTTGGCGCGCGGTCCATGGCGACCCTCGTGGAGACGCCGGATGTGGTCGTCCTCCTGGACCCGAGCGTGCGGCTCGGACCGCGACGCTACGGCCTGCCCCCGCATCCGACGGAAGAGGAACGGCAGAAGGTTCTGTGGCGCAGCATCCGCGATGCGGCGAAGCGGGCCGATGTGCTTACGGTGAGCCACTACCACTACGACCATCACAATCCCGATGCGCCGTCGATCTTCCGCGGAAAGACCGCGTTCCTCAAAGATGGCAAATTTCACATCAACGCGAGCCAGCGGGAGCGGGCGGGCGCCTTCGTTCGCGCCCTCAAGTCCTACCCGAAGGAGATCCAGGTCGCGGACGGGAACGACGTGGACTTCGGGGGAACGGAACTCACCTTCTCCCCGGCGGTCCCGCACGGCCACACGGACGAGCTCGGATACGTCGTCATGACGCGGATTGCGCAGGGCGGGGAGGTGTTCGTGCACACGTCCGACGTCCTCGGTCCGCCCCTGAAGGCGCATCTCGCGTTCATCCTCGATTCCGATCCGACGGTCCTGTACGTCGACGGCCCGATGACCCACATGCCGGAAAACTACCCGGCGGCCGAGGCGAGGAAATCGATCGCGAACCTCCTCCGGATCCTCCGAACCACCCGGATCCGGACGCTCATCGTGGATCACCACCTCCTTAGGGACCGGGATTGGGTCGACCGGATCGCCCAAGTCGTGGCAGTGGGGAAGGAGAACGGCGTGGCGGTCGTCACGGCCGCTCAGTACTTGGGCCGGGCCGTGGAGCAGCTCGAGGCGAATCGGGACGCGCTGTACGGGGTCTCGAAGACTCCGCCGTCCGAGGAGCCGAATTCGCGCTAGAACGGCTTCGCACCGATCTTTCGAGCGTAGCCGAGGTGGTAGTACAGTCCGCCTGCGACGGACACGACGTACAGGAAGAACCAGACGGCCGTGAAGGGACGGTCGAGGAAGATGATGGGCCCGCCCGCCGGGGCCGTGTTCCCGGTGCCCAGGATGTGGAGCGCGCTCACGAGGGCGACGAGGGCGAACGACCACAACATCGCCAGAGGGATCCGGGCCGCCTCCCAGGTCCCCGCGCGCCACGCCATGAGGAACCCCAGTGCGACGGTGAGGTAGAGTCCCGCCGTGAAGCGGGCGGTCATCGCGGTGAGGGACCAGCCCCAGATCAGGGTGTAGAACTCCGGCGGTCCGAAGAGCAGCGCGAACCCTTCGGGGACGCTGACTCCGATCACGATTGCCATGAGCAGCTTGAGACCGAGCGGAAGGGACGCCATGAACGCACCGCGACGCCCATCGCATCGAGTGAGATGAACCCTACCCCGCAAACGATATGAGGGAGCGGTTTCTTTGGATGACCGGACGATGGCGAAGGAGCATCACTGCCCCACCTGCGGCCCGGCGACATGCAACGCGTCGAACAGCCGGACCCACGTGTGCCCGCGCTGCGCGACGCGCTGGGAAGAGACGGTCCAGGAGGGCGCAGGGACCGTGGCGCCCGGGGCCTCGCCCGCATAGTCAAGCCACTCGACGGCTTCTCCCTCTCGAGATGACGGGACCCGAGGACGGCATCCGCGCGAGCCTGTCAGAGATTCGCCGTGAGATCGCTTGTCGGGTGTGCCGCGGGGACATCAAGCGATGCCGCCTGGCGATCTGTCCCTACCTTGGCGGGGTGCGTGCCTGGTTCGAGGACCGGGCGGACCTCCGGTCGACGAATCTGTTCGGGGCGAGTCCGCCGGGGTCGTTCGTCGGATCGTGGGGCTACCCGCGGGTCCTCGCGGGGCCGCTCGTGCCGCCGGTCCGAGACGAGGACGCGTCCGTCCTCGACGCCTCGGAAGGCTGGCTCGCCTACGATCTCCCCCAGATCTTGCGGTTCCGCCTTTCTCTCGTCCGGGGAAAGGCCGCGCGGCGGGTCTCCGAGGCGAGGAACCCCGATCCGATCCTGTCGAAGGTCCAGGAGGCGGCGATGGCCTCGAAGCCGATCGACACGGAGATGTGGCTCGCGAAGCGACCGGTCCTCGTCAGCCCGTTCTCCGCGCGGGCTCCCCCGAGCGGTCCGAGCGCCGACATCACGAGGGTCGACCTTGCGACGAATCCGAGCGTCCCTCGCCGCGTGGACGACGTGGTCTCGGATACGGACCTCCGGGCCGGAGAGGCGGTCTCCGACCTCTATGCCCACGGGATCTCGCAGAGCCACATCACCCGGATCTTCTCCGTCGGCCTGTTGGGCACGAAGGACCGGCGCAGGCTTGTGCCGACAGAGTGGTCCATCACCGCGGTCGACGACATCCTCGGAAAGGGGCTCGAGGCAGAGGTCCGGGGATGCCCGTGGATCTCCGACTACGAGGTCGTCAGCGCGACCGGGATGGCGAACACGGTCGCGATCCTGCTGTTCCCTCAGGCCTTCATGTTCGAGGGCCTCGAGGCGTGGAATCTCTCCGCGAACCCGACGCCCGTCCACGATCACGAGTTCAGCCGCGGCCGGACGACGTACCCGGATCAGATCGCCGGCGCATACCACGCGACCCGCCTGCCGGTCCTGGAGCACCTCGCCTCGCGGGGCCGCCAAGCCGGGGCGATCGTGTGCATGGAGGTGTACGACGACTGGGTGCCGCTCGGAGTGTGGCGGTACCGGGAGCTCGCCCGGAAGGCCCTTGCGGGCCCGACCGCGCGGTTCGCGAACCTAGACGAGGCGGAAGCGGAGATTGGCCGGAGGCTGCGGCTTTCCCTCGCGAACTGGTGGCGCGTGAGCGCGCTCCGGAGGTACCTCCGCGGGCAGCGACGAATCACGTCCTATGCCTGAGTGAAACGCGGGCCGCCGAGCTACGTCCTTCGGACTCCGTGAACTCGGCGGTACCAACCTCGGAGCCGAGGATACCGCGACGGCAGTTCAACACCCGCATAGTCCATCGCGTGGACGTCCCCGTAGATTGCAAAGTCGAACGCGGTCGGGGCGTCCGTCACCAGATAGTCCCTCGGACGAAGGCTTGCCTCGAGGAGGGAAAAGGAGGGGTGCAGCGACTCCCACACCGGCTTCGGGTTACGACGTGTCGCCTCGAAGGGGCCGTAGATCCGTTCCCAGAACTCCGTGAAGTTCCATCGTTCGACGGGGTCCTTGAATCGGCGTTCGAGGAAGGGGGCGACGAGACCCCACACCCGGTCCTCGAACCAGTCGTACTCCCAGGACTCGAGGATCTTGCAGACCCCTTTCGTGCGGTTCGGGTACGCGCTGGGCTTCCGCCTCGTCCACTCCAGGTAGTCCACGGCGCGGTGGAACGGGACGCCGACGCGGCCCTCTCTCAGGAAAGGCACGTAGTCCTGACCTGTGTCCCTGAGGAGCCGTTCCTTGTCGTGGTAGGGCACCGGGATCGTGCGGTACCGGAGGCCCTTGTAGTCCATGAGCTTCCGGATCTTCGCGCAGTACGGGCTGTATGCCATGTCATAGAGCAGGATCATGGTTTTCACCAGAGGTGAATCGCGTCCCGGGTAGACGCACGTTGCGGACCCGCTCTGGCGGGACGAATGGATTATTAGGGACGGAGGTGTCCGTGCAGACAGCACGGGCCGGTGGTACGAGGGATCCAGAGCGAACCCGGTGGCACGGGAGCCGACGGATTGCACACGACAGCGGACGGGTCGATCACCGCGAGACGGACACGGCGTGAGTCGGCTCCGGTCCCCGGTGGGTATGTACTGAACGTAGCGAACGTTCACAGCCGACCGCACCCAGAGAATACTCGTCGGACGGTGCGAAGACCCCATGGAACCCCTCGAGCTCTTCCGCGACCCGCTCGTCGTGATCGGGCTCGCGATCGCGATCTTCGCAGGCCGGGTGTTCTACATGGCTAAGAGGCTCAAGTCCGCCGCCCGGAATCCGACCCTTGCGGACCAGAGGGCCCTCGAACAGGCGAAGCAGTCTCTCGACGCGCACAAGCAGTCGCTCCGAGCCGCGCGAGGGACCCTGACGGGGAACATCGAAGGAGCGAGAGACACCCTCCGCTACTACCGCAAGCCCCTGGATCGGGCGCGCGAGGGCACCACGAAAGCGATCTCCGGAGCCCTGCGACAGGAGGCCTTCGAGGAAGCGAAACAGCTCTATCGGACTTCCCGGCCTAAGCCGAAATCGAAGCGGCCACGCAGGACGCGCGAGACCGAGTCGGATTTCTAGGCTGGCCTAGAGCGTCGACCACGGGCAACCCCCCGATGCCGTCGATGCGTCTCCCCAAAGGATATCTAGTCTCGAACGGATGACTCAGCCTCCTGTGCGAGGGGGTCGACGCGTCCTTAGGCGAAGTGACGTCCGAGCTCCGTGACCGCTTGGATCGGCTGCGATCGTTCGTATGGTGGACGGCCCCCCTGTACGCGCTGTTCGTCCTCGCAGGGCTTTTCGCCTCCGATTTCGCGATCACCGCGGAGTTCGGCATCCTCGTGGGGCTTCTCACGGCGTTCGCGCTACTGGACGGGATGGTCCTCGTCCAGATCCGCGCAATCTCGGATCGGCTTCTCTCGACGGAAGACCTCGCGGCGTCCCGGCGTCGGATCGAGCGGCTCTCTCGGTTGCTCACGTGGGGAGGAGCCGCCTTCGCCGGCCTGTTCCTCCTCGTGTTCGTCGTCCGGATGCTCAGCCGGTCCGCGTGACCTCGTTATCAGTAACAACCGTCCGCCTGACGAGGGTTCAAAAGGATTGCGTGATTCGCGTTCACACGCATTCGAACGATGCACGATGTTTTCGCCACGAGCTTTTAATAGAACCGCCTCGTAACGCGGAACCGCCCCCTGTTCCCCCGAGGGGGCGACGTGATACTTTGGACCTCATGTGGCTCGTGATTCCGGCGGCGATCGGCCTGTTCCTCGCCCGGACCATCCTGATCGCCCGCAGGCTGAAAGTCGCGGCGGCGAACCCGACCCTGGCCGACGCCCGAGCGCTCCGAGAGGCCAAGCGGAGCCTCCGGGCGCACCGCGTCGAGCTGGACTCCGCCGTCGCGGGGACGCACGCCCACCTCGAGTCCGCGAAGCGTCTCGCCCGAACGCGGGCCCCACGCGCTCCGTCCTCGCGCGTCGAGCGGATGGTCGAGGACGCCTTCTCCCCGAAGGACTCGTAAGGCCGCGGGAAGCTTCTTCTACAGAGCGGTTACCCCCGCGCATGGCCCCCGGCTCGAAGGACCTCGTCGAACTCAAAGCCCGGTACGAGGACCTCGGGAAGGCGCGGGCCCTGTTGGAAGGCTCCCAGAGACTCGAGGCGATACGCCAGGTCGACACGTACTTCAGTCTGGGGGCACGGCGGCTCAAACTCCGGACGGTCACAGGGAAGCCCGAGGGCCAGCTCATCTACTACGAGCGGCCTGACGAAGGCGGCGTGAAGACCAGCCGCGTCCTCCTCGCATCCGTTCCGGACGCCGCGGCGGTCCGCGCCATCCTGACGAAGGTTCTGCCTCCGAAGGCGGAGGTCCGCAAGACCCGGGAGGTGTACATGTTTCAAGGGGTCCAGGTCCACCTCGACACGGTCGAGGGCCTCGGGCGTTTCATCGAGTTCGAGAAGGTCTTGAGCGGTCATGAGACGGAGGAGGCCTCCCGGGCGCAGCTGCAATCCCTCAAGACGTACTTCCAGATCCCCGACGAGGACCTCATGGCCTCTTCCTATTCGGATCTGCTGGAGCGAGAGCGGTAGTCATCGCTCGCGGACCGAGAGGACGATCCCGAGCCCCAGGAGCGCGGTGAGGGATATCATCGCGAAGGCGGCGAGGAAGGATCCCGTCACGTCGGCGAGGAGCCCCGCGAGCCCGGGGGACATTGCGCCCCCAACGAGGGAGATCGTGTTCATGAATGCGTAGGCGGTCCCGCCGAATCGTCGCGGGAGGACCTGCGCGGAGAACAGGTAGTACACGCTGAACGGGAACTGCGCGAAGAAGCCCGCGGCGACGAGGAGCGGCAGACCGGTGAGGCCGAGGAACGGGACGAGGGCGCTCACCCCGGCGAGGACGGCGAGGCCGAGAGCCGGGACCCGCCGCTTGTCCCGGGAGAAGATCGTCTCCGCGAGGTGGCCTCCCAGGGGCCTCGAGAGGATCCCAGCGGCCGGAATCGAGGCCGCGAGGAGACCGATCAGGGCCGCACTCGCAATCCCCGATTCCGTGAGGTATGTCGGCGTCCAGCTCGCATAGAAGATGTACGCCGCGTAGCTTGCGGCGAACGCCGCGCCGACCTTCCAGAGTTCCCGATTGCGGAAGGCGGCGAGGAAGTCCGAGAGGCCGAAGACCTCGTGGGTCCGAGGGGGGACGGACGCGGCGAACCGCCGGAACAGAGGCAGGACGAGGAGGAGGGGCACGTTGAACGCGACGAAGACCCACGGCCATCCGAAGGCCTGCGCGATCGAAGGTGCGAGCAGGTTCCCGGCTGCGACCCCTGCGGGAGGCGCCGAAAGGAAGAGCCCGACCGCCCGTCCGGGAGTCTGCTCGAAGGCCCTGGAGACGAGGAAGGCGGACGGTGCGAAGATGAACGCGACCGGGATCCCCGCGAGGATCCGCAGGACGAGGAGCGCGTCTCGAGACGGGAACGCCGTCATCGCCGCACTGAGGGCGAGCAGGACGATTCCGGACAGGACGATCAGGTCCCTCGGATCCGTGCGGTCCATTACGTACCCGCTCGGGAGCTGGAACAGCAGGATCGAGACAAGGTAGAACGAGATGAGGGAGCCCGCAAAGGCTTTGCTGATGTCGAGGTCCTCGATGATCTGCGGGAAGACGGGCGCGGGGGAGATGTAGAACGCGTTGATGCACACGTTCACGGACCACGTCGCGAGGAGGAACGCCCGAGGTCGGAACGGGTGGGGTTCCGGCACGGGGGCGGCTACAGGCCGGCGAGATATAAGGGGGCGGCCGTCGCGATGGGCAAGCGGGTCAGGAAGGGCGCTCGAGGTGAAGCAGCGTTCCAGCGATCGTCTTCATCGAACGCATCGCGTCCTCGAGGCGGATGTGCTCGTTCGGCGCGTGGGCAAGGCTCCCCATGTATCCCACGCCCGGCGGATGGAGCGCCGGCGTCCCGACCCGCGTGTAGTACCACGTCGTCGAGGACCCCGGCGACCACGGGTACACGTCCGGATCGACCCCGTACACTTCGCGCGTCGCCGCGAGCACCGCCTGGACAATCCGCTCCGAGATCCGCGTGGAGGCGGGTTCGAAGGCCCCGGCGTCCTTCTCGACACGGACGTCATCGAATCCTTTCTCCCGGAGGTGGGCGAGGAGTTTCTCGTAGATCTCGTGGGGCTTCTGACCGGGCACGAGTCGGAGGTCGAGCTTCGCCCGCGCGACCGCAGGATTCACGGTCTTCGCCCCCGGGCCCGTGTAGCCGCTCCAGATCCCGTTGATCGTGCATGTCGTGCCATAGATGTATCGTTTCAGGAGCTCGTACGGAGTCCGGCCGCCTTGGAGCTTCTGGACCCCGTAGGCCTCCTTGAGGGATGCGGGGTCGAACGAGGCCTTCCGGAGGAATCGGAGCATCTCCTCCTCCGGCGGAGGGATGCCGTCCTCGAACCCTCGGATGAGGACCCTCCCCGAATCCGAGCGGAGGGACCGCAAGGCGGCAAGAAGCCTCCACGCGGCGTTCGGCAGGACCGTTCCGCCTCCGGAGTGCTGGTCGACCCGGGCGGTCCGGACCTCCAGCTCGACCCCGAGGACTCCCTTCGATCCGAGGGTCATGATCGGACGGCCTTGCATCGTGTGGCCCGCCGCCTCAATCGTTGCGCCGAGACCCCGGAACAGATCCGGATGTGCATCCGCGAACGCCGCGAGATGCGGACTTCCGCTCTCCTCCTCTCCGTCGATGAAGAAGCGGACGTTCACAGGGAGGCGACCGAGCACGTCTCGAATCGACTCGACCGCGAGGGCCTGCGCGACCGCATTCCCTTTCGTG
>DATEUA010000111.1:0-9116 GCA_035283405.1 Thermoplasmata archaeon | reverse complement strand
AAGGCGCATCAGGGCCTGTTCCGTCGCCTCCGGGGCCTTCGTCCGGACGAGGCCCAGGCGGTTGCTCACCCGATGCACGTGCGTGTCCGTCGGAATGCGCGGCTCTCCGAATCCGTACACGAGCACGCAGTTCGCGGTCTTCGGACCGACCTGAGGAAGCTCGATGAGCTCCTCGTACGTCCGGGGGACCTCCCCCGCGTATCGGTCGAGGAGGGCCTGGCTCACCTTTCGGATCATGATCGCCTTCTGGCGGTAGAAGCCGACCGGACGAATCAGCCGCTCGACTTCTTCTGTCGGCGCGCGGGCGATCGCTGAGGGCGTGTCGTACTTCGCGAACAGTTGCGCGGAGCCCTTCTCCGTCATCTCGTCCCGCGTGCGCTGGGACAGGATCGTCGAGATGAGGACGAGGAACGGATCCTCCCGCTCCGCCGTGATCTTCGCGAGGGCGGTCTCCCCTTCGTGGAGGTCCCGCGACGGAAGGTACCGGCGGGTCAGGTCCCGCAGGATGAAACCGGTGCGGTCACGGGCGCGCGTTGAGGTGCTCAAGGGCCTCCCCCGCGGTGTAGATGGAACCTGTAATGAGGACGACTTCCTCCGGCCGGGACTCGCGGAGGGCCGCGTCCACCGCGTCGCCGACGGGCCGCACGACGACGGCGTCCGTGCGCGGGCGGAACGCAGCGGCGACTTCCTCTGGCTCGAACGCGCGGTGGGTCCTCGGTCGGCACGCGTACACCCGTTCCGCGATCGGCCCGAGAGCGTCGGCGAATGCACCGAGGTCCTTGTCGTTCAGGATCCCCGTGACGACGCGGATCCGGCGGCCGGGAAACAGTCCGCGGATCGAAGCGGCCAGGGCCTGGATCGCGGGACTGTTGTGGGCTCCGTCGACGACGACCCACGGACGCTCCCGGACGACCTGGAGCCGCCCGGGCCATCGCGCGGCCCGGACCCCTTCCACGATCGCGCGGTCGGGCATCTCGATTCCCTTTGCGCGCAGCTCGGTGAGCGCCGCCACGGCGAGTCCAACGTTTTCCACCTGAAAGTCCCCGAGGAGGGACGTCTCCACGAGGATAGTCCCGAACGATCCGCCCACCTCGATGTGCTGGCCGTGGAGGTCCTTGGATATGGACGTTGAGGCCACGTCGCGTCCCACGACGGTCAGATGGGCCCCGACCTCGGTGCACCGAGCCTCGATCACGGGCAGCGCCTCCTGGTCGACCGACACGGCCCGTGCACCCGGTTTGATGATCCCCGCCTTCTCTCGCGCGATCCGCCGGATCGTCTTGCCGAGATGCTCGGTATGTTCCAGACCGATCCGCGTGATCACGGCGACGGCACCGTCGATCACGTTCGTCGCGTCCATGCGACCGCCCATCCCCACCTCCACGACGGCGATGTCCACGCGGTGCTCGCGGAAGTACTGGAACGCCATCGCGGTCGTGACTTCGAAGAAGGTGGGGTGGTCCTTGCGGCCGCTGCCGGACATCGCCTGCACCGCGGGCTGCATTCCCTGCCAGAGGCGCAGGACATCCTCGTCGGGGATCTGCTCCCCGTCCACGCGGATGCGCTCGTTGAATCGGACCAGATGAGGTGACGTGTAGAGCCCGACCCGGTAGCCCGCCGCACGAAGGGCCGACGCGGTGTACGTCGCGACGGAGCCCTTCCCGTTCGTCCCCGTCACATGGACGGCCCGGAGCCCTCGATGCGGGTCTCCGAGAAGGGAGAGAAGGCGGCGAACATTGGCCAGACCGAGCTTGATCCCGAATCGCTCGAGACGGTAGAGCTCTTGAAGGGTGGCCTCGTAGTCCATCGGCGAGCCGAGCCCGCTAACCATGTTGCTGGGTTAAAGATTGGCCCGGGCCCACGGCCTCAGAACCAGTAGAACGACCGGAAGGCGGTGAACATGAAGGAGGAGATCACGAGCCACACGGCCAGGAAGATCGCCGCGAACGTCAGAAAGCCGCGTCGAGCTGCGTCGGAAGTGCCTTCCCGCGCGGTCGCGAACCAAGCGAAGGCGACGCTCGCGCCCACTGCGATGTCCATGAACAGAGCGGACACCATCCCAAGGCCCAGGATGAGCGACTGGTAAGCGAGGCGTTCCGGAGTGATCGTCACGTACGACGGCGTCGGAGCAGGGATCAGAAAGACCGCGTGGTAGGCAAGCAGGCCGACAAAGACCGCGACGCCGAGTAGGATACCGGTAGCCATGGTGAGAAACGCGCCCTGCGGCCTCGCTGGGAACGGCGGACTCGGCACGACAGGTTGAACAGATGGCGTATACGCGGGTGGGCCGCCTAGGGGCTGCGCGGACATCCCTCGACAGGTCATCGCGTGCCGCCCCTTAACGGTACCGGAACCTCCGGCACGACCCATGGACCATAGGTATAAGCCGCCATCCACGAATCGACACGCGATGCATCCGGCGGACCGCATTCGTGGCACGAAGAGCCTCAAGCTCCAGGGGAAGACGATCGTGCTCGGGGTCACGGGAAGCATCGCGGCCGTTGAATGTGTCAGGCTTGCGCGCGAGCTCATCCGTCACGGAGCCGACGTGCACGCAGTCATGTCCTCCTCCGCGTCGTCCATCGTACATCCGAACGCCCTGCAGTTCGCCACGGGCCATGACGTCGTCACGGAACTCGACGGGTCGATGTCGTACCTCGAAATGTGCGGCAAGGGTGGGAAGGCGGACCTCCTTCTGATCGCGCCCTCCACGTCGAACACGATTTCCAAGATCGCGACCGGGATCGACGACACGACCGTCACGACGTACGCGGTGAACGCCCTCGGGACGGGGATCCCCATCCTCGTCGCTCCGGCGGCCCACGAGACGATGATGAAAAACCCCCTCGTCGTCGCGAACGTCCGGCGGCTCCGAGACCTCGGGGTGAAGTTCATCGATCCGAAATGGGAGGAAGACAAGGCGAAGATGGCCGACTTGGAGGCAATCGTCGCGCGGACCGTGCGGCTCCTTGGACCCAGGGACCTCGAGGGGAAGCGGGTCCTCGTGATTGCGGGTGCCACGGCCGAACCGATCGACGACGTCCGGGTCGTCACGAACCGATCCACGGGGGCCACGGGACTCGAACTCGCAAAGGCCGCGTACGAGCGCGGGGCGGACCTCGAGGTGTGGCTCGGCCGGCACGAAGCGATCGTGCCGCCGTGGATCGAGGCCAAGCGGTTCGAGACGGCGGCGGAGCTCGCCAAGCTCGCGGCGGGGGTGGAGGCGGACATCTGCGTCGTGCCCGCGGCGATCTCCGATTTCGCTCCGCGCAAGACGGCGGGCAAGATCCCGAGCCGGAGGGGGCCGGTCTCCCTGGAGCTGGAACCCACGCCGAAGATCCTCACGACCCTCCGAAAGCACACGAAGGACGCCCTCGTCGGCTTCAAGGCCGAGGCCGGGGTTCGGCCGGCAGAGCTGAAGGAGAAGGCCCTCGCCCTCCTGAAGGAGGCAGACCTCGATTTCGTCGTCGCGAACGACGTCGGGAAGGTGAAGGGAGCCTACACGGCGATCGTGATTTACGATCGGAAAGGTCGATCCGAGGCGTTCGAGGGAGGGAAGGACTTGGCCGCCGAGCGCATCTGGAGCGCTATCGTGCATGGTGTTCCAGGGTGAGGCATTCTGCCCTGGTCACGTGACCGCCTTTTTCGAAGTATGTGATCACGAGGACCCACGCCGAAGGGGGTCCCGGGGCGCCGGCCTGTCTCTCGATCTAGGCGTACGAACCGTCGCGCGGGTCCGAGAGGCCTCGCGGCCGTCCTTCGATGTCTTCGTGAACGGGAAGCCCGCGAAGGCGGAAGTCACCCGGCGCGCCGCCTCGGCAATCCTGGGGGATGGCCGGTACGAGGTGAAGATCCTCAGCGAAAGTCCGCTGCCCGTCTCCCAGGGGTTCGGTGTGAGCGCGGCGGCGGCCCTGAGCACGACGCTCGCCCTCGACGATGCCCTTGGCCTCGGCCGCCCGAAAGAGGATCTCGTGACGGCGGCCCACGTCGCGGAAGTCGAGAGCCTCACGGGTCTCGGAGACGTCGTCCCGGCCTCCCTCGGGGGCATGGACCTTCGCCTGGAGCCCGGCGCGCCCGGCCACGCGGTCGTCCGCAAGACCGAGGTGAGGGAGGACCTCCTCCTAGCGGTCCTCGGACCCGAAATGCCGACGAGGACGATCCTCCGCGACGTGGCGAAGGTCTCGGCGATCAATCGCGTTGGAAGCCGGTGTATTGCGGACTTCGCTCCCGCGCCCAGTCTGGCGCGGCTCTTCGACCTGGGGAACGTCTTCGCGGAGGAGACAGGCCTCGCGAACCGCCCGCTCATGGACGTGATTCGGGCGAGCCGCATGTTCGGTCGGGCGACGATGGCGATGCTGGGCAATTCGGTCTTCGCCGCCGGACACCGGGACCACCTGGGCACCCTCCTCATGAAGTCCGGAACGATCCTGAAGTGCGAGATCGACAACGAAGGGGCCCGGGTGCTGTGAGTCATTCGCTCAGGGTGAACAGTCGGTCGTCCTCACCCACGTCGAACAGGCCGAGGCGCGCTCCTGCGTCGAGCCAGCCGTGGGCGTAGTTGATGTTCGCCAACGCCTTGTCGAGGTCTCCGCGCTCGCGGAAATGTCGTGCGTCCTCGTAGTACGCACGGGCCATCTCGAGAAAGTCCTCCGCGACCTTCCGCAGATGCGAGCGTCTCGGCGCGGCCAGGGCGAGCTTCGCGAGGGCCCGCTCCGTGAGGGCGATGTCCTTCTCCACGAGGGCCGCGAGGTCCACGGTCCCGAAGGCGACCAACGGGCTTTCACCCTTCCGCCCGGCGGGGGCGGAAACGTTTTAGCGGGGGGGAGGCGATGGGCCGACGGGGGCCGGATGGAACTCAAGGTCGATGCTTCCGACGAGACCTCCGCGGCGGCCTCCGGGACGCTCAAGGTCCAGGGCCGGACGCTCGAGCTTCCGACCCGCATCCCGACGTCGAGCGAGGTCCGCGCGGCGAAGGCGACGAAGATGTCGCTCGCCATCGAGAGCCCCGTCCTCGTCGTGGGCCGGCTCGTCACCCCGGAACTCGCGAAAGCCGCGACGAAGGAAGAGGAACCCTGGCGGCGCTTCGCGGAGGGGGTTGCCCGCGACGCGAAGTCGCTGCCCGGAGCCGCGAGGCTCCTGCAGCTCGCGTTCCGGTCCGTGACCTACGAGGACGCGGAACCCCTCCGGTCGTTCCTCGATCTCCAGATGCTCCATGACTTCGCCGCGATCACGATCCAGTACGGCTCCTCCCCGTCCTCGGAGGATCTCGTCCGCGCCTTCGATTTCGCGAAGGCCTGGGCGAAGAAGCGCAAGGTCGACGCCGCCCTGATGCCCGTCGTCCCAGGGGGCGCGAGTCGGGACGACGCGAAGGCGATCCTCGAGGGCCTGTTCAAGCGGGGTGCGCGCGCGTTCGGACTCGACATGCCGCGGTCCTTGCCGTACCAGACGATGCGCGCGGTGGAGGAGTTCAAGGAGCAACACCCGGACGTCTTCGTCCATGCGTTCCAGGTCCCCCCGAAGGTCTCCTTCGGAGGACGCCTCCCCACCTCGCAGGCGATGGTCCTTCCCTACTTCGGGGTGGACAGCGTCTCGCGGTGGATCGTGCCTCCGCCTCCGGCGCCCGTGAAGAAGGACAAGGTGAACTTCTTCGACCCCGCGGGGTGGGGGATCTTCAAGTGGCGGGAATACGAGCGCGAGTACGGGTCGAGGCTGCGGTGCCGGTGCGCCGTCTGCAAGGGGAAGGCTCTCGAGGACTTCTTCGAGCCGGAGGACCGCCTCGTCCTCAACCAGGGGAAAATCCACGACCACTTCGCGCAGGCCTCTGAGTTCGCGGCCGCTCGCAAGCGGATCGGGGACGACGGATACGCGGCGGTCATGGCGGAGAAGCGTTTCGCGAAGTCGTTCCTCGGGTCCCTCGAGACGACGTGAGCGGTCCGCGGCTCCCCCGCGCATCCTTTTATGGGGGCCCCGCGGTTCGCGCCCACCTTGCTGCATGGCGTCGAGCTCCAGAACTTCATGTCGTACGAATCGGCCTTCGTCCCCCTCGGCCCGGGACTGAACCTCATCGTGGGTCCGAACGGATCCGGGAAGTCGTCGATCCTGCTCGGGATCTCCCTCGTGCTCGGCCAGGCTCACACGGAGCGTTCGAAGCGGCTCAGCGACCTGATCCGCTGGGGCACGGACGGCGCGCGAGTGTCCCTCGTCCTCGACAACGCGACCCCGGAAGGAGGCCGGTTGTTCCCCCATGCCCGGGAGGAGAAGGTGACCGTGACCCGCGTCCTCCGGGCGAACGGGGACTACCTCTACCTGATCGACGGCCGGCCGATCCCGAAGCAGGAGGTCGCGGAGGCGTTTCGGCGGCTCGGCATCTTCCCGGACAACATGCTCATCATCATGCACCAGCTCATGGTGCACCGCTTCGCCTCCGTCCCCGCGCCTGAAAAACTTCGGATGATGGAAGAGGCCCTCGGCTTCGCGTCGTACCGGGACGAGGTCCTCGAGGCCCTCGACCGACTTCGGAAGACGGGGGAGGAGGAGAAGACCCTCACGGCGGTCCTACAGAGCACGGAGCAGTCGTACGAGCACTGGCGGAAGGAATTCGAGAAGCTCCAGCGGAAACGCACCCTGGACGCGCGCCTCCAGGACCTCGAGGCAGAACTCGCATGGGGAAAGGTCGCCACGCGGGAGGCCGCCGTGGAACGCCTGCGTGCGCGGATCGAGGGGACGCGGAAGGATCTCGCGGAGCTCGAGGACGCCACGCGGGCCGCGGACCGTCAGGTCGGTTCGACGGAGGCCCTGTTCCGGGGCCTGCGCTCCGAGCGCGAGGCCATCGAGAAGGACCGCCTGGAGACGGCGAAGGACCTCGCGGTCGCCCGGGCCGAGGCCGAATGGTCCTCCGAGATCCGTGACCTCCTCCCACCCAACGCCGCGCTGGACCTGGACGCTCGGACCCGCCGCGCGGAGGAACGTGCGAGGGAGGGCGAAGAGAGAGCCCGCGAGCTCGAAACCCGTCTCGAGACCGTCGAGCGGTCTCTCGAGGAGGGCCTCGAAGCCCTCATCCAGCATAGGGTGGACGGCCAGGTGTTGCGATTCCGCGCGGCGATCCTGGCGGAGGACCTCGGCCGTCTCGACGGTCAGCTTTCGGAGGAGCGAGAGGACCTCGAAGGGCTCCGTGGGGAGGCGGAACGGCTCGGACCTCGGATCGTCCCGCGAAAGGCCGGCGAGGTGCACCCGGAAATCGCCTCCGTGAAGCAGGAGCTCGGACCCCTCGCTGGCCTCTCCGACGACATCGAGAAGGTGTACGGCGGCTACATGGAGTCGTTCGAGAAGCTCCAAGCGCGAGCGGACGAGCTTGCCGCGAACCGCCGGACCCTCAACGCGGAAGTCGCGAGGCGGATGGATAAGTGGCGCGAGGTCATCGGGCGCCTCCTCACGGACATCAACCGCGACTACAACGACCTCCTGACCGAGGCGGAAGGATCCGGGGAAGTCCGACTTACGGACGCACGTGAGGTCGAGCGGATCGGGCTCGAAATCCTCGTGGGCTTCCGGGGGACGGAACCGAAGGCCCTCGACAGCTTCGCGCAGAGCGGCGGGGAGCGGTCCATCGCCCTCACCGCGTTCCTCCTTGCCCTCCAGCGACGAGCCACGTCCCCGGTCCGCGCGATCGACGAATTCGACGTGCATCTGGACCCGCACAATCGCGAGCTCGTATCAAAGGTCATCATAGCGAGCGCCCGAGCGGCGAACGGGGTCCAGTACGTCGCGATCACCCCGGGCCAAGTCACGCCTCCGCGGGACGTGAACGTCCTCGTCGTGCAGAACGTGGGCGGGAAGTCTGTCGTGTCGCGGAGGCGATGAACTGCCCTCCGTCGTCGACGGCCGGCGCCGCTTGAGGGACCTCCTCGCGAAGTGCCGCGCGGTCGCCGAGCACCGGACTCCCGCGTTCGACGTGGATGTGGCGAGGGCCCTCTCGACGGCCTCGGAGTACTTCGAGGGGTGGGAAAGCTTCGATGACCTCACCATGGACGCGAAGGTCCTGAACGCCCTCTCCCGGGTCCTCCAGGTCCAGGCGTCCCGGATCGAGTACGAGGCGAGCCTCTTCCTCGCGGATCCACAGATGCTCGCGGACAAGATCGCTCGACTGCCGGCGGGGGCACTTGCGACCGCGTTCCTCGCGACGTGGCATCCTGCGGTGGAGCTGGAGCAGCTGACGTTGCCCGCCGTGGAACTCGCCCTCCGATACTGGGAGGCGATGCCGTCCTGGGCCGACCGGCGCCAGGCGGACGTCCTGCGCCCGCCACCTCCGACCACGATCACGGACGAGGAGCTCGCCCGCTTGGGCATCCTGTCGCGGGAGGGGTTCCTCGCGCGCCTCGGGACCCTCTGGGACGAGCTGAAGGCGCTGGGACCGACGCCCTACTGGTCGTTCGTCCGCCGACCGTCCTTCGAGGACACCGTGCGACGTGCGTACGGCGTCAGCTTCCTCGTCACGTACGGGTACGTGGACCTCGACGGAGCCGACGCGGATCTGCACCTGCGCCCCCGCGTCGAGCGCACGCATCGGGAGGGGTCTCGGAGCCTCGTCGTACCTTTCGGAGGGACGACCCGTGGCTGATCCCGCCGTAGCCCCTGCACCCCCGGAGAAGGTCCGGCGGGCGCTGCATCTCCTCCTGTTCCGCCGCGGCCGGCGGCCCGGGGTGCGAGACTGGGAACTCCGGAACCGCCTGGGGCGGGACATGGATGCGGTCCTGACGAGGGTGGACCAAGTCCTCGGGGACCTCGATCTCACCCTGAAGCCCGTCACGGACCCGGGGGTCGTCGAGGAAGGCGGCGTGCGATACCTCGCCGTGCTGAAGGGGACCCTGGAACCGGCGGAGGCGCGACTCGCGGGATGGCGGATCGACAGCCTCGCCGGGCTCGCGGCATGCCTTGCCCTCGTGCTTGCGAAGCAGGGACGCGTCCCCCGGGAAGACCTCGAGGACCTCGTTGCGGAGAAGCTCGGCCGCTGGCGTACGGAGACCCTCGTGGACGCCTTCGTGCGGAGCGGCTACCTGTTCGAGGACGAATCCGGACTCATCGCCCTCGGGTGGCGGACGTACGCAGAGGTCGACCTG
>DATEUA010000110.1:0-4838 GCA_035283405.1 Thermoplasmata archaeon | reverse complement strand
CGTGGCCACGCCCGTGGCCGTCGGACTGATCTTCCGGTTCGCGGTCGTGACGCCGGGCCTGAGGGCCGCGGAGCCCTTGGGCGGGACCCTCATGGTCGGGACGATCGCGGGCGTCCTCATGGCCCTCGTGTTCAACACGGGGGGCGGGGCGTGGGACAACGCGAAGAAGTTCATCGAGGCGGGGAACCTCGGCGGGAAGGGCAGCCCGACCCACAAGGCCGCCGTCGTGGGGGACACGGTGGGAGATCCGTTCAAGGACACCGCGGGCCCGAGCCTCCACATCCTCGTGAAGCTCCTGTCGACGATCACCCTCGTCCTCGTGCCCCTGCTCGTGTAGCGCGGTAGGCGGCCCGAAACGAACGCTAGGACAACCCCCGTCCCGTCCGAATTCGGAAGCATTAAGAGCCAAGCTCGCGTTCCGGCGGGTTCGGAGTGGGGTCAGTGGCGGAGACGCCAGACGAGGGACCGGAGGAAGTGAGCCGCCGTGACGCGCTGAAGATAGGGATCTTCACGGCGGGTGGGTTGGCCGTCGGGGGTGCCCTGGGGTGGCTCGGGGGAACCGGCTCCCGGCAAGGAGAGGTCGACAGCCTGAACCGGAGGCTCAGCGCGATTACGAGCATCTACAACCTTCCGGAACTGTCGGCGAACATCGCGATGCTCAACTGGTCCCTCTACACGAACTACGCGCTCCTGGACGAGTTCGAGCGGAAGTTCGGGGTCGTCGTCAACTACGACGAGACCGCGGAGACCCAGGACTCGTTCCGGGACGTCCTCCGAACGGGGAATCAGGCCGGGTTCGACATCCTCGTGATGACGGACTACGCGGTCCAGGAAGCGATCCAGCTCAACCAGCTCGAGCAGCTGAACCACGACTACATCCCGAACATCGACCTCCTCGACAACACGTTCCCGACGCCCTGGGATTCGGCCCATGAGTACAGCCTGCCGTACCTCTGGGGGACGACGGGGATCGGTTGGAACGAGACGCTCCTCGGCGCGGACGGGCCCATGAACACGTGGACCAAGCTGTTCGACACCAGCCCCGGGAGCGTCCTGCGCAGCCACGCCGGGACGTTCACAGTCCAGGGGGACCGGGACGAGGCCGTCGCGGCCGCGGCGATCTACCTCGGACGAGGGGTGAACGACCTGAGCCAGGCCGCCCTCGCGGAGATTGAGGCGCTCCTCATCGACGTGAAGCCCTATCTTGCGGACTTCGCGGACGCGACGACGTACTACGACGGCCTGTCGACGGATCAGTTCCACGCGTCCCACGCTTGGAGCGGGGATGTCCTGTTCGTACGGGAGACGGTCCCGAAGCCCGAGATCACGTACACCGTGCCGAACGAAGGGGCGCATCTCTGGACGGATAACTACGTGATCCCGAGGAATGCGCCGCACCGGGACACGGCGATGGCCTTCATCAACTCCATGTGGGAGGCGTCGAACCAGGCCGTCCTCGCGATGTTCCGGAACTACATGATCGCGAATCGGATGGCCCTGAACGGGGGTCCGAAGAGCCAGGCCGCGTACAACGCCTCGGGGGAGCCCTTTGGGATGATCCTGCCCCACGTCCTCACGCTGCCGGACATCAACCCCCTCACGGACACGACCGACAATCCGGACCGCGGTCCCCTCATGCAGCAGTTCCGGGCCCGTACGGTGGCCGAGAACGAGGCCCTCAACACCCTCTGGCAGAACGTGATGTCGGCCTAGGGCACAGGCTTAAGCCCTGCCGTCGCGGTCGCGACGACTCGCCCGAGGAACCCCATGAGCGAGCCCCCGGACATCGAGCTCGTCGATGTCGCGAAGCGCTTCAAGGATGCGGTCGCAGTCGACCACGTGAGCCTGTCGATCCCGAGGGGCTCCTTCTTCTCCCTCCTCGGGCCGAGCGGGTGCGGGAAGACGACGACCCTGCGGATCATCGCGGGGCTCGAGGCCGCGGACTCCGGGGAGGTTCGGCTCCGGGGACAGCGGGTCAACGACGTCCCGCCGTACAAGCGGAACCTCGGGATGGTCTTCCAGAATCTCGCCCTCTTCCCTCACCTCAGCGTGTTCCAGAACGTCGCGTACGGCCTTCGCATCCGGCGGGTAGGCCCGAAGGAAACCAGGCGCCGGGTCCGGGAGTATCTCGCCCTCGTCGGCCTCCAGGAACTCGAGTCGCGGCGGATCACCCAGCTGAGCGGCGGCCAGCAGCAGCGGGTGGCCCTCGCCCGCGCCCTCGTGACGCAGCCCTCCGTGATCCTCCTCGACGAGCCCCTGGGCGCCCTGGACTTGAAGCTCCGCCTTCAGATGCAGCTCGAGCTCAAGCGGATCCATCGTCAAGTCGGGTCCACGTTCGTCTTCGTGACCCACGACCAGGGCGAGGCGATGGCCATGTCGGACCGGATCGCCGTGATGGCCCGAGGCCGGGTCGAGCAGGAGGGCTCTCCCGACGAGATCTACTACCGCCCGAAGACTCCCTTCGTCGCGGACTTCATCGGCGAGACAAACCTCCTTGAAGGGACGGTCCGCGGTGGTTCCGTGGAGCTCGCGCCCGACGTCCACGTGAAGGCCGCCGCAGACCTCCAGGCCCCCGAAGGCGCCTCCGTGATCGTCTCGGTCCGACCGGAGGCGATTCAGACAGGGACCGGAGCCGAGGGCCGGGAGGTCCGGTGGACGGGCACGGTCGAAGATGTCGTCTTCCGCGGCACGACGGCCCTCGTCGCCGTGCGGATTGGAGAGCGGCTGCGTGTGACGGCCCTCGCGGAGGGCCGGTCCGCGGGGCGGCTGTCCATCGGCACGCGCCTGGAGCTCGGCCTCGACCTCGAGACCGTGCGGATGTTCCCTCTCACGAGCGACTGATCCGCCGCTCCGCGAGGGTCCGGACGAAGGCCGCCGAAAGGCTGATCGCGACCATTATCGCCGCGAGTGCGTTGAGCTGCGGGGAGATTCCGCCTTTCGCGGCCGCGGAGAACACGAGGAGGGGCAACGTCCGGTCCGTCGCGCTCGTCGTGAAGCCTGACTTCACCACGTCGTCGAAGGAGGCAGCGAACGCGAGGAATGCGCCGGCCACGATCGCGGGGGCCGCGAGGGGCAGGACGACCTGGGTGAAGGTCTGGATGCGATTCGCCCCGAGGACCATGGACGCCTCTTCGTAGCTCCGCCCCATGTCCCCCATCCTTGCCCGGACGATGAGGGCCACGAAGGACACCGAGAAGACGGTGTGCCCGATGACCGTCGCCCACACGCCCAGGGGGATTCCGGTCACCTGGTAGAACAGGGCAATCGCGAGGGCCTCGATGATCTCCGGGATGATCAGGGGGAGGAGGACCAGGGCGTCCCAGGCGAGGGACCACCGCTGCGGGGGGCGCCGAGCGACGGCAATTCCCGCGAAGCTCCCGAGGGCCACGGACAGGAGGGTCGTGAGGAGGGCGATCCAGAGGCTCCTCCCGAATGCCCCCATGTACGCCTCGTTCTCGAGGACGCTGCCGTACCAGCGCGTCGAGAAGCCCGTCCACACGTATACGATCCGGCTTTCGTTGAAGCTCAAGCCGATGAGGACCGCGATGGGCGTGTACAGGGCGGCGAAGAAGAAGGCGACGTATCCCGCGAGGATGGCCCGCCCGATCTTCACAGCCGAAGCCCCCCGCGTCCGACGAACCGGATGTACGCGATCGACACCGCGAAGACGATGAGCATGAATAGGACTCCGAGGGCGGACGCGAATCCGGGCAGCTGGCTGTGCGTCTCATCGATCGCGTTGCCCAGGAGGTACCCTCCGTCCACGCCGCCGACGAGGGCGGGGATCACGAGCTCGCCCATGGCGATGATGAAGACGAGGAGGCTCCCCGCGAGGATTCCGGGGACGGAGAGGGGGAGGATGATCCTCAGGAACGTCCTCACGGGTCCCGCACCGAGTACGTACGAGGCCTCGATCGCGGACCGGTTCATCCGTTCGAGGGTCGCGTACAGCGGGAGGACCATGAAGGGCATGAACGTGTACGTCTCGGCCCAGATGACGGACCACAGGTTGCGGACCTCGAAGACTGCCGGCACGCCGAAGTACGCGAGAGCCTGGTTCGCGAGCCCGTTCTCCCCGAAGATCGTCATGAGGGAGTACGTCCGCAGGAGGAAGCTTGTCCAGAACGGGATGATGAGGAGCATGACGAGGAGCTCGCGGCGCCGCGCGGGCTGCCAGGCGATGTAGTATGCCGCGGGGTAGGCGAGGACGAAGCAGAAGGCCGTCGCCGCGCCGGCTGCCAGGGCCGTCTTCCCAAAGAGGGTTGCCGTCGACGGGATCCACACCGCGCGGAAGTTGTCCAATCCGAGGGTCCCCGCGACCTGGTAGTAGTCGTTGTAGTAGTCGACCGCGAAGAGGACGATGAACGCGAACGGGACGATGAAGAAGATGAATAGGAAGAGGGTCATCGGGAGGGAGAGGAGGAGGCTCCACAGGCGATCCTGGGCATCCAGGCCCAACGGCCGTCCCCGGCGGACGAGGCGCGCGATCCCGTCGAGCCCTCGTTCCGCTGTCCCCTCGAGCGACGCCACCCGCGCGGGGACGGACATCGCGAGATTTAGGGCTTTGCCCCAGGGCCCCGCCGCGCCGGGAGACCCGCAAAGGCCTAAATAGAACGTACCGAATCGGTGCGGGGTCGATTCTCATGTACATGAAGGTCCAGCGCGAGGACGTCGTGCGGATCCCGCCCGAGCGGCTCGGGGAGGACATCGACGCGGTCGCGCGGGAGCTGACCCGGACGACCCTCGAGGGCCGGATCGGCCCGGACAAGGCCCTCACCCTCATCGCGAGCAACATCGAGCGCCAGGGGGAGGGCCGGATCGTCCACGGGGACGGGGCC
>DATEUA010000109.1:0-20276 GCA_035283405.1 Thermoplasmata archaeon | reverse complement strand
GCGTCGCGAACTGGATCGATGACAACCTCGTCCATCGGACGAACGAGACCGGCCGCGCCAGGTATGAGTCCACGGCGGGCAACGAGACGATCGACAACCGGACGGGAAGCCTGTCGTTCGCCCGCCGACTGCAGAGTCCGGCCCTCGAGTTCGAAGGTGACTGGACTCGAGTCGGGCGCTTCACGTGGGTCTCGGACAGCACCGTGGACGGCGCCACGCGCCCCGTGTACGCGCAGGTCCTCGCAGGCCACCGCATCGTCTCGCGCGGGGAGCTAGGCGGCGCATTCCTCGGGTTCATACTCCTTGGTGCGCTGTCGTACGACGGCGGGGACAGGATCGCTCACGATCCCGAGGTCACGACGGACGTGATCGCCGCGCTCGTACCTCCGGACGGAATGACCGGAGTATTGATTGCAGTCGGCGTGGCCGTCGCAGTCGTCCTCGTAGGCCTCCTCCTGCTAGCCTCAAGGCGCCGCAAGAGGCTGCCTCGGAAGCCGTAGGCCACGCGGAGTGCCCTCGCCTCCCTCCTCAGGCCCCTCGCAGGACCTCGCGGGCGATCACGAGCCGCTGGATCTCGCTCGTCCCCTCGCCGATCTCCGTGAGCTTCGCGTCTCGAAGCATGCGCTCGACCGGGTAGTCGGCGATGTATCCGTAGCCTCCGTGGATCTGGACGGCCTTGTTCGTGACGAAGGAGGACATCTCGCTCGCGTACAGTTTCGCCATCGATGCCTCTTTCTTGAACGGGAGGCCCATGTCCTTGAGCCACGCGGCTCGCCAGACGAGGGCTCGGGCCGCGTCGATCCGCGAGGCCATGTCCGCGAGCATGAACTGGACCGCCTGGTGCTCTGCGATGGGCTTCGAGAATTGGACTCGGTCCTTCGCATACGCGATTGATGCCTCGAGGGCTCCCTGGGAGATCCCGACGGCCATCGCCGCGATCCCGATCCTTCCACCGTCGAGAATCTTCAGCGTGTCAAGGAACCCTCCGTTCTCCGGACCGAGCAGGGCCTCCCTCGGGACCTCGCACTCCGCGAGGAGGACCTGGGCCGTCACACTTCCGCGCACGCCGAGCTTGTCCTCCATCCGGCCGACCGTGAGGCCCGACGTGTGACGCCCCACGATGAATGCGCTGATCCCCCGGCTCCCTTTCCCGGGATCCGTGACGGCCATCACGACGAAGGTATCCGCAACGGGGGCGTTCGTGCAGAAGTTCTTCGCCCCGTTCAGAATCCATCCGTGCGCCGTGCGCCGCGCAACCGTCTTCATCGCGGCGGCGTCGGACCCGCTCGTCGGCTCCGTCAGGGCCCATGCCCCGATCTTCCGACCGCTCGCCAGATCCGGGATGAACCTGTGCTTCTGGTCCTCCGTGCCCGCGAGGTAGATGTGGCCCGTGCACAGGGAGTTGTGGGCCGCCATGATCAGGGCGTGCGAACCGCACGTCCGGGCGATTTCCTCGAGACACAGGACGTACGACACCGTGTCGAGGCCCGCGCCTCCGTACTTCTCGGGGATCGTCATCCCGAGAAGACCCAGGGAGGCCATCTTGCCGATCGTCGCTCGCGGGAACTCTCCGGTCCGATCGACATGGCCCGCGACCGGTCGGACCTCCTTCTCGGCGAACTCGCGCACCGTCCTCCGCAGAAGATCCTGCACTTCGGAGAGGGCAAAGTCCAGCGGAGCCACCTCGGCGGCCGCCTCTATCCGGGAGGGGCCTATTTGTCTTTCCGCTCGGTCTCCACGGCTCTGCGCCAAACGGTCCCCCTCCATACACAACGGTTAAGGCGCCGCATCCGCTTTCGAACTCGGGGCCCGGGCGGCCGGGCTGGACGGAGGGTGTCGTGCGGCGCGTCGTTGCAGTCTACGTCGCCTACGCGGTCGTGTTCACCGCCTTCCTCGTGGCGAGCTTCACGCAGGCGGAGGGGTACGAGGAGGGCGCCTTCCCGGACCGGGTCTTCTACATCGTGCGATCCCCACCCGGCGGCCTCCAGAGCGACGTGTACGTGACGTACGTGTGGCCCGCCGTCCCGGGCGAGTGGTCCCTCCGCCTTGTCCGTCTCTCGGGCCCGTTCGTGACCGTCAAGATCTACGAGGAATCGCCGGGCGTGCCCTTCCTGATCGGTCAGTGGAGGCTTGGGAGGACGGGCCAGGAGCTCGGCCCGGTCCTGCTCCAGGCGGACGTTCGGTATCGGCTCGAGTTCACGCCCCAGGGCCGCCCCGGGACTTCGATCGTGGCGGAGCGGTTCGAGTCGAACGATCCTCCCATCGCCTGTTTCACGTACTACCCGTCGAACCCCACCGTGAACGACGGGGTGACGTTCGACGGGAGTTGTTCCTTCGACCCGGATGGGGACCCCCTTGCGTACCATTGGGACTTTGGCGACGGCCAGACGAGCCAGGAGCGGTACGTCTCGATCGCGTACCGGAGCCCGGGGACCTTCGCGGTGACCCTGTGGGTGCTCGATGGAATGGGGGGCTCCGCGAACACGACCCAGATCGTCACCGTGGCCTCCGAGACATCCCAGTTCAACCCTCCGCATCACGACTTCCCTCTCGACGAGGACGGGGACGGGCTCTTCGACGTCCTGGTCTTGAGGGTGAACGTCTCGGTGGGCGCCCGCGACCCGTACGTGGACTACTACGGTCCCTACTACCGTCTGTCCGCGTACTTCCAGGCGGGGAACCAGAGCCTGTGGGATGACCGCTTCTCGTCCTACGCGCCGGGCCCCGTGACGATCGAGCTCCGGTTCCGGGGCGTCGGCATCCGACTCGGCGGCGCGTCGGGACCGTACCTCGTCTACCTCACGTTCGTCCACTCCCCGACGAACACCGTGCTCGACGAGGACGTCCACGTGACCCGGGCGTACGATCCAACCTCGTTCCAGGCCCCGCCGGCTTCGTTCGAACCACCGTATTCGGACACGGCGATCGACGCGGACGGCGATGGCCAGTTCGAGGAGCTCGCGATCGACCTGGGCGTCCGCGTCGAACAGGCGGGCACATACTTCGTGTGGGGCTGGCTGTACACCCGGGAACCCGTTCGAGACGTCGGCTTCGCGGAGGTCAGCATGCACCTAGAGCCTGGCTGGGCATCGGTCCGCCTCACATATTCGGGCATCTGGATCAACACATCCGATGTGGACGGGCCGTACCGTGCGGACGTGTATCTCCGCGACGACAGCCTTTCGTTGGACAACGTAACGGTGTGGACCGCCGCGTACGACCGGCGGTCCTTCGCCGGTCCCAGAGTCTCTTTCTTCGGTACCCACGACGACTACGGGGTCGACGTCGACGGCGACGGACTTTTCGAATTCCTCGAACTCAATCTGTCTGTGGTCGCGAAAGGGAACGCCTCGTTTTCGATCGAGGCCACGTTGACGGGGGTTTTCAATGAGACGTCGGACTACTACATAGATCGGACCTACGCGTACGGGGACCTGACCGAGGGCGTCCAGAAGGTCTCCGTGCGGTTCCGGAGCGAACCGATTAACGTGTCTCAGTTCGACGGACCCTACCACGTCTACCTGACGATCTCATCCTACTCGGGCCACGATTCCGATCTGTATACGACGCACGCGTACGACCGCCGACAGTTCCGGGGACCTGTCGCGCGCGTGACGGGCCCTCTGGCCGACTACGGGTTGGATACGGATCAAGACGGTCGGTTCAACTACATGGTGGTAGAGGTCCCCGTCCAGGTCTATTACCGGGCCGAACTGATCCTGAGTGGGTGGACAATCAACCCGTGTTGCCCGAACGTCGCTGCCGGGAACGTCTCGACGTACGAACCGGGCACCTACCGGCTCCGACTTTGGTTCGATGGCGTCGAACTGAGGCTCCTCGGCTACGTCGGCAGCTTCACGATCCGCCTCTACCTGATCGACAACTCGACCCACCGGGACCTCTACTTCGAGGACTACGTGACGGCCGGTTACCGATACGAGTGGTTCGAGGAACCCCCCGCAGCGTTCGCACCGCCTCATGCGGAGTACGGTCTCGATACGGACGGCGATGGGAGGTACAACTTCCTCGTGATCGAGGCGGTGGTCGACGTCCGGGAAGCCGATACATACATCTTGTCGGTCAGGGTCGAGTCGTCTTACTACGGGGCCTTCACGTTCTACGGTTCGAACGTCTCGGCCCTCGCACCTGGGATCCATCGACTCCGCGTGCTCTTCGACACGGTCCCCCTGAACGCCTCCCGACTCAACACGTCCTATCGGATTGCCCTGAGCCTTTCGAGCGATAGCCACAACGTCGTGTTCGCGTACGATTCGTTCGGGACCCGGTTCTACAATTACACGGCGTTCGAGGAAATCCCGTTCCTGCTCGCCCCTCCCCACCGCGACTATGCGCTCGACACGGACGGCGACGGCCTGTTTAACCAGATTGTCGTCGAGGTCGTCCTATCGGTCCTGGAGCCGGGGACGGTGTGGCTGAACGCGGCCCTGTACACGTCCTCGGAGATCGTCCATGCATTCAACCAGACGGAGGTCGAGCCAGGGAACCCCGTGGTGACCCTGCGCTTCGACACGTATCGGCTCCTCGCTCGCGGCGCGTCGGGACCCTACTGGATTGAGTTCACGCTCTACGGCGGGGCCTACGGCCGGCTCGACCGGGGGACACACATCACGGCCGCGTACCAAGCGGATCGATTCGATCCGCCCGTGTCCATCGATGTCTCGAGGACGACCGACTTCGGACAGGATGTGGACGGGAACGGCCTCTACGACTACCTCGTCGTGGGGGTCGTCGTGGAACTCGCGGCTCCGGGATATTATCGACTTGAGGCCTTCATCGCGTTCGATCAGCGGACCTACGTCAGCGGCTATGCCGACTTCTACCTCGACCCGGGGCGGCACGTTGTAAACGTGTCCTTCCGAGGCGTGTCGCTGTGGGCTGCCGGTCGGGATGGACCGTACGCCGTGAACGTGACCGTTCATCAGTTCTATCCTGGGACCGCGGTCCATGCGACCTACACGACCTCCGCGTACGCGTGGTCCGATTTCGAGCCGACGGGCGCGATGTTCTCGGGGGCGCTAGGCGAGACGCCGTTTGACGCCGATGGAGATGGCCTCTACGATCTGCTCTTCGTGAACGCCACGATTGAGGTCCGGATCTCGGGCAACTATTCGGTCGGTGCGTGCCTCGATGTGGACGCGGGGTACTGTCGACTCAATGACTTCGAGACTCGGATCCTCCCGGAAGGCTCCCATGTCGTCTCCCTTGAACTCCTCGGCGGTGCGATTCACGCACTGGGGATCGATGGTCCGTACAACGTGACCGTGGTCCTGTCGCCCGTGGCTCCGGGCACCCAGAGCCCCGAGTGGACCCTTCGGCGGTCCTTCCTGACGGCCGCGTATCGACACACGGACTTCGACATCGTGGTCGCGTTCGAGTCCATCACGGATCGAGGCGTCGACACGAATGGCAATGGACGATTCGAGTACCTCGAGATCTCGATCGTGGTCCTCGTCGAGGCCCCCTCCCGGTACTCGCTGGAGGCCGCGCTCGAGTTGGCACCCTGGCACACGGCATACGTTCGGTTCGAGGGCGATCTCGCCGTGGGTCGTCTCACCCTCACGTTGCGGTTCGAGGCCTACCTCTTTAACGCGACCGGCCAGGACGGGCCGTACCCTCTGAGGATTCTCCTGTACGCGTACACCCTCGGCATCGTGGTCGAGGCCACTCATGAGACGATGGCCTACCGCGTCGCCGACTTCGAGTATTGACGTGAGGCACGCACCCGTTTTCACGGGGCATCTTTTTGGCCATGGACGTTAAGTATGCGTTTCCTCGCTCGGCTCTGCGGCGTGTCACATGGATGAGCCCTTTGCGGAGACCACCCTCGCCCGGATCCTCGATGAACTCGTGTCGATTCCCGCAGTCGAGGAGGCCATGATCCTCACGCGGAACGGCCGGATCCTCGCAGGTCGAACGGACGCCCCCGCGTTCGCCCAGGAGTGCAGGTCGCTCGTTTCCGCCGCAACGGCATCCGAGGAGTCGCGGGAGGAGTTCGTACGCCTCGATCTCCGAGGATCGAGGCGCAGCACGGTCGTCCTGAGCGCAGGCCAGGAGGCGATCCTCGCGGTCCGGATGAACACGCGGACCCCGGAATCGCTGAGCTTGGAGCTGTCCCGAGCCGCGGATGCGGTCCGTCGAACCGTGAGCTAGGTCCGCCGCCGTCTGTCTCCGAGCTCGGCAAGCAGGTCCCGCGCCTCGCGCAGGAGGGAGAGTGCGGCCTCGTGCTCTTTCTTGACGTAGTCGATGATGTCGGAGAACTGGCCTAGACGGTACCATCCTGGGACCTGCCTGCCGCTCTCCTTCTCCGCGAAGGCCTCCAGGCTCGATCCCGTGAACTGGCCGCGGTTCATCAACACGAGCACCGGCTGGAGATCGAGGAACGGTTTCGTGTACCAGAAGACCTTGAGCGCCGCGGCGTCCCAGGAGAGGAGCCCCCACCTCATCGCCCGCTCGATCAGGAACGTAAGATCGAAGCGGAGCCGGTTCCCGAGGGGCACGAAATCCCAGCCTGTCTCGAGAACTCCCTTCCCCATGGCCGTCAGTATGATCTGCTTCTCCCCCCACTCCCACTCCGCAAGGATCTGGAGCGGGCCCACTGGCGCGTACGCGTCATCGAGCTGGCGGTACTGGATCGACACGATCCGGTCTTGTTGAGGATCGTCACCCGTCGTCTCGATGTCGAGGTAGAAGAGGGGCAGGAGGAATCCCGAGGCGCGAACGCGCGACGGCTCATAAGGACCTTCTCGCCGGTCCCCGCCTCCGAGTGCGTATAGGGTGAGTATATTCTCTCCTCACTGCAAGGAGGACAGGGCTTAGGCCGTCCGCGCGAGTCCTCGACTCGAGGCCCTGGCAATGGAGAGACTCGACTACGACGTCGTCGTGATCGGTTCGGGCCTCGCGGGGCTGCGTGCCGCCCTCGAAGTCTCTCGCCAGAGCCGGAGCCGGCTCCACGTCGGGATCGTCACGAAGGTCCAGGCGATGCGCTCCCACAGCGTCGCCGCGGAGGGGGGATCCGCCGCGGTCCTGTATCCGCAGGAAGGGGACAGCTTCGAGGCCCACGCCCGGGACACCGTGAAGGGCTCCGACTTCCTCGCGGACCAGGATGCGGTCGAACGCTTCGTGCGGCTCGCCCCCGAGGAACTCCGATTCCTCGAGCGCCTGGGCATGCCATGGTCCCGCCGCGCGGACGGGCGGATCGCGCAGCGCCCATTCGGAGGTCACGCGTTCCCCCGCACCGCGTTTGCCGCGGACAAGGTCGGATTTCTCGAGATGCAGACCCTGTACGGGGCCCTCCAGGCGTTCCCGAACGTCACGATCCATCACGAGTGGTTCGCGACGTCGATCCTCCACGACGAGGGGACGTTCCACGGGGTCACGGGGATCGATCTGAAGACAGGCGCCTTCGAGGTGGTCCAGGCGAAGGCGGGGATCCTCGCGACGGGGGGCGCGGGCCGGATCTTCGGGTTCACGACGCACGGGCTTCACTCGACCGCGGACGGTCTCCTCCTGGCGTACCAGGCGGGGCTCCCGCTCAAGGACATGGAGTTCATCCAGTTCCACCCGACGGGGCTCGTCCCCCGAGGCATCCTGATCACGGAGGCCGCGCGCGGGGAGGGCGGGTGGCTCGTGAACTCGGACGGAGAGCGGTTCATGCGGGCCTACGCGCCGACCCTGATGGAGCTCGCGCCGCGGGACGTCGTGTCGCGCGCGGAGATGCAGGAGATCCACGCAGGCCGCGGGATCGAGGACCCGGACGGGACCGCCTGCGTGGGCCTGGACCTCCGACATCTCGGGGAGGAGCGCCTCCTCGAGCGCCTCCCGCAGATCCGAGAGGTCGCGATCAAGTTCCTCGGGGTGGACCCGGCGCAAGAGGTCCTCCCGGTCATGCCCGCGGCCCACTTCGTGATGGGGGGCGTCCACACGGACCTCCGGGGCGCGACCCCACTCCGAGGCTTGTGGGCCGCCGGGGAGGCCGCCTCCGTGAGCGTCCACGGGGCGAACCGCTTGGGGTCGAACTCCACGTCGATCTGTCTCGTGTACGGCCGGATCACGGGGGCCGAGGCCGCGGCCTACGCGATGGGCCGGCAGGGGGACGGAGCGCCTCGCGATCAGGTCTCCCGGGAAGAGGCCCGGATCTTCGACGGGGTCCTGCGCGGCGGCGGAGACGTCAGCCCGTACGACGTCCGGGACCGGCTCCAATGCGCCATGGACGCAGGAGCGTACGTGTTCCGTACGGGGGAAGGCCTGGGCGCTGCCTTGCAGGAGATCCGGGCGCTCCAGGCCCAGGCGTATCATAACGTCGTCGACCGGGAGAAGGAGTACAACACGAACCTGACGCACGTGCTCGAGCTGGAGTCCCTCCTCACGGCGGCCGAGACGGTCCTGGTGAGCGCGATCGCCCGCACGGAGAGCCGCGGAGCCCACGCACGCCTCGACTTCCCCGGGCGAGACGATGCGACCTGGCTCCGGCACACCCTCGTGTACCGAGGCGAGGATGGTCCGACGCTCGCCTACCTCCCGGTCACTATCACGACGTATCCGCCCACGGAGAGGAGGTACTGACATGCCGAATCCCGTAGCCGTGGACCCCCGGACAGGAAGGATGCGGTCCGCGGTCCGTCGAGAGATTCGTTGGGTCTTCCAGAGGCCGAGAAACTTGGAGCGGATCGCCCTCGCGGTCCAACGCATCTCCGGCGTCGGGCTCCTCGCCTACCTCGTGTTCCACATCTTCGTCACGGGGACCGTCGCGTCGGGCCGGGGCGCCTGGGAGGCGGTCATGGGGATTCTCTCGAATCCCCTGGCCCACCTCGGGGAACTCCTTGTCGTCGCGGGAGCGACGTTCCACGCGGTGAACGGACTGCGCGTCGCCCTCCTCGAGCTTTCCCCCCTCGCAGGGCGCGCCCGGCGGCCCGACTACCCGTACGTCGCGCAGAGCCTCGGGCGCGGCCAGCGCTCGATCCTCTTTGCGGCCGTTCTCATGAGCGGGCTCTCCGCGCTCGCCGGGTTCGTCATCCTCTGGGGGTTCTGACGTGCGCGAGTCGACCCTCCGGATTGTCAACTACGGGATGATGCTCGCGATTCTCGCGACGCTCGCGGTGCATCTCGCCTCCCATGCCTTCCTCGGGGTTCCGGGCTACGAAGTCTCCCTCGCGTACGATACGGTCGTGCGCCGGTACCGGGAGGCTCTCTCCGTGACCGTTCTGGCGGTCCTCCTCGTCGCGGCCACGTTCCATGGTCTGTTCGGGCTGCGGTCGATCCTACTCGATGCGCGCTCGGGTCCTCGATGGGAACGCGGCGTGGGGTTCGGTCTCATCGCCCTCGGCGTCACGATGGTCGGCTGGGGGCTCCGGACGATCCTCTTGGTCTCGGCGGGAGGGTGAGGGATGTTCGTCGAGCTCGAGCGGCTCGCGATGAGGAGGGAGCCCGTGCCCGCGGTCGTGCGTGCGGAGCCTCGCCCTGAGCGCACCGTCCTCGTCCGGGTCTTCCGGGGCGGCACCCGCGTCTCCGCGCCACGCATGGTCGCGTACCCCGTCCCCGTGCACAAGGGGATGACCGTCCTTGATGCCCTCCTGTGGATCAAGGAACATGCGGATCCGACCCTGGCATTCCGGAGCTCCTGCCGGATGGGGATCTGCGGTTCCTGCGGCATGCTGATCCGCGGCGAGGCCCGGCTCGCGTGCGAGACCCAGGTCGCGACCTTGGGCACCGAGGTCATCGAGGTCGCGCCCCTTCCGAACTTCCCGCTCATCCGGGACCTCGCGACGGACTTCACGGACTTCTTCGGTCACCACCGGCGGATCCGACCCCACCTTCACCCCCCGGACGACCAGGATTCGGGCCCGTTCCAGGAGGAATTTCGGCAGACCGAGGCGGAGCGTCTCGAGTACTATCAGTTCACGATGTGCATCATGTGCGGCCTCTGCGACGCCGCCTGCCCTATCGTCGCGCTCGACCGCGAGTTCCTCGGACCTCAGGCCCTGACGCAGGCGTACCGGTTCGCCGCAGACTCGCGGGACGGGGGCCAGGCGGACCGGATGCGGATTGTCGACACGGTCCACGGGTGCTGGCGGTGCGAACTCGCCGGGTCGTGCAGTGCGGTGTGCCCGAAAGGGGTCGATCCGGCGCTCGCGACGCAACTCCTGAAGAGGGAGGTCCTCCGAAGACGTCTCCGACGGTCGTGATCGCGCCCGACACCTTTTTCGCCCGGAGACCGTGTCGGCCGCTTGGATGGACGCGTCGATGCCCCGCACGGATGAGCGTGCGTCGGAAGGCCCCCACGCTCCGGCCGATCTCGTCCTGCGGAACGCAAAGATCTACACGATGGACTCGGGGAGACGCGGGGCGGAGGCCATCGCCATTCGCGGAGACACGATCGTTTACGTCGGCACGGGACCCGGCGTCGCGGGATTCGTCGGGCCTCACACCCGTGTCATCGATGCCCGCGGCCGGATGGTCCTTCCTTCCTTCCAGGACTGTCACGTCCATCCGGTCCTCGGAGGCGTGATCCGTCGATCGTGCTCCCTCGACCGCCTCGCCACGTCGGGCGAATACGCGGCCGCGGTGGCTTCCTACGCGTCGCGTCACCCGGACCGACTCTGGATCGTCGGCGGCGGGTGGTCGATGACCGCCTTCCTCCCGGATGGGCTGCCGGACAAGCGACTGCTCGACGCGGTCGTGTCGGACCGCCCCGTGTTCCTCCTGTCGGTGGACGGGCACACGGGATGGGTGAACTCGAAGGCCCTGCAGATCGCGGGGATCTCCCGGGAAACCCCGGATCCGCCCGGAGGACGGATCGAGCGGGACCCGCAAACCGGGGATCCATCGGGCGGGCTTCAGGAGACCAGTGCCATGGCGCTCGTGCTCTCCCACGCTCCCCCGATTCATGCGGACGAGATCGAGAGGGGTCTCCGGTACTCGCTCCGGATGCTGAACGGCTTCGGGATCACGTCGTTCCAGGACGCCCTCGTGACCCTCGGCGGGTCCTCCGCGTACCGCTCCCTGGATGCGTACCGCGCGCTCGACGAACGCGGCGACCTGACGGCCCGCGTCGTCACGGCGCTGTTTTGGGATGCGTCCCGCGGCGAGGAACAGATCGACGAGTTCCTGCGGGCCCGGGACACGTACACCCGGAGCCGTGTTCGGGCCACCTCGGTGAAGATCTGGCAGGACGGGATCCTCGAGACGCACACCGCGTCCCTCCTCCAGCCGTACGCGGACCGACCCGGGGATCGCGGCCGAAGCCACGTGGATCCGGGTCACCTGAAGGAGATCGTGCGCCGTCTCGACGCGGAGGGGTTCCAAGTACACTTCCACGCAATCGGGGACGCGGCGGTGCGCGAATGCCTCGACGCGGTGGAGGCGGCACGGGAGGCGAACGGTCCATCGGACGGGAGGCACCACATCGCCCACCTCCAGCTCGTCGATTCGAGCGACATCCCTCGATTCCGCCGCCTGGGCGTCGTCGCGACGTTCCAACCGCTCTGGGCGTGCCTCGACCCCCAGGTCGTTGCATTCACCCTTCCCCTATTGGGGTCGGAGCGCGGTCGGAGGAACTACCTGATCCGGAGCTTCCTGCGAAGCGGCGCGACGGTCGCCTTCGGGAGCGACTGGTACGTGAGCTCCGCGAATCCGTTCGAGCAGATCCAGGTCGCCCTCACGCGTACGTGCGTGAACGCCGACGGCACGGACTCGTACCTCCCCGACGAGCGGATCGATCTGGACGAGGCCCTCGCGGCCTTCACGATCCACGCGGCGTTCGTGAACCATCAGGAGGACCGCACCGGGTCTCTGGAAGCGGGGAAGCTCGCGGACCTCATCGTGCTCGACCGCAATCTCTTCGAGGTCGATCCGCGGCGGATCGGGGAGACGAAGGTCCTCCTCACCTTGGTCGGCGGCGTGCCGGTCCACGGGGACTTCGGGTCCCTCGAGTCGACGGTTGCGTCCGGGTGAACGGGAGCGCCATCGTGGCGGCGACATCCTTTTGTGGCCTTCCCCTTTTGCCCGTCTGGCCACGCTGCCGGAAGGGAGGCCATGCGCATCGGTGTGATCGGGGTGGGGATCGCCGGCTTCCGACCCGCGACCCCGGAGGTCAGCTGGAAGGAACTCATGTTCGAGGCTGCCTCCCGGGCCTACGCGGACGCGGACGTCGATCCCCGCGAGGACGTCGGCTCCTTCGTGACGTGCGCGGAGGATTACTACGAGGGGTTCGGGATCTTCGATGAGTTCGTGCCGGACCAGCTCGGGGCGGTCCTCCGTCCGATGTGCACGGTCAGCGGCGACGGACTCCACGGACTCGCGACCGCCTTCATGCAGATCCGGTCTGGGCTCTTCGACGTCGTCGTGGTGGAAGCGCACAGCAAGGCATCCGACATCCGGACGTTCGACGGCATCCTGGAGCATGGCCTCGATCCCATCTGGACGAAGCCGCTCGGCGGGCACGCGTTCGTGGCGGCGGGCCTCGAGGCGGACGCCTACCTGAGGGCGACTCGGACCGGGAGGAAAAGCCTGGACGCCGTCGTGAGGAAGAATCGCGGGAACGCCCTTCACAATCCCCATGCCGCGTACCCGGCGAAGCTTGACTCCGGCCATTTCCAGGCGGCGGAAGAACGGTTCCGGCCGCTTCGATCCCTCGACATCAGCTCCCCCGCGGACGGTTGCGTGGTGATCGTCGTCGCCTCGGACCGGGCGGCCCGGCGCCTGAGGTCGGCCCCCGTCTGGGTAAGGGGGGTTGGCTGGGCGAGCGATTCTCCGACCCTCGAGACGCGCGACCTCATTGAAGCGACGTACGCGCGCCTCGCGGCGCAGGCCGCGTATCGCATGGCGAAGATCCGTCGGCCCGCCCAGGAGATCGATCTTGCGGAGGTCGACGACCGCTTCTCGTACAAGGAGCTCCAGCACGTCGAGGCGTTGGGCCTTGCGAAGCCCGGAGAGGCGGGACGGCGCGTGACGAGGGGAGACTTCGGGCCGGACGGAGGGCTCCCCGTCAACGGGTCCGGAGGGTCCCTCGGATGCGGGAACGTCCTCGAAGCCACGGGCCTTCACCGGGTCGCGGAGATCGTCCTCCAGCTTCGTGGGGCCGCGGGCCGACGGCAGGTGGACGGCGCGCGGATCGGCGTCGCGCAGTCGTGGCGGTTCGTGCCGACGGCTTCGGGCGCCGTCGCGGTCCTGGGGGCCGACACATGAGGAAGGTCGCGGTCATCGGTGCGGGGATGACCCTTTTTCGCCGTCGCCTGCAGGAGACTCCGAAGGAGCTCTGCTACGAGGCGGCCCGGATGGCTCTGGACTCCGCGGGGCTCGACCTGAACGACGTAGACGCGGTCGTGAGCGGGTCCGCCCCGGACGCGTTCGACGGGGTGCACATGAAGGGCGAGTATTTCCTGGACGGGTGCGGGGGCGTCCGGAAACCGTATATGCGTGTCTTCACCGGCGGAGGGACCGGGGTCTTCAGCACGATCGCGGGCTGGTGGCACGTCGCTTCGGGGCTTGCGGATGTCGCCCTCGTCGTGAACGAGGAGAAGATGTCCTCGTGTCAGCCGCATCCGCAGAGCGTGTTCGCCCACATCTGGGACCCGATCCTCGATCGCCCGCTCCAGCCGAACCTCATCTGGATCTTCGCGATGGAGATGAACCGCTACATGACGGTCCACAAGATCAAAAAGGAAGACATCGCCCGCGTCGCGGTGAAGAACAAACGGAACGCGGTCGCGCATCCATGCGCCCAACTCGCGGACCCGGACATCACGATCGAGGACGTCTTGCGGAGCGAGGTGATGGCGTGGCCCGTGCAGCGTCTCGACATCAGTCCGCCGAGCGACGGCGCGGCCGCGGTCGTCCTCGCCTCGGAGGACGTCGTCCGGAAGCGCCGGATCAAGGATCGCGCGTGGATCTCCGGCGTCGGGTGGTGCATCGATTCGACGATGTGGACGGACCGGGACCTCGTGTTCCCGGAGTACGTCGCGCGGGCCGCGAAGATGGCCTATAAGATGGCCAAGATCGACCGCCCGAGGAAACAGATCGACTTCGCGGAGCCGTACGACCCGTTCGACTACAAGGAGCTTCATCATCTCGAGGGGCTGCTGCTCGCGGACAAGGGGCAGGCGC
This sequence comes from Thermoplasmata archaeon, assembly GCA_035283405.1. Lineage (GTDB taxonomy): Archaea > Thermoplasmatota > Thermoplasmata > RBG-16-68-12 > RBG-16-68-12 > RBG-16-68-12. The sequence continues at coordinate 6,155 of DATEUA010000109.1, read as the reverse complement.
CGCGGCTGACCCGAGAGGGCGTCACGGCGCGGGACGGGGACCTGCCCGTCTGTCCGTCGGGGGGTCTCATGGGCGTCGGCAATCCGATCGCCGCCACGCTGGGCATCAAGGTCGGAGAGCTGTACTGGCAGCTCACGGGTCAGGCGGGGAAGAGACAGATCCCTCACGAGGTGCGGACCGGGGTGACGCAGGCCTGGGGAGACCTAATGCAATACGGGTGCGTGGTGGTGATGCGCGCGTGACCGCTCGGAGGACGTCGTGGCCGGGAACGGAGCTCCGCGCGGACGACCTGGTCCTAGGCCGGGTCACCTCGACGAAGTTCCGCCCGGACGCGCGGTACGCCTGGTCCGCGGGGGAGGCGATGAGCCGTTTCCTCGAGGAGCTGCAGCGCGGGCGGCTCATCGCACGGACGTGCAAAGGGTGCGACCGGATCCTGTTCCCGCCCCGGATGTTCTGCGAGCTGTGCTTCCGCCCCACGGACGCCTGGACATACGTCCTCGACACGGGGACGATCGAGACGTATTCGATCTCGTATCTGGACACGAACGCGAAACGGATCTCGGTGCCGATCCTCGTCGGCGTCGTGAGCCTCGACGGGGCCTCGCCGACGATGGGCCTGATGCACTACTTCGGGGAGATGACGCCGGAGGACCTCCGGATCGGGATGCGGGTGAAGGCCGTGTGGAGGCCGCCGGAGGAGCGGCGCGGGAGCGTCCTCGACTTGGCGTACTTCCGACCGTTGCGGGAGGGGGAGGCATGACGTCCCTCGACCGGTCGACGGACCCGCGACGGTTCCGCCACTGGGAGGGCCACATGGAGGCCGACTACATCTACACGACCGGCATCGCGGGGGAGCGGTTCTTCGCCACCCTTCGGGACGAAGGACGGCTTCTCGCGGTCCGATGCGGGGCGTGCAAGCTCACGTACCTCCCCCCGAGGCTTTTCTGCGAGAGATGCTTCGCCCGGCTCGAGGACTGGACGGAGGCGCCGCCGGCGGGCCGGGTCGCCGCGGTGACGGTCGCACATCTGGATCGCCGAGGCACCCCGCTCCCAGAGCCGGAGGTCTGGGCTTTCGTCGCGTTCCCAGGGATTCACGGAGGCCTCGTCCACCGGCTCCTCGTTCCCCCAGCGGCCGCGCGGGCGGGGGTTCGCGTCCGACCCCGCCTCAGGCCGAAGGCCCAGCGGACCGGAGCGATCACGGACCTGGAGGGGTTTGAGCCCCTTCCGGGATGAGCTGGGTATCGCCCTTTGAGAATGTCGGCGTAGCCTTCTTATGGCAGAGCCTTAGTATCGACGGAGAGAACACGCCATCGGAGGCCCGTGGCATGGTGACGGATCCGAAGATGTACAAGGTAAAAGTCTGCCTCGTCGGCGAAGAGGGGGTCGGCAAGACGAGCCTGATCCACCGCTTCGTGTCGGGCGCGTTCGACGAGTCGTACATCCGCACCCTGGGTGCCGTCGTCTCGAAGAAATCGGTGGCCCTGGGCACCTTCCAAGGCCGGCCCGTGCAGGTGGACATGATGATCCTCGACATCATGGGCAAGCGGACGTTCCTCCAGCTGTTCAAGGACGCCTACTTCAACGGAGCGAAGGGCATCCTCGCCGTCTTCGACACGACCCGGAAGGCGTCCCTCCGGGACCTGACCGCATGGATTGACGGCGTGCGAGACAGCGTCGGACAGATTCCCGTGTACGCCCTCGGCAACAAGGTCGACCTGAACGGCCGGCGCGAGACGAACGAGGACGACGTCCGCGGGGTCCTTGGGACCTACGAATGCCCGGTCCTCTACACGTCCGCGAAGAACGGGGCGAACGTCGAGGAAGCCTTCCAGGGCCTCGCGAAGACGATCGTCGAGGGTGCGGAGAACTGACGCGAGACTCGGCGCGGCACCTCGGCGCGGGACTCGACCGGCGATCGACTGTCATTGGCGCAACGGTCAAATAGGGACCCGAGCTTGAATCCGCCCGGACGCGACATGGCGGAGTCCGACGGACGGAAGGCACTCAAGGAGCGTCGGAGGCGATGGGAGTCCACCACCCTCCGGAACGCTCTCGCCTCGATGCCCGAGCGACGCGCCGAATTCACGACGACATCGAGTCGGATCGTGAAACGGCTGTACACCCCGCTCGACCTCCCCGAGGACGACGGACTCGGGAAGCCGGGCGAGTTTCCCTTCACCCGCGGGATCCATCCGACGATGTACCGCGGTCGGCTGTGGACGATGCGCATGTTCGCCGGGTACGGGGGCGCGGAGGACACGAACCGGCGGTTCAAGTACCTCATCGAGCACGGCGAGACGGGCCTCAGCGTCGCGTTCGACATGCCCACGTTGTACGGGTACGACACGGACGACCCCGAGGCGAAGGGCGAATTCGGGACGTGCGGGGTCGCGGTCTCGTCCCACGAGGACATGGACCTCCTCTTCGACGGGATTGACGTCGGGTCCGTCAGCACGTCGATGACGATCAACGCGCCCGCGAGCGTCCTCTGGTCGATGTACCTCTCGAACGCCGAGGCCCACGGCGTCCCCTGGACGAGGCTCCGCGGGACGATCCAGAATGACATCCTCAAGGAGTATCAGGCCCAGAAGGAATGGATCTATCCGCCCGAACCCTCCATGCGGCTCGTCGTCGACACATTCGAGTTCGGGTCCAAGCATGCGCCGCAGTGGAACACGATCTCGATCAGCGGGTACCACATCCGGGAGGCCGGGGCGACCGCGGGGCAGGAGCTCGCCTTCACTCTCGCGAACGGGTTCGAGTACGTCCGCTGGGGAACCGATCGGGGGCTCCGGGTGGACGACTTCGCCCCGCGCCTCTCCTTCTTCTTCAACGTGCACAACGACCTGTTCGAGGAGGTCGCGAAGTTCCGCGCCGCGCGGCGAATCTGGGCCCGCGAGATGCGCGACACGTTCGGGGCGAAGAACCCTCGGTCCTGGCTCCTCCGGACGCACGCGCAGACCGCCGGGGTGTCCCTCACCGCACAGCAGCCGGAGGTGAACCTCATCCGCACGGCGGTCCAGGCCCTCGCGGCGGTCCTGGGCGGGACCCAATCGTTGCACACGAATTCGTACGACGAGGCCTACCAGGTCCCGAACGAGAAGGCCGTCCGGATCGCCCTCCGGACCCAGCAGGTCCTCGCCTACGAGAGCGGGGTGGCGAACACGGTGGACCCCCTCGGCGGCTCCTACTACCTGGAGGCCCTGACGGACGAGCTCGAGGAGGAGGCGTACGGATACTTCGATCGGATCCAGGGCCTGGGAGGCGTGATCCCCGCGATCCGCAAGGGGCTCTTCCAGCAGGAGATCGCGAACTCCGCGTACCGGTACCAGAGGGAGGTCGAGGACCGGGAGCGCACGATCGTCGGGGTGAACGAATTCGTCGTCGACGAGGCTCCGGACGTCGAACCCCTGCGCGTCACGCAGGCGTCCCTCCGCGCGCAGGTCGATCGTCTCCGGAGGCTCCGCCGGTCCCGGGACTCGAAGAAGCACGGCCGCGCCCTAGACCGGTTGCGGAAGGCGTGCGAGGGAGACGAGAACACGATGCCCTTCATCCTCGACGCGATACGGGCGCAGGCGACCCTCGGCGAGGTCTGCGGCGTCATGCGCGAGGTGTTCGGGGTCTGGGAGGAGCCGCTCCTGTACTGAGAGGTCACGATGCCGAAGAAGATTCGAGTCCTCATTGCGAAACCGGGCCTCGACGGGCACGACCGCGGTGCGAAGGTGATCGCCCGCGCGCTCCGCGATGCGGGGATAGAGGTCATCTACACGGGTCTGAGGCAGACCCCGGAGGACATCGTCGAGGCGGCGATCCAGGAGGACGTCGACGCGATCGGCTTGTCGTGCCTGAGCGGGGCGCACATGACGCTCTTCCCGCAGGTCGTGCAACTCCTCAAGCGTCGCAGGTCTGGGGACATCGTCGTCGCGGGAGGAGGCATCATTCCCGAGGACGACGTCCCGAAGCTCAAGAAGGCGGGCATCCGGGAGATCTTCGGACCCGGGACCTCCCTCGCGGAGATCGTCGAGTTCTTCCGGAAGGCCGCGAAGGGCGGGTGAGCCGTTGGTCCGGACCCGGCGCGGTCGGGCGAGACGCGATGCCGTCGGCGACCTCCTGACGTCCCTCTTGCGCGGGGAGAAGCGAGCGGCCGCGAAACTCATCTCCCTCATCGAGGACGACGGGCCGGGAGCCCCGGACGCGATCGCGCGGCTCCATCCTCACACGGGGAAGGCCCACATCGTCGGCTTCACGGGTCCCCCCGGAGTCGGCAAGAGCTCCCTGATCAACCGTCTCGTCCGCGCGTACCGTGGGCGGGGCAAGAAGGTTGGGGTTGTCGCGGTCGACCCGAGCTCTCCGTTCACGGGCGGCGCCGTCCTGGGAGACCGAATCCGGATGGCGGACACGGGCTCGGATCCCGGGGTGTTCATCCGGTCCATGGCGACCCGCGGCCACGCGGGCGGTCTTGCCCTCGCCACGTTCGACGCGGTCCGCGTGCTCGACGCGATGGGCATGGACCTGATCTTCGTCGAGACGGTCGGCGCGGGGCAGAGCGAGGTCGAGATCGCGACCCGAGCCCACACGACCGTCGTCGTGGAGATGCCCCTGACGGGAGACGTCGTGCAGACGATGAAGGCCGGCATCCTCGAGATCGGGGACATCTACGTCGTGAACAAGGTCGATCTGGGGGGCGCGGACTCCCTCGTCGCGAACCTCAAGTTCCAAATCCAGCCGAGAGACGGTTGGACGCCCCCGATCGTCCGCACCTCGGCCCTCGAGGACCGCGGGGTCCAGGACCTCGTCGCAGGGATCGAACGTCATCGCTCGTTCCTGCGCTCCTCGGGAGGCCTCCGGCGGAGGGAGGAGGCGCGGGCCCGGGAAGAGATCCTGGAGAGCGTGCGGCGTCTCCTCGCGGACCGAGCGCGACGCGTCGGGTCCGTGGGCGAGGCTCTGGAACGGCTCTCGGCCTCGGTCGCGGCCCGGACGATCGACCCGCAGGGGGCCGCGGAGCGCATCCTGAGACGGGCCACCCGGCCGGCATTAACCCGGCCAAAGGTGCGCCGAGGGCGGACGTCGTGAGGTCAGCGGGCCGCCGCGCGCTCCGCGAAGTGGTGCAGATAGTTCACGGTCCCCTTCTCGAAGAGACGGACGCTCTCCACTAGGAGATACTCGTTCGGCGCATGGATGGACCCGCCGTGCCCGAGCCCCCCATAGAACTCCGGCAGCCGGAGGGGCGGGTTGTTCGTGAACAGATAGCTCGGAGACGTGCCCGGATCTGTCGGGACGAAGATCGGCTCGTGCCCGAAGTCTCGGCACGCCTGGGCCGCGGCCTGGACCACCGGCGCGTCCGCGGTGGACCGGGACCACGGGGTGATGTCCACGTTCCGGATCTTCACGTCGGGAAAACCGCGCTCGTCGAGGTGGCGACGGATCGCGTCGAGGAGGTCCTGCCCGTCCTGGCGTGGAACCGTCCGGATGTCGATCTTCGCGACCGCCTCCCCCGGGACGATCGCCTTGCACCAGTCCCCTTGCCAGCCCGCAGTCAGTCCCTGCACGTTGATCGGACTCGGCGCGAAGAACAGCTCCTCGAGCATCGCCTCCCGGCTTCGCGCTCCTTCGCCACGGAGGGTCGGGATGCCGGCCCAGTCCTTCGGGATGTCGAGGTAGGACGCAAGCTTCGGGAGGTAGGTCCGTTCCTCGAGGGTCGGAGGCACGACGTGATCGTAGAAGCCCTTCACGGCGACGCGGTCGTCGGCTCCCCGGAGGCTCGACAGGGCCCAGGTGAGCCGCCATGCGGGGCTGTCGACGAGGGCCGCGACCATGGAGTGGAGATCCTCGTGGGTCCCCGCGACGAGCTCGAAGAAGAGGCATCCTTTGAACCCGAGTTCGAGGGGCGGCGGTGACGTCGGCGTGGGCTGATAGGCGAACCAGCCGTCGAGCCCCGCGCAATGCGTGAAGTCGGCCTGGTGATCGTTCATGTATTCGGCGAGGGCGAACGACCCGATCTCCTCCTCGCCTTCGATGATGAATTCGAAGCTGCAGGGCAGCTCCCCTTCCACGTCGAGGATCGCCTGGAGGGCGTTGAAGTAGGCGCGGAGCGGGCCCTTGTTGTTCGACGCGCCTCGAGCGATGATGCGGTCTCCTTTGATCTCGGCGGCCCA
>DATEUA010000108.1:0-21209 GCA_035283405.1 Thermoplasmata archaeon | reverse complement strand
TCCCTCGTGAACTGGGCGTTCCTGAACTACACGACCGTGGGCGGCTTCCCGCTCCAGCCCAGCAGTGCGTCCACGGTCCTCGCGGTCCCCGAGTTCCACGACGTGGTCCTGGTCCTCGCCCTCCCCGTCCTTCTTCTCGGGCTGCGGCACCGGAGACGCGCGAGAAAGAGAGGGAGTGGCTGACAGCGTTCCATGGATCGGCGGCCGTTAGAGCGGCACGTTTCGTCGTCCACCACAAGGATGGACGGCTAGCGTACCTAGGTCGCCGGCCCAAGCCCTCCTCGAAGGAGGGCAGGCTTCCCGCGGGCTCGCGCACCGCAGTACCGCAGGGAACGTGGGCGGGCTTAACTTCCGGGTTCGGGATGGGACCGGGTGTATCCCCGCCGCTATGGCCGTCAAACCACTGCTGGCCCGTCCGAGAGGCGCCCGCCTATTTCAGAGTTTCGTCGGGCTCGGCTCGAGCCGATGCCCTCACCGAGGGAGAATGACTCCCAACAGGTTCCCGAGGAAGAACGCGACAGCGAACCCGGCGGCGAGGGGGACCATGAATGGAATCTTCGGCTGCACCCAGGCCCGCCTGTGCCCGGCATCACGGAGGCGCTGCAATTCGACCGTCGGGTCTCGTCCGCGCCGTGGCAGCAGCACGAGGACGTGTTGTCCTGTTTCGTCGATTCGTTCCATGAGCCAGGTGTTCTTCGGAACGGCGTCGAGGGACGCTCGATACCCGAACAGGGCCTGCGGCAGGCGGAGGTCGCCACGGAGCGCGTTGAGGACGAGGAACGCGAGGGGCACGACCAGATACAGGATCGCCGCGTCGACGAACACCACGAGGGAGAAGGGGAATAAGAGCCGCATCGGGGCGTCGATCCTCGGATCGAGGGTGAGCAGCGGGAAAGGAGCCGCGGAGGGATACGTTGGGACGAGCAACGTCAACGCGATCATCGCCTTTGCATCCGCCCCCCCGTGGATCAGGCCAACCTGGTAAAACCCCTGGTAGATCAGGATCATCGCGGGGACGGCCAGGAGGGACGCGTACCCGGTCGAGTCCCCGTCGCGGAACGCGACCACGGAGGATCCGACGATGAGGGCGGCCGCGAGTCCGAACCCCGCGAGGCGGAGAGGTCGTAGATGCAGTCCGCTTTCGTCGAGAAGCGTCTCGCCGAAGAACACCGCATAGAACAGGACCGCGGCGGCCGGCACGAGGGCGATCCGCTCGAGGTCGGTCGCCGAGCCTAGGATCTCGTACGTCAAGAGGAGAAGGCCCGCGGTCCCGAGCGCGAGCCACAAGGGATCCGGCACGCGTCGCGTGCGCACGTCGAATCGGGCCGCGACGAGCAACGCCCCGACGCCGATGGCGGCCCTCGCCGCGGCGAGCGGTTCCACGCGGGCGCATCCGGAGGTCTTTATTTCAAGCGTTCGACGCGAGAATCCGGACGGATTGCCACAGCCCCGTCGCCACCCGGTCGTCCTCTAATCCAATCGGCTCGACGCGGCATTCGGAATGAGTCGAAAACGACTAAATACACCCTGTCGAATGCGTTCGTTCGGAAATCATCCCGGACGTCCGGTGATCCTTTGTGATGGAACCTCGGCGCATGAAGGTCAAGGTGTGCCTCGTCGGCGAACATGCCGTCGGGAAAACGTCCCTCATTCGGAGGTTCGTCCTCGACGAATTCGACGATCGGTACATCGTGACGCTCGGCGCGAAGGTCAGCAAGAAGGAGCTCACCCTCGAAGGGAAAGAGGGCCCGGCCGTGCAGATGGACATGACGATCTGGGACATCATGGGTTCCAAGGGGTTCCGAGAACTTCTGCGCGAAGCGTACTTCCATGGGGCTCAAGGCATCCTTGCGGTCTGTGACATGACCCGCTATGACACCCTCGAGGATCTCGACTCATGGATCGAATCTGTGTTTCGCACCGTGGGGGAGATTCCTGTCGCGTTCGCGGTGAACAAGAACGACCTGAGGGACCAGGCCGCATTCGGGGACGAGCAAGTCCGCCAGGCGACGGAGGCGTTCGACGCGCCGTTCTTCCACAGCTCCGCGAAGACGGGGGAGAACGTCGAGACCGCGTTCCATTCCCTCGGAGAACTGATCGCAATGTCCGCGACGAAGGCGAAGCCTTGAGGTCGCCATAGCCTCAAGTAGTCCCTGCCGGGATGCCCGCCCGTGGCCACCCCGGATGATGGACTCGGGGTCCGCGTCCGGGTCACGCGGGACCTGGGTCTTTTCGACGTGACGATGGCGGCGGTCGGCGCGATGGTCGGCGCAGCCATTTTCGTCCTTGTCGGGGCGACGTACGCGGCCGCCGGCCCGCTCACCCTCACGGGCGTCGCCCTCGCAGGAGGCGTCGCGTTCCTCGCGGGACTCGCGTACGCGGAACTCGCCGCGGGCCGCCCCGGAGGCGCGGGCGGCGCGTACGAGTACGTCCGCGCGGCGCTCCCGGGCCCGAGTGGGTTCGTGAGCGGCTGGCTGTCGTGGGGGGGACACATGGCCGCTTCCGCGATGAGCGCCCTAGGGTTGGGGATCTTCCTGGTCGCTCTCACGAGCTTCGCCCCGATCCCCGTAGCCCCTGTGGACCTCCAGACCCGGCTCGTCGCGTTCCTCGTCCTCGCCGTCTCCGCCGCGTTCCACTTCGCGCGAATCCACGTGTCCACGAGGACCCTGGGTCGCCTCACGTTCGTGAAGATCCTCCTCATCCTGATTCTGTGCGGGATCGGGGTCGCCTCCCTGCTCCTCCCGGATTCCGGGAGGGGCCCAGTCGCGACCTCGGAGCCCGTCGGGCCCCTCGCCGCGGTCCTCGGAGTCGGTGTGTTCTTCATCGCCTTCCAGGGCTTCGAGGTGATCACCCAGCTCTCGGATCAAGCGAAAGATCCAGGAAGGACGATCCCTCGGGGCATGGCCCTCGCGGTCATCGGCTCCCTCGGGCTCTACCTGCTGTTCTTCGTCGCGATCCTATACAACGTTCCGTCACAGGTCCTCGCGAACTGGCCCGCGTGCGACGCTTGCCTGGGTGCGACGGAGGACGTGACGCTCCTCGCGATCGATCATTTCATCGCATTCCCTTGGATTCGCGAACTCTTCCTCCTTGTGGGGGTCGTGACGATGTACGCGGCCCTCAACGCGACGCTAACCTCCGCGATCAAAACGTCCCTTGGGATGGCGAGGGACGGCCTTCTTCCCCGGCCCCTCGCCCGGGTCGGCGCTCGAGAGGTCCCGCCGACTGCCGTCCTCGTCACCGTCGTCGTCACGGGGTCCCTGCTGCTCTTGGGGCTCGAAGCGATTGCGGTCCTGGCGAGTCTCTCGTTTCTTCTCCTGTTCGCCCTCATCCACGCCTCCGTCGTCGCCCTCCGCCGCAAGGACCTGCCTGTGAGTCCTGGCTTCCGGATGCCGTTCGTCCCCTGGCTGCCTCTTCTTGCGGTCGCGATGAACGTCGCGTTCGTGGTGACGTTGGTCCAATACCCGAACGTCGGGCCGGTCCGCCTCGCCCCCGGGGTCGCGGCGGTATACGTCGCCGCGCTGTGGCTGGCCCTCGGCTTCATCGTGCATTGGTTCATGGGGGGTCGCCATGCGCTCGCCCGACGGCACGAAGGGCCCCACCCGGATGTGAGCCGAGTCCTCGTTGCGGGCGAGGAGGCACTCGAGCTCGAGCGCTATCGAGTGTTCCTCCCTCTCCGGGAGTTCCACGACCAGGCCCTCGTCGAATTCGGAGCGCGGGTTGCCGCCTCGCGGGGCGGGGAGATGAGTCTCCTCAACGTGGTCGAGGTCCCTCGGAACCTCCCTCCGAAGGCGATCCGCTTTCGGTACGTCGACGACCGGATCCGGGGACTCCAGAAGCTTGCCAGGCTCGCGGCGCCCCTGGGGGTCGACACGCGGGCCGTAGTGAAGATTGGTTCGAAGGTGTATGAGATCATCCTGGATACGGTTCGCGAGGAAGCCGTGAACTTGCTCGTGATGGGCTGGCGGGGGGACCGGCCAGAGGGAGATCGTCGGATCCTCGGAAGCAACATCGACTACCTGATCGAGAACGCACCGTGCGACGTCGCCGTCCTCAAGACGAAAGGAATGGAACGCCCCCTGGCGCGGGTCGTCATCCTCACGAGTTCCATCTGGAGCCTGGAGGGGATCGGCGACCTTGCCATCGTACTAGCGGAGGCGGACCGGTCCTCGATCGAAGTTCTCGCTTTGGCTGCGGATCCTCCGGAAGCCGAGGCGCTGAAGTCGGCGGCGGTCTCGTTCCTCGAGATGTGTCAGGCCCGCGGCCTGTCCATCGAACACAAGGTGCTGTACACGAGGAACTGGGAATCCGTCGCGCTTCAGGCAAGCAACGACGCGTCCCTGCTCGCGGTCGGGGCCGCGACTCCCTCGGCAGGGCGAAAATACCCGCTCAACCCCGTGGAGGACCGAATCGCGAAGCTTGCGAAGTGCCCGGTCCTCATCTTTCGGCGGGCCGCAGTCGCGACGTCAGACCGGGCCCCGTCGGCTTGATGTCCGATCCGGTGAAGAGGTCCTGGATCGCCCAGATCAGCGCGGACTTGATTTCCTTCATCCGATTGGGTTCGTCCGTGTAGGCGAGGAGCTGATACACGATCGTGGACCCTTCCAGATCCTTTCCGTACGCCTCCGGGGCGGGATTCGAGACGATTCCGCGGGTCTCCGTCGCGGCCCGGACGAGGAGGGTGCGAACGCGGTCGTGCTCTATCTCAAAGTCGACGGGCACATCGACCGAGATCGCGTAGGGCTTCGAACGGGTGAAGTTCATGACGGGCTGCTGGACGAGCCTGGTGTTCGGGACGTTCACCTGCTCCCCACGCAGGGTCCGGACCTGGGTCATCGTGAGGCCCATCGACACGACATCGCAGACGAGGTCGTCTCCGATCTTCACGCGGTCTCCCACGTCGAAGGGGTCCGCCCGCATCAGGGTCACCCCGGCGAGGGCGTTCCGGGCCGGGTCGAACGCGAGGACCGTCCCGAGCATGAGGAACGCGAGGAACCCGATTGCGAAGATGACGAGCCGATCCGCCGTGAGGACGAGCCCGAGGAGAAGGAACAGAATGATGACCGCGCTGATCAGCCACACCGCGTATCGCGTGATCGCCTTGAAGTCGTCCAGCACGCGCTGGCTGAACTTTCTCGTCCGCCTCTTCAGGTCCTCGAAGATCGAGTTCACGAAGCGGTCCGCGACGAGCACGAGGACGAGGGCGGCGAGGAGTTCTAGGACGACCGCGAGGTTCGGCGCGGGGAGCGTCCCGATGTTCTGGGCGATGGCGGCCTGGTCCTCCGACGGCAGGATCCGCACCCCTCCGAGGATCGCAAGGCCGAGCGCGGCGAGGTAGATGAGGTACTTCAGGACGATCTCCGTGAGGGCGAGAGCTCGGGGAGGCGCGGCCCGCCTCGGCTTCGCGCGTAGCTCCCCGCGCAGATACGCGGCGAACCGGTGGATCATGCGCACGACGAGGCTCGCGACGAACAGGACGAAGATTGCGAAGAACACGGCGGGAGCCCGGAGGACGAAGGCGACGAGGACGCCGCGGAGCGCCGGAGATTGCGTTTGCGCGATCGCGAGCACGACGATGATCATGAACGCGATCCAGAGCGCTTCCAGCACCCGGTGGACGAAATCAAACGTCGGCCGGTCGATCCATCGGGACTCGATCGTCTTCAGGTATTCGAAGTACCGTGACATCCACGCCAGAAACCACATCATGAGGGCGATTGCGACGATGATGAGGGCGACGGTCGGTAGGTATGGGAGAATGTCGATGAGGCCGTCCCCTTCGGCCTGGAGGGGACCCAGCGCCATATGCGGGCGGCACGAACCCCTGGTTATAAAAGACTTCGCGACGCGAGGCGGAGCGTGCCTAGACGAGCGTCACATCGACCGTCTCGACGGAGCTCACGCCCGGGATCGCCGCCAGCGCCTCCTCGAGCCGTTCGGATCCTCCCGTCGCGTCGTCGACGACCGCGATCGCGAGGATCGCCTTCAACCCGAACGCGACGGGTTCTTCCTTCATGCTTCGGAAGGCAGAACGGAGGGCCTCTCGGACACTCCCCTTGAGCGCCTCGAGGTCGACCTCGAGGCCGTCTGGCATGATCTTGAGGGTGACGGCCACGGAACCCATCGCATCCCTCAAGGCCCCTCGAATCCGCACGAGGGACAACGGTATGTCACGGACTGGTCTCGGCATCGAGGGCAGCGGCCGATCGTCGCCTGCCCGCAGCTCGGACACGCGAATTTCGCGAATCCCTTCCCCGTCAGGACCGCCCCGCAGGAAGAGCAGCGGGCTTCGGAGGGCACGCGGCGTGGTAGGGGCATGCCCTATAAAACATTGCGCCAGTCGCATCGGGCGCCGCGTTTTAATATACATATGAAAATTTAAATCCATCGACCGGAAGGCCGCAAAGCGGGTCCACCGCGCAAGCCACGGGTCCACCGCAAAGTTTAATACGAGCCGTCGATTCGCAAGCGGGTCGCATGCCGCCGCCGCTAGCCGGAGGGCCCGTAGCTCAGCTAGGTTGGACGGCGATCTCGTCGTCCCTAGAAAGAGCATCTGGCTTTTAGCCACGTCCGCCTCGCGAGACGTGGGATGAGACCAGATGGTCCGGGGTTCGAACGGGCCTTGCGGACGCGCGGGGTCCCCGAAAGTCCCCGCGGGCCCGTACGGCAGCCCGGCCGTCGGCATGCCAGGTGCAACGAAGGCCACAGGGAGGCACTCCCTTGCGGTTCAACGTGTTGGAGCATGAGCTAGTACCAGAGCATCGTCTCGTCCCCGAGGAGGAGGCAGACCGAGTCCTGAAGGCCATGAAGATCACGCGGGACCAGTTGCCGAAGATCCGGAGGAGCGATCCGGTCATCCAGGTCCTGGAAAAGATCGAGGGACCCATCGACGAAGGCCGGATCGTCCGGGTGACGAGAATGAGTTCGACCGCCGGCGTGTCCGAGGCGTTCCGCCTCGTCATCGGGAGGTAGGATTCGATGGAGGACCTCATTGACGCGTTCTTCCGAGAGCGGTCGATTGTGAACCACCACATCGCGTCGTTCAACGACTTCCTCCCCACGATCGACAATCCCAACTCGCGGATGCAGCGCATCGTCGACAACCACCGCTCCTCTCCTGAGGATGAGCGCCGAGGTCTCATCAAGCTCGACGAGGACCGCACGGAAGGCGACGTGATCGAGATCCGCATCGGCCGAAAGCGGGACGAGCGGGGGCGAATGGATCAGGAGTCCAAGCCGACGATCACCCTCGGGCTCCCCATCGTCAAGGAGGCGAACGGCGCGACGCACCCTCTTACCCCGATGGAGGCTCGTCTCCGCAACTTGAACTACACGGCGCCGATCTATCTCGACTTCACCGTAATCGAAAACGGGATCGAGCGAGAGCCGGAACGCGTCCATGTCGGGAACCTTCCGATCATGGTGAAGTCAAAGCGGTGCCAGCTCTACAAGGAGAACCTGGAGACGGAGGGGGAGCTCACCCTGGACGAGTACCGGGGGATGCTCGTCGAGAAGGGCGAGGACCCGGTCGATCCGGGCGGCTACTTCATCATCGGTGGAACGGAGCGCACCCTGATCTCCCTCGAGGACCTCGCTCCGAACCGGGTCCTGGTCGAGTTCAACGAGCGATACGGCCGGAAGGTCGAGGTCGCTAAGGTCTTCTCCCAGAAGGAAGGGTACCGCGCCCTCACCCTGATGGAGAAGAAGAAGGATGGACTACTGATCGTGTCCGTCCCGACGGCCTCGGGCCAGATCCCGCTTATCATTCTGATGAAGGCCCTCGGCATGGAGCGGGACGAGGACATCCACAACGCGATCGTGTCCCATCCCGCGATGGCGAACATCGTCTATGCGAACATTGAGGAAGTGAAGAACAAGAAGTCGTACCCGCCCAACGGAATCCTGTCGCGCGACGATTCGATCGGCTATCTTGAGAAGAAGTTCGCCACGGGCCAGGCGAAGGAGTACCGGACGAAGAAGGTCGAGTCGATCCTCGACCGGTCCCTCCTCCCCCACCTGGGCGATGCCCGAGAGGACCGGATCAAGAAAGCGATTTTCCTCGGGCGGGTGGCCCGCACGGTCCTTGAGCTCTCCCTCGAGAAGCGCCGCGAGGACGACAAGGACCACTACGCGAACAAGCGACTCAAGCTCGCGGGGGACCTCATGGAGGATCTGTTCCGCGTCGCGTTCGCGAACCTCGTGAAGGACCTCAAGTACCAGCTCGAGCGGTCGTATGCGCGACGCCGCGAGCTCAAGATCTCCTCCGCAATCCGCCCGGACCTCCTCACCCAGCGCCTCCTGCACGCTCTCGCAACCGGGAACTGGGTCGGGGGCCGCGCCGGGGTGAGTCAGCTTCTTGATCGCACCTCGAACATGTCCGCGCTGAGCCACCTGCGCCGGGTCACCTCGCCCCTCACCCGCTCCCAGCCTCACTTCGAGGCCCGGGACCTGCATCCGACCCAGTGGGGCCGCCTGTGTCCGAACGAGACGCCCGAGGGCCAAAATTGCGGGCTCGTAAAGAATCTCGCGTTGGTCATCGACGTGTCGGAGGGCTTCCCGGACGACGAGGTCACCCTCCTCCTCGCCGACCTGGGGACGAAGCAGGTGAAGGGGCAACAAACCCAGTTCACCCGGGTGTACGTGAACGGAGACCTGGTCGGGCTCCACGAAGATCCGGTCATGCTTGTATCGGAAGTCCGCGAGCGTCGTCGGTCGGGTCTCCTCAGCCACGAGGTGAACGCGCGCTACGACGACAACATGGGGGAGATCATCATCAACTGCGACGAGGGACGGATCCGGAGGCCCCTCCTCGTCGTCAAGGACGGACACCTCGTCCTCTCGAAGAAACATCTCGAGGACCTGAAACTCGGCCGGACTCGGTTCTCGGACCTGGTCCGGAGCGGCGTCGTCGAGTGGGTCGACGCGGAAGAGGAGGAGGACACATTCATCGCGATGTATCCGTACGACGTTCCCGCTCGGTGCAAGGAGTGCAGGCATCCTCTGAGCCGGAGCGATACGACCTGGGTGAACCTGGGGAGCCGGGACGAGGACGTCGAGCTCGAGTGTCACTACTGCCACAAGACCTTCCGCGTGAAGTCTCTCGTCACGAAGGAGACGACGCACCTCGAGGTGGACCCCCTCGCGATCCTCGGGGTCGCTTCGGGACTCGTCCCGTACCCGGAGCACAACTCGTCCCCCCGGGTCACGATGGGGGCCGGGATGGCGAAGCAGTCCCTGGGCCTCGGCGCGAGCAACTACCGATCGAGGCCGGACACGCGCAGCCATCTCCTCCACTACCCGCAGGCGCCCCTCGTCCAGACGAACGCGATGGACTACGTCGCGTTCAACGAGCGCCCCGCGGGACAGAATTTCGTCGTCGCGGTCATGTCGTACCATGGGTACAACATGGAGGACGCGATTGTCATGAACAAGGCCTCGATCGATCGGGGTCTCGGTCGCTCGTCCTTCATGCGCACGTACCGGGCGGAGGAGCGTCGCTATCCGGGAGGCCAGGAGGACCACTTCGAGATCCCATCCCCGGACGTCCGAGGCGCGCGGGCCGACCTGTCGTACGCGAACCTGACGCCGGACGACGGGCTGATCTCGCCGGAGGTCCAGGTCCTCGGCGGGGAGGTCCTCATCGGCAAGACGAGCCCGCCGCGGTTCCTCGAAGAGGAGACAGACTTCCTGACTCCCCAAAAGCGTCGGGAGACGTCGATCACGGTCCGCCACGGGGAGTCCGGCTGGGTCGACTCCGTCATGCTGACGGAGAGCGAGAACGGGTCGAAGCTCGCGAAGGTGAAGGTCCGGGACCTCCGCGTCCCGGAGCTGGGGGATAAGTTCGCATCGCGACACGGGCAGAAGGGGGTCATCGGACTGATCGCTCCGCAGGAGGACTTGCCCTTCACGGGCCAGGGTATCATCCCAGACCTGATCATCAATCCACACGCGATCCCTTCCCGGATGACGGTCGCCCATGTCCTCGAGCAGATCGGCGGCAAGGTGTCGTCCATGGAGGGGCGGTTCATCAACGGGACGCCGTTCAGCGGGGAGCGTGAGGACTCCCTCCGGAAGGGCCTCGAGGAGGCCGGTTTCCGCTCGAACGGGAAGGAGATCCTCTATGACGGCCGGACCGGCCAGATGATCCCCGCAGAGATCTTCATCGGTGTCATCTACTACCAGAAGCTGCACCACATGGTGTCCGGCAAGCTCCACGTCCGGTCCCGGGGGCCGGTCCAGATCCTTACGAGACAGCCGACGGAAGGCCGGTCCCGGCAGGGCGGCCTGCGGTTCGGGGAGATGGAGAGGGACTGCCTGATCGGGCACGGGGCCGCGATGGTCATCAAAGACCGCCTCCTGGACGAATCGGACGGCACGGTGCAGTACGTCTGCGGCAACTCGGACTGCGGACACTTCGCGATCAAGGACCGGAAGGGAAACCTGCGGTGCCCCGTGTGCGAGAACACGTCGAAGATCTACCCTGTCCAGACATCGTATGCATTCAAGCTCCTCCTCGACGAGCTTCTGTCCCTGGGCGTCGCCATGCGTCTCCAGCTGGAGGACCTCAAATGATGTCCCTGCGCGGGGTCACGAAGCGTATCCACGCGATCAAGTTCGCCCTCCTGAGCCCGGACGAGTGCCGCCGGATGTCGGCGACGAAGATCATCACGGCGGACACGTACGACGACGACGGGTTTCCGATCGACATGGGACTCATGGACTCCCACCTGGGCGTCATCGAACCCGGATTGCGGTGCAAGACGTGCGGAGGCAAGGTCGACGACTGCCCCGGTCATTTCGGTCACATCGACCTGGCGATGCCCGTCATCCACGTCGGGTACGTAAAGGAGACGAAGAAACTTCTCCAGGCGACATGCCGCCGGTGCGGCCGGCTGCTCCTGACCAGGCAGCAGGCGATGGAGTACATGGCGGAGATGGAGCAGGTCGAAGAACTCGGCGGGGACTTCGCGGAGGTCGGCCTCGTCTCGAAGGAGACCGCGAGGGAGGCGACGAAGCGGCAACGGTGCCCGCACTGCGGCGAGGAACAGGGGAAGGTCACCCTCGACAAGCCAACAACGTTCCGCGAGGACGGTCACAAGCTCACCCCGAAGGAAGTCCGGGAGCGACTCGAGCGCGTCCCGAACGAGGACCTGCGGATCCTCGGGATGAACCCCGAGGTCGCGCGACCCGAATGGATGGTCCTGACCGCGCTCCTCGTGCCCCCCGTCACCGTGCGCCCGTCGATCACCCTCGAGAGCGGGGACCGCTCCGAGGACGACCTGACGCACAAGCTGGTCGATGTCCTACGGATCAACCAGCGGCTCCGCGAGAACCGCGACGCCGGGGCGCCCCAGCTGATTGTCGAGGACCTCTGGGAGCTCCTCCAGTACCACATCACGACGTACTTCGACAACCAGACGTCCGGGATCCCGCCGGCCCGCCATCGCTCCGGGCGACCCCTCAAGACCCTCGTCCAGCGGCTCAAGGGCAAGGAGGGCCGGTTCCGGTCGAACCTGTCCGGCAAGCGGGTGAATTTCAGCGCCCGCACGGTCATCTCTCCGGACCCCGTCCTGTCGATCAACGAGGTCGGCGTCCCTGTGGAAGCGGCGAGGGAGCTCACCGTCCCGGTGCATGTCCAGTCGTACAATCAGGACATCGTGAAGGAGTGGGTGAAGCGGGGCCCCACGCCTCTCGGACCCTTGGGCGAGTACCTGGCCGGTGTGAACTATGTCATCCGTCCCGACGGACGGCGCATCCGGGTTACCGACAAAAACGCGGAGGTCGTCGCGGAGGCGGTCGAGCTCGGCTACACGGTCGAACGGCAGCTCGTGGATGGGGACATCGTCCTCTTCAACCGACAGCCGTCCCTGCACCGGATGTCCATGATGGGGCACGAGGTCCGCGTGATGCCTCACAAGACGTTCCGCTTCAACCTCGCCGTGTGCCCTCCATACAACGCGGACTTCGACGGGGACGAGATGAACCTGCACGTGCTCCAGAGTGAGGAGGCCCGCGCGGAGGCCCGGGTCCTCATGCGGGTCCAGGAACACATCCTCTCCCCTCGGTTCGGCGGCCCCGTGATCGGCGGGATCCACGACCACATCACGGGGGCGTTCCTCCTAACGCACAAGGACAGCAAGTTCACGCGGGAGGAGGTCACGTACATCTTGACAAAGATCGATGTCCGGGAGCTCCCTCCGCCGGAGATCAAGAAGGGCGGCGAGGAGTACTGGACGGGGAAGCAACTCTTCTCGACCGTGCTTCCGAAGGATCTCAGCATGACCTTCAAGTCGTCCATCGCGCCCAAGGGAGAGGTGAACCTGAAGGAGCTGCGCGACGAAGACTCCCTGGTCGTCATCAAGGACGGCGTGATGAGCGCGGGGACGATCGACGAGAACGCGGTGGGGGCGTTCAAAGGCAAGATCCTCGACAAGATCGCGAGGGACTACGGCGCGGACGGGGCCCGGGAGTTCATCGACAAGGCGACGAAGCTCGCGATCGGCGCGATCATGGTCCGCGGCTTCACGACCGGGATCGACGATGAGGACATCCCGGACGAAGCGAAGAAGCAGATCGCGGACGTCCTCAGGGCGGCCGTCGAGAAGGTCGAGGGGCTCGTCGAAGCGTACAAGCAGGGAGAGCTCGAGCAGATGCCCGGGCGATCCCTGGAGGAGACCCTCGAGGTCGAGGCGATGAAGGTCCTCGGTCGGGCCCGCGACCAGGCGGGTCACATCGCGGGGAAGCACCTCGGAATCAACAACAGCGCCGTGATCATGGCGCGCTCCGGAGCCCGCGGATCCATGCTGAACCTATCCCAGATGGCGGGTTGCATCGGACAGCAGGCCGTCCGCGGGGAGCGGCTCAGCCGGGGTTACTGGAACCGGACGCTCCCGCACTTCCGGAAGGGGGACCTCGGCGCGGAGGCGAAAGGCTTCGTGAAGTCCTCGTACAAGTCCGGCCTCCACCCGACGGAGTACTTCTTCCATGCGATGGGGGGTCGCGAGGGGCTGGTCGACACGGCCGTGCGCACGTCCCGTTCCGGATACATGCAGCGGCGACTGATCAATGCGCTCGAAGACCTGAAGGTCAAGGAGGACGGGACCGTCCGGAACACGGCCAACACGATCATCCAGTTCCGGTTCGGGGAGGACGGCGTGGACCCGTCCCGGAGCGTCCAGGGCCACGCGGTCGACATCGACGACATCCTCCAAGAGGTGCTCGGGGAGGAGCCCTCGTGGAAGGAGCGCCTCCGAGAACAGGAGATGGCCTCCTACGGCCTGACGGAGAAGGACATGTACGTTGAGATCACGGAAGAGGAGACCGAGCCCGAGGAGAGCGAAGAGCCCGCCGGGGAGGAGTGACCTTGGCGCGCGCCGCGACGGTCCAAGCCCTTCGCAATCGGGGGATCTCGAAGAAGACCGCGGAGACCCTGGCGGACGCGGGCTTCACCCTCGAGGTCCTCGGGCGGTCGAAGGTGGAACGCCTCAAGAAGTTCATCGCGGAGAAGGAAGCGGTCAAGGTCCTGAAGAAGGTCGGAGGTCCGGCGCCCGCACCCGAAGTCGCAAAGAAGCCGAAGGCGAGGCCCCCTGCCCGGCGAAAGGCGATCGTGAGCGCCGCGGGTCCGGAGGCGGAACCGGAGGCTCCTCTTAAGCTGCCGACGAAGGCGCCCGGGCCGAGCGCGGGGGAACAGGAGGTGTACGACGGGCTCAAGGAGATCGGGCACTACCTCCCGCGCTTCGTCGTGAAGGAGCTCGCTCGCAAGATGGAAGGGATCAAGCTCACGAAGAAGAGACTCCACGAGGTCCTCGAGCGGGTGTGCGCGAAGTACGAGATTCACGTAATCGATCCGAACGAATCCGCGGGGATCGTCTCTGCACAATCGATCGGTGAACCTGGGACGCAAATGAGCCTGCCCTATGACCAGAAGGTGATTGTGAAGGAGCGGGGTCTGGTTCGCGTCGTCCCGATCGGCGAGATTGTTGACGACCTGATGTGCCACCTCACGGTCAGCCGCGAGGGAACCTCGGAATGGTGTGACCTGCCCGCGCGCGAAGCCCTGGCCGTGCTGAGTCTCACGGCCGAGGCGAAGGCCGTCTGGAAGCCGGTTCGGTCCGTGAGCCGTCACCTGCCGAAAGGCTCCCTGCTGCGCCTTCTCACCCGAACGGGCCGGGAGATCACGGCCACCGGAAACCATTCCTTCGTCACGCGCCGAGACGGACGAATCGTCCCCGTATCCGGGCGCGCCTTGAGGCGCGGAGACCGCATACCGATCGTGCGCCGGTGGACGGCCGAGGGCAGCCGCGCGGAACTCGATCTCGGGGAGTATCTCCGCAAGGAGGAATACTGGTTCGGGAGCGAAGTTGCAAAGGCGCGGGCGATGGGCAGCGGGTGGCGGCGGGGCGTAGGCAGGGACTTCGTGGTCCCCGTGGGCCCGGAGGCTCTGGGCCGTCATCTTCGCGGAGAAGCCCAGTTCTCCGTCGAACCCGGGTTCGTGTATCCCAGGCAGAACCACAGCCGATCGCACGTTCCCGAGTCCATGCCTCTGGACGGAGACCTAGGGTGGCTCGTCGGCGCCTATCTCGCAGAGGGGTGGGCGGCGCACTACTACGTCAACATTTCGAACACGGACGAGCGCTTCTTGAGAAGGACGCGTAAGATCGCGGACGGTCTTCGGATTCACTACGCGGAGATGGACAACTTCCGCGGCTTTGCGCGGGGTCACGACATTCATCTGCGTTCCACTGTCCTTTCGGCGTTCCTGAGAGCGACGTGCGGGTCGTTGTCGGACGCAAAGCGCGTGCCGGACTTTGCCTTCGGCGCGCCGGATGCATTCGTGACGTCCCTGCTCCGTGCCTACTTTGACGGCGATGGGAACGTGACCGTGGCACGGGGGGCGATCCGCGCGAGCTCTGACTCGAAGGAACTCATGGATGGGATCGGCCTTCTCTTGGCCCGTCTCGGGATCCTCGCCAGCCGGGGACGACGTGGGCAGCACACGGTATGGATACCGCGGCGATACGCCCGCACGTTCCAGGAGTCGATCGGCTTCGAGTCGGTCGAGAAGCGGCTGTTGCTCGATCGCCTGTGTGACGAGCCGGCCCGAGGATACACGCTCGATTCGCTGGACATGGTCAGCGGCTTCGGGTCAATCCTGAAGGACGTCGCAAGGAAGCTTGGGATTCCGACGCGACGCGTGAACAGCTTCACTCGGCGCCAACGGATCGGACGGGAGACGCTTCGACGGTACACGGCAGAGTTCGAAGCGCGTGCGAGGTCCGGGGAACAGAACATCGACCCGGAGCTGCGACGGCTCCGGACGCTCCTGGACGAAGACGTCACTTGGGACGAGATTCTCGAAATCCGGGAAGTCGCCGCGTCACCCGGATCGGTCTACGACTTCTCCGTACCGGGCGTCGAGACGTTCACGACGGCGGAAGGCGTCGTCACGCACAACACGATGCGGACGTTTCACTATGCCGGCGTGGCGGAGATGAACGTCACCCTTGGCCTGCCTCGGCTCATCGAGATCGTCGACGCGAGACGTGTGCCTTCCACCCCGATCATGGAGATCCATGTGAAGTCCGGCCACACGGACCTCGAGAAGATGCGAAAGATCGCGACGGAGATCGAGGTGACGACCGTCGACGACGTCGCGGAGATCGAGACGGACCTCGAGCACATGAGGGTCCTGGCCTTCCCGGACGACCACCGGATGAAGTCCCGTGGCGTCACCTGGTCGGAGCTCGAGGAGCGCATGAAGAAGGTCGGGACGGTCGAGGAGGTCCGCCGGACCGTCGGCACCTCCGAGAAGAAGGCGAGGGCGCTCGTCGTCGAGGCCGGCGAGCCGTCGTACAAGAAGCTCCAGCGCCTCGTCGAACAACTGCGTGTAACGAAGATCAAGGGCATCGACGGAATCAGCCGGGCGATCATCAAGAAGCGCGGCGACGGATACGTGATCTACACGGAAGGGTCGAACCTTTCGAAGATCCTCGAGATGCCATACGTGGACGGCCGACGGACCACGACGAACTCGGTCCAGGAGATCTATGAAGTCCTCGGGATCGAGGCGGCCCGGAACGCGATCGTGAACGAAGCCTACAACACGCTCCAGGAGCAGGGCCTCACCGTGGACATCCGTCACATCATGCTCGTATCGGACATGATGACGAACGACGGGGACGTGAAGGCGATCGGTCGGCACGGGATCTCGGGTCGCAAGTCGTCCGTCCTCGCCCGGGCGGCCTTCGAGATCACGGCACACCACCTGCTGCGCGCCGCGATCCAGGGCGAAGTCGACTATCTGGACGGCGTCGCGGAGAACGTCATCGTGGGGCAGCCGGTGACCCTCGGGACGGGCGCCGTGAACCTCGTGTACAAGCCCCCCGCTCGTCTGCCGAAGCCGAAAGCTCCGGCGAAGCCGGAGGCCACGTCGGCGGCCGAGGAGGTCGTCGCGTGATCGACGTGGCCCGCGCGCTGAAGCTCGCCACGGACACGGGTGACGTCCGGTTCGGCCTGAGGGAGGTCCGCCGGGCTGTCCGCTCGAAGTCGGCGAAGCTCGTGGTGCTCGCGTCGAACTGTCCCGAAAGCCCGCTCGGGGACATCGGCTCCGCCCGGGTCCATCGGTTCACCGGGACGAACATGGAGCTCGGCTCCGCATGTGGGGTCCCCTTCCCGGTCGCGGCCGTCGCGATCTTGAGCCCCGGGGAGTCGAACATCCTGAGCCTCTAGGATCGGCATGGCCGAGATCACCTTCGACGAGCAGACGATGCGCTATGTCGCTTTGTTCCAGGACATGACCCGGACGACGGTCGTGGACTGCATCGACGCGGGAGACCGCCTCATCTTCGTCGTGAAGGAAGGCGACATCGGTCGGGCGATCGGGAAGAAGGGCGAGCACGCCGCGAAGCTCAAGCGGCTGATGAACAAGGACATCCATGTGGTCGAATATTCGGACGATCCCGAGAAGTTCGTCTCCAACGTGTTCCGCAACTACGACGTGAAGAAAGTCCAGATCGAGCAGCGTGGGGACGTCACGCACGCGACGGTCACGGTCGACACGTCGAAGAAGGGCCGGGCGATCGGAAAGGAGGGCCGGAACCTTCGCGTCTCGCGGGACCTCATTGCCCGCCATCATCCGATTCAGAGCGTGAGCGTCGCCTAGGCGGGTTTCCCCCGGAAGGTTCAAAGCCCGGCCACAGGGTTCCCAGGGCATGGCCGTTCCAGGACCCTTGCAGATCCCCGCTGTCACGACCCCAGGACTCGAGGGATACCGGATCGTTCGATATCTTGGCATTGTCGCCGGCGAGACGATCCTCGGGACGGGGTTCGAATCCGACATCATGGCAGGGATCAGGGACTTCACCGGCAGCCGTGTCAAGGAGTGGGAGGCGTACATCCAATCGGCCCGCTACGCCGCGATCGTGGAGATGTCCCAACGCGCCCAGGCCGCAGGGGCGAACGCGGTCGTGGGGGTCTCCGTCGACTACGAGGTGATGGGGTCGAGTGGCTCCATCGTGATGGTGACCGCGACGGGGACCGCGGTCGTCGCCGAATCCGTGTCCGTCTAGCCTAGGAAAGCCTCGTCCGCTCGACCTCGAGGGCGTCCGCGGTCGGGTACTCCTCGACGACGAACGACGGTCGTCCCAGGCGCGCCGCAATTCTCTCGAGGACCCACGGCGCGATCTCGATCCGACGTCTCGTCCCGTCCAGGGCCCTCAGGTCCGGGGGCACGCGATGCGTAAGGTCCAGGTCCAGGAGCAGGTCGTCGAGCCCGTCGCCCTCGATCACTCCCTTGATGAGCGTGCCGTCCTCCGTGACGACATCCCACGGCCGGGCCACGTTGTCCGCGCGTCGTTTGATCCGCGTCCGGAGCTGCCAGGCGTCCTTGTAGCCGCTCGTGCAGTAGTGGACGGTCGTCCGCCAGGGTCGGGCGAGAATCCGGAGGGCCACCGGGTCCGCGCCCCGCACGCCATACGAGAGTTCGTGTTTCCGCTCGTAGCCGCGGCGCGTCATCCTCGCGAAGTTCGCGTCGGAGAATTCCATCTCGTTGAGGTTCACGAAGGCGAGGCCTTCCGCCTCCGCCCATTCGAGGAGTCGGACGAGATCCTCCTCCCGCTCGGGGATGAGGGGCACCTCTAGCCCGACGGTCATGCGGAGGGTTCGCGCGAGTCGCGTCGCTTCGGCGAATCCGCTTGCGCCGGCGCGGGACCACAACCCCGGCGGGACATGGAAACGGAGCTCGTCGAGACCCGCCTCGGCGAGCCGGCGGATTTTTTCCGAATCCGTCGACATCGTGTACAGGTGCGTGTGGAATTCGGACCCGAAGGCGCCCTTCAGCAAACGGATGTAGTGGCACGTCCGGTCGATTGCATCGAAAGGGTCTCCGCCCGTGATGCCCGCCCCCTTCGCACGGATCGCGCGGGCCTCCTCGAGGACGTCCTCGTCCCGCGTCACGCGTTTCTCATCCGCGTACACGACGTCGTGGTACATCCTCTCGTCCGAGACGGGACAGTAGAAGCAATGGAAGGAACACAGACCCGTCACGAAGAGGACCATCTTCGCACCCTCCGTGCACTGGTGGCAGCCGAGCGGGAGGTCGCCTTGGAGAAGGGATCCGGAGGGGCGTTCCTCGAGACGCACGGAGCCCGACGAATCCCCCTCGGGACATAAAGATTCCTGGGCTCCCGCGCGGTCCCTCGCGCCCAAGCCCAGAGATCCCCGCCCGCCATGAGGTTCGCCGTGACGGACCGGGTGGGCATTGCGCGACGCCGGGGCCGTGGCTCGAGGGCGGACCCCGAGAGGACGCGGCGGGGGAACCATGAGGACGTGCGCCCGGCGACCCTAGGCCGTGAGTGTCGGAGTCGGTCAAGGGGAGGCGAGGGTCGTCGAGGGGGCGGACCCCTGACGCATCAAAGGGGGTTCTTGCAACGTGCGCAGACGAGCCGGCAGTCCTTCCGGCACTCCGTGCAGACCCCGTGGAGGAACCGCTCGCGGACGGGCGCGTGGTGGCAGTCGCTCACCGCAGCGACCATGTGGCCGCAGTAGTCGCAGAGGTGCTGGACGGGCCGCTTGCCTGCGACGTATCGCTGATACGCGAGGAGGATCGCGAGGACGAGCACGAGGACCCCGATCACGGCCCCGACGACGAGGCACTGAAGGCCCTCGGTGCCCTGGAGGGGGTGAAGGGCCGGATCGGGCACGGGGGTCGATGCCCCCTCCCGATAGATAAGGATTCGGCGATGAAAGAATCGTTCGGGCGGTGACTAATGTTATCTCGATGTTTAAGACGGTGGACGTACCTGTCCTGTGGGACGGTGACCTCGTGATCGACACGGCTCGTGTGGCGGTGCTGATCCTCTCGGCCGCGATCCTCTCGGGAGGAGCCGCTCTGACGGTCGGCGTGTTCGCCGTGCCCGAAGCCAACGGGGACGGGACGGACTACGGCCTCGACACCGACGGGAACGGCCTCTACGACTGGCTCGTCGTCCTCGCGCCGGTGAACGTGCCGGAAGCGGGCATCTGGGACATCGCCGGAATCGTGCTGACGACGACGATGCCCTCGGGCGGTTCCTGCGGGAATGTCTACGGGACGCGGCCGGTAGGCGTCTTCGAGATCCCCCCGGAGACCGTGTACCCGATTGCCTATGTCTACGAGCGGTACTTCTTCGAGGCGGGGGCCCAGTCCATTCGCCTCGCGTTCCCAGGGACGGACCTCTTCCGGGCCGGGATCGACGGACCCTATCGCGTGGACGCCTCCCTGAGCCTGACCGGCGGGATCGTCTACGACATGATCGGCATCTGGCCCGGCCCAATCCCGCCCACGGTGACGTGGACGGGCACGACGCAGGCCTACCGAGCGTCCGACTTCGAGGAACCGGTCCGGCCGGTCGCCTTCACGGGCGGGTATTCGGACAGCCCCGTGCACGTGGATGACGACGGACTCTACGACCTCCTCGAGCTGCGGGCGGATGTGAAGGTGAGCGTCCCGGGCACCTACTCTCTGAACGGCGTCCTGATGGAGCGGCCCCCCGCGACGGGCGAGTACGGCTACCGGTCCATCGCCTACGCGTACCGGGATGTGCGTCTCGACTCCCACGACACGTCGGTGCTCCTCCGCTTCCGGGGCGATCAGATCCGGATGGCGGGGATCGACGGACCTTGGGACTTCTCCCTGACTCTGTACGGGAGCGGACCAATCATCTATGGCGACGGGAACGTGACCCCCGGCCTATCGACGGGTCCGGTCGCCGCCTACCCGGAGTCGTTGTGTGGAACCACCTTGGGGTACCGGGCCGCCGACTTTGACGACACGATGGAGATCCTCCGATACACAGGGGTCTTCGAGGAATCGACGGTCGACTATGACGGCGATCTCCTCGCGGATCTACTCGTCGTCCGGGCGGAAGTGGACGTCCTTCAGTCCGCCGGGTTCGATTTCCAGGGCACCTTGTCGTCCGAGGACGGCTCCCAGTCGATCGGTTCGTTCTTCGCGCAGGCGTGGCTTGCGGAGGGTCTGGGTTGGACCGAGTGGACGTTCCCGGGTCCGGACATCCGCGCGAGCGGTCTCGACGGCCCGTACATCGCGCGCCTGTCGATCACCCCCTCCGCCGGTGGAATCGATCCCGTGACCACCTACCGGACGAAGGCCTACCTTCACACGGAGTTCGAGGAGGCGGGTTCGAACCGCTCGGCGTACTGGATCGCAGGCGTGCGTGCCGGCGCTTTGAATGGGACCACCCTTCGCATCGAGGTGGACGTTCAGCGCGGGAACGACCTCCTGACGTACGTGATCTATGATACGCTAACCGTCGCGGTGATCGATTCCGCAGGGGCCGTGGTGTACCGCGTGGTGGAACGGGTCGAGCTCCCGAGCGGCGGGTCCATCCAGTCATTCGCATACTTGGTCGGTCTCGGGCGGGGGACGTACACGGTCCTCGCGATCCTGGGCCCGGAGGACCACCCCGTCGATACGCAGCGCCTCCTTGTCACTCTCTGAGGCATCGGAGACCCTAAATCGGTCCCCGGCCGTCCGCCCGTCGTGGACGTCTCGGAGCTCCGGCAGATCCTCCGGGAACTCGGGGTGCGGCCCTCGAAAGGCCTCGGCCAGCACTTCCTGGTGGACGAGCGGGTCGCGGAGCGTCAGATCGACCACGCCCGCATCGCACCGTCCGACGTCGTCCTTGAAATCGGACCGGGACTTGGGGTACTCA
>DATEUA010000107.1:0-4161 GCA_035283405.1 Thermoplasmata archaeon | reverse complement strand
TATCTGGATAGCCCGGATACGCACTGCGATGCCCGAGGACTTCGTCGTCACGCCGTGGGACGTGAAGGGGCAGATCGACTACGACCGGCTGATCACGCAGTTCGGGACGCAGCGGATCACGGAACATCATCTCGACCAGATTCGCAAGGCCGCCGGGGAACTCCATCCGATGCTTCGGCGCGGCGTGTTCTACAGCCACCGGGATCTCGATTGGATTCTCGACGGGCATCGCAAAGGGAACACGTTCGCGCTGTACACGGGCCGAGGCCCTTCGAGCGGGATCCATATCGGCCACATGCTACCGTGGTTCTTCACGAAGTGGCTCCAGGACCGGTTCGGTTCGACTCTCTACTTCCAGATCACGGACGACGAGAAGTTCCTCTTCAAGGATTTCGACGAGCTTCGAGAGGCCACCAAGGTCGGATACGACAACATCCTCGACATCATCGCGATGGGCTTCGAACCGAAGAAGACGCGGATCTTCCTCGACACGGAGTACATCCACCGCCTGTATCCGATCGCCGTGGAAGTCGCGAAGCGGATCACGTTCTCCACGACCCAAGCGGTCTTCGGCTTCGAGAACTCGAACAACATTGGGGAGATCTTCTACACGGCGATCCAGGCCGTCCCGGCGTTCCTGCCGAGCCTCGATGCGGGCCGCGACGTGCCCGTGCTCATCCCCTGTGGCATCGACCAGGACCCGCACTTCCGGATCGCGCGGGACGTCGCGCCGAAGCTCGGATACCCGAAGCCCGCCTTGATCCACAACAAGCTCCTGCCGAGCCTCCTGGGCCCTGGCGGGAAGATGTCCGCGTCGAACCCCGCGTCGAGCATCTTCACGACGGACACGATCCCCGAGGCGAGGCAGAAGATCCTGGACGCCTTCACGGGCGGACGGGCGACGGTCGAGGAGCAGCGGCGGCTCGGCGCGAACCCGTACATCTGCTCGATCTTCGCCCAGTACAACTACATCTTCGAACCCGACGATGGACACCTCGCGGAGGTCGAGCGGACGTGCAAGTCGGGCGAGCGGCTGTGCGGGGACTGCAAGGCGGAGCTCTGGGGCAAGGTCGAGACCTTCCTGACTCGGCACCAGCAGGCCCGCGAAAAGGCGAAAGACCGGATCGAGCAGTTCGTCGTCCGGGACGAGGGATCCCCGCGCGACAAATGATATAGCACGAAGTTCCATGCGCCGCCGCGATGCCCTCAGACGTGGCCGCGCAGCTCAGCTACCTCGAGACGAAGGTCCTCCTCGCCCTGCGGGACCTGGGTACCGCCTCCCCGGAGGAGATCAAGTCGAAGGGACGCTTTCGCGAGCTCGTCGAGGTCATGAACGCGTCCTCGTGGCTCGCGGCGAAGGGTCTCGTCACGATGAAGGAACACCTCGTCCGCACGTACCGTCTCGAGCGGGCGGCCGACGCGAGACGCGTGCTCCCCGAACGGAAGGCCCTCCGCGTCGCCGTCAAGGCGAAGGGGCGCATCCCTCTCGCAAAGCTCCAGGCCTCGTGTCGATTCGACAGGAAGGAACTCGCGGTCGCCTTGGGGTGGCTCCGGCGGAAGGGCTGGGCCGAGGTGGAACGCGCCCGCGAGGGGAATGTCGTCGTCGTCACGGCGGCGGGTCGGACCGCGGTGGACACGCGAGGCGCGGACGAGGCGTTGATCGCGCGCCTCGCGAAATCGGAACTGCCGGAGAGCGAGATCGACCCGAAGGTCCTGAAGGAGGTCCGGTCGCGGCCGGATCTCCTGCGAGAGCGGGAGTCGGTCCGGCGGGAGATCGGGCTGACGCCCTCCGGACAGAAGATCGCGGCCTCCGGGCTCCGCCTCAAGGAGGAAGTCGCGCAGGTGACGACGGACCTGCTCCGCTCGGGGCGATGGCGGGAGGTCGACTTCCGGGCGTACGATACGCGTGCGTACGCGCCACTCGTCCGGCCCGGGAAACGGCACGTCCTGAGCGCCTACCTCGAGAAGATCCGGCGAATCTTCCTGAGCATGGGCTTCACGGAGCTGCAGGGAGATTTCGTGCTCCCCGCGTTCTGGGTCTTCGATGCATTGTTCCAGCCCCAGGACCATCCCGCGCGGGACGCACTCGACACGTTCTATGTCGATCGACCGGAGGCGTTGCCGCTTCCTGCCGACGACGTCGTGCGACGCGTCGCGGATGCGCACGAGACGGGAGGTGGGACGGGGAGCTCCGGATGGCACTACGCGTGGGACCGCAAGGAGGCGGAACGGGCCGTGCTCCGTCCCCACACGACGCCGATCACCCTGAAGCACCTCGCGGATCATCCGGATCCCCCACAGAAAGCGTTCATCATCGGCCGCAACTTCCGTCGGGATGCGATCGACTGGAAGCACCTCCCGGAATTCCATCAGGTCGAAGGGGTCGTGATGGAGGAGGGCGCGAACCTCGCGCAGCTGATCGGCGTGATCGAAGAATTCTACCGGCGCCTTGGATTCACGCGTCTCAAGTTCCGTCCGGGGTACTTCCCGTACACGGAGCCCAGCATGGAGCCGGAGGGCCAGCTCCCCGACGGCCGTTGGATCGAGCTCGGCGGGAGCGGGATCTTCCGACCGGAGGTCACGGAGCCGCTCGGGATCCGCGCGCCCGTCCTCGCGTGGGGCCTCGGACTCGAGCGGGTCATCATGACGATCGAGGGGATCGCCGACATCCGCCAGCTGTACCTGAGCGACCTCGACTGGCTGCGGGACCACTCGGTCTTGCGCTAGACCGTGCGGGGGAAGAGGATGAGCGCCCTTCGGACCGTGCGGCGGGCGTTCTCCGAGGCACCCGTGCGGAGGAGCGTGCTCCGCATCCTCCGGGAGAATGTGCTCTGCTCCCTTTCGAGCGTGTCCCCCGGGAACCGGGCCCACGTCAACACGGCGTATTTCTGCTACTCGCCCGACCTCGAACTGTTCTTCTTGTCGGATCCGAGGTCGCGCCATAGCCGGAACCTCAAGGTGAACCCGTCCGCGGCAATCGCCGTGTTCCGCTCGTCCCAGACCTGGGGCCGCCCCGACCGAGGGATCCAGCTCTTCGGGGCGTGCCGGGAAGCGAGGGGACCCGAGGTGCTCCGAGCCGAACGGCTGTACGCCCGGCGGTTCCCCCTGTACGCCAGGTGGATCGCCGGGACGACGCGGGAAGAGAGGACGTCGGCCGCGCTCCTGCGGACGTACCGGTTCTATTGCTTCCTCCCGCGGAAGGTCAAGATTCTCGACGAGCGTGTGTTCGGCGGCGGCGTCTTCGTTCTCGCGGACATCCGCCGAGCTCCGCGTTACGGGGAAACGGAGTCTCGAAAGCCGGCCTGAAAATGGCAAGGCAATCTTTATGTGAGCCCTGCAACTCTCGCGGGCTGCCATGGCCTCCGCGGACGAGGAGATCGCGCAGGGCGAGCAGGCTCTCGGCAGGCTCGACTACGAGGCCGCGTTCAAGCACTTCGACAAGGCACTCAAGGAAGACGCCGGAAACGCCCTCGCGTACTTTGGCAAAGCGGAGGCCGCACTCGGGGTGCCAAAGATCGAGGCGGACGAGATCCTCGCCCTCTACAAGAAGGCTCTCGAGCTCGACAAGGAAAACCCGCAGTACCTGGACGCGATCGCGTCCTTCTGCATGGACCTCGGACGGTTCAACGAGGCCGAGGAGCACTACAATCGAGCCGCCCAGCAGGACGAGGACAACGCGCCGTACTACTGGTCCGAATTCGCGATCGGGTATGCGAGGAAGGCTCCGCTCGTCATGGAGCAGTTCCTCGATGACAAGACGCGGGACATGATTCGGGGGAAGGCCCTCACGTATGCGCTCAGGGCGCTGGCCATCGAGAAGGACGACGCGAAGCGCGTCCTGTGAACGTCAGCCCGCGCGAAAGAGACCCGGACGACGCCGCGTTCGGCCTCCGGAGCATGAGGGACAGCGCCCCGGACGGGTGCCTTCGAGGTGCGGGTCGCAGGTCGGTCGACCGCACTGCTGGCATGCGCGCGTCGTCGGGCGACCGCACACGTAGCACAGAGACGGGACGACCACGAGTCTCCGACATGGCGTCCGGAAGTCATCTACCCATCGCAAGGCCGCGTCGGCCGGTGCGAGCCGCCTGCAGGCGCTCCAGAGGGGCGCGGTCCCATGCTCAACCCTTCCGATGGTGTCCTGACCTCGGGTTCGTCGTCAAG
>DATEUA010000106.1:0-2581 GCA_035283405.1 Thermoplasmata archaeon | reverse complement strand
AGCTCGTGGTCGGCGTGGACCCGGGCGCGGAGCCGGGGGTCGCCCTCGTCGGCGACGGGGAGGTGATCGACACGCGGATCGCGTCCTCGCCGGAGGCGGTGGCGTCCGTGGCCCGGGCGGCCCTCCTCGCGTTCCCGTCGGAGCGCGTGCGCCTCCGGGTCGGCCATGGGGACCCCACGAACCGGAACCGCATCATCAACGCGCTCGCGCCCCTCGGGCTGCCCGTCGAGATCGTCGACGAAAAGGGGACGACGCCGCGCCTCCCGAGCGCGACGCCGGACGCGGACGCGGCGATCGAAATCGCCCGGGTGCGCGGGGTGCGGGCCGCGCGGTACTATGCCGTGGATCCGACGGCCGGTGAGCTGAGGGAGATCCAGCGGCAGAGCCGCCTGTCGAGCGAGGGGAAGGTCACGATCTCGAAGGAGCTCGCGCGGCGGGTCGCGCGGGGCGAGCTCACGCTCGTGCAGGCGATCGAGCGGCACCGCCGAGGGCCCCGTCCACGGGAGCGGTGAAGGCTCGCGGAGGGTCTCGGCGACCGCCCATCGTTATTCGGGCGAAAACGTTGATATAGTGCCCGGCGGCTGACTTGCGTCGTGCCCGAAAGGGTCGTTCTCAGGGTGGCGGAAGCGCCTCAGTCCGACGTGGGCCTCGGCCGCGCGCGGGTCGATACGAAGACGCGGCTCGCCCTCGGAATCGACGTCGGCGAGGTCGTCGAGATCGTCGGCAAGAAGGCGACCGCCGCCAAGCTGTTCCGCGTCATGCAGGAGGACGAGGGGAAGGGGATCATCCGCGTGGACGGCCTCGTCCGCCGGAACCTCGGGGTCAGCATCGGGGACAAGGTCGAGGTCCGGAAAGCGGAGGTGCTCCCCGCGGAGCGGGTGACGATCGCGCCGATCATCAGCGAGGGGCACAAGATCTCGTTCGGCCAGGGAATCGAGAACTTCGTGAAGCGCGGCCTCCTGAAGCGGCCCGTCACGAAGGGCGACGTCGTCATCGTCCCGGGCATCGCGCTCATGGGCGGCGCGCTCCCATTCATGGTCATCAAGGTCATGCCGAAGGGCATCGTGCAGATCGTCGACGACTCGATCATCGAGATGAAGGAGGAGCCGGTCCGCGAGGGCGAGGTCCTCACCCAGACGGTCACGTACGAGGACGTAGGCGGGCTGGGCGAGGAGCTCCTGAAAGTCCGCGAAATGATCGAGCTTCCACTGAAGCACGCGGAGCTGTTCGAGCGCCTCGGAATCGAGCCGCCGAAGGGCGTCTTGTTGTACGGCCCGCCGGGGACGGGGAAGACGCTGATCGCGAAGGCGGTCGCGAACGAGGCCGGCGCGAACTTCTACTCGATCCAGGGTCCCGAGGTGATGTCGAAGTACTACGGACAGAGCGAGGAACGCCTCCGAGAGAAGTTCGAGGAGGCGCAGAAGAACGCTCCGTCCGTCCTCTTCATCGACGAGCTCGACTCGATCGCCCCGAAGCGGGAAGAGGTCACCGGCGAGGTCGAGCGACGAGTCGTCGCGCAGCTCCTGACGCTCATGGACGGCCTCCAGGGCCGCGGCCAGGTCATCGTGATCGGCGCGACGAACCGGGAGGAGGCGATCGACCCCGCGCTCCGCCGCCCCGGGCGGTTCGACCGGGAGATCGAGATCGGCGTCCCGGACCGCAAGGGCCGCAAGGAGATCCTGCAGATCCACACGCGCGGCATGCCGATCGAGGGGACGGAGGAGGAGAAGGACCACCTCCTCACGGAGCTCGCGAACGTCACGCACGGGTTCGTGGGCGCGGACATGGCGGCGTTGTGCCGCGAGGCCGCAATGAAGGCGCTCCGGCGGTATCTGCCGGAGATGGACCTCGAACGGCCGGTCCCGTCCGAGACCCTGGAGAAGATGCGGGTGACGGAGGGGGACCTGCGGAACGCGCTCAGGGAAATCGAGCCGAGCGCCATGCGCGAGGTCCTCGTCGAGATCCCGCGGGTGAACTGGGCGGACGTCGGCGGTCTCGAGGACGTGAAGATGAAGCTCCGCGAGGCAGTCGAGATGCCGCTGAAGGACCCGGACGCGTTCACCCGGATGGGCATCCGCCCGCCGCGCGGCATCCTCCTGTACGGCCCACCGGGGACCGGGAAGACGCTCCTTGCGAAGGCGGTCGCAAACGAGAGCGAGGCGAACTTCATCTCGATCAAGGGCCCCGAGGTCATGTCGAAGTGGGTCGGCGAGTCCGAGAAGGCCGTCCGCATGATCTTCAAGAAGGCGAAACAGGTCGCCCCATGCATCGTCTTCCTCGACGAGCTCGACAGCATCGCCCACCGCCGCGGGACGGGCAACGACGAGGGCGTCACGGAGCGGGTCGTGAACCAGCTCCTGACCTCGCTCGACGGCCTCGAGAGCATGGAGGGCGTCGTGGTCGTCGGGGCGACGAACCGGCCGGACATGATCGACCCTGGGCTGCTCCGCACGGGCCGCTTCGACCGGCTCATCCTCGTGCCGATCCCCGACAAGAAGGCCCGCCACGAGATCCTGAAGGTCCACACGAAGCCCATGCCCCTCGAGAAGGACGTCGACCTCGAGGCGCTCACGGAGGAGCT
>DATEUA010000105.1:0-3685 GCA_035283405.1 Thermoplasmata archaeon | reverse complement strand
CCACCGCGAACATGACGACCCCTTTCTTGTGGAACACCCGGTTCACGAGGACGTCGTACAGGTCGAGTCGGACGCGCAACTCGTCCCTTTGACGCTCCGACTCGCGGAGTTTCGTCGCGTCCGCTTCGAGGTTCTCCACCTGCTTCGCGAGTTGGGTCACCTGCCCTTCGAGGACGTGCAGGTCCTTGCGTTCCGCCTCCGCGATTCGGCGGCTCTCCTCGAGGGCCACCTGGCCCGTCTTGAACGCGTCCTCGGAGGCCTGCCGGCGCACGAGCTCCGCCTCCAGGTTCGCCCGCTCCTCCTCAACGGCCGTCCGCTCCCTCGTCTGCTCCGCGAGGAGGGTCGGCACGTTTCCGATCGCGCGAAGTCTCCCGGTCACCTCGTCGAAGGCCTTCCTCGCCCTCGTCGTTTCCGCGACGAGCGGCCCGAGGGATTCGAGCCTCTTCCGGGCGGGCACGGAGAAGGGAGCCGCATCGAGGGCCCGGAGGGCTTCGATCCTCTCATCGTCGAGGGGCCGGAGGATCCCGCGGCTCTCCTCGACCTCTCGTCGCAGGTCCTCCTTGAGCGCCTCCAGCTGCCCCTGAAATTCCGTGAGGACGAACGAATCCGTGTTGATCGACGCGACCTTCATCCGCACCCGTTCGAGAGCCTTTTCCGCGCGGGCGCGTTCTTCCGCCAGGCTCCGCACAAGCTCCTCTCGGTCCGCGAGCCATTCGACCTCCCGCCCGATCCGCGCGACGCGTTCCTCCAGGCGTCCCTCGTCGCGGAGGGCCTCGAAGGCTGCGTCCCGATCTACGTCGGTCCCGAGACCCACGATCTTCCCATACAGCTGGTCGATCTTGTCCTTCACCTGATCCCGGCGTCGTTCGTGATCCCGCTTCGCCTGCTCGAAGAGCTTCTGCGCCGCGTCCACGGCCGCCTCCCGCTGCTGGCGCACCTGGGCGGACCCCTTGAGTCCTTCGAGCTCGTCCCGTAGCAAGTCCAGGTCCGCCGCCTGCGCCTCGAGGGCCTTTCGTTCGTCCTCGAGGCGCGCGGCCACGTCCCCCTGTGCGGTCAACTCCGCCTCCCGCAGGCGGATCCGCTCGAGGCGCGCGACGCGGTCCTCGAGGGCCCCTCTCGTGCGGACGTACGCATCGTGCTCCGCCTGGAGCCCCTTGAGCCCGCCTTCCGTCTCGCGGACCTGTCCGTCGAGGGTCGCCACGCGGCCCCGCCTCGAGACGACCTCCGACTCCGCTGTCGCGAGGAGGCCCCGCATCTCCGGCAGGCGTTGCAAGGCCTCGCCCCACGCGGCGACCTCCGCGTCCTTCACGTCGAGCTCCCGCTGATGGCTCCCCTGCTGTTCCCTCGCCCGGTCGAGGGCTCTCTCGAAGACCTCGAGCCGGAACAGCTTCTGGAACACCCCGAGGCGATCCGCGCCCCGCGCGGACCCCAGTTCCTTCATCTCCTCCTGACGGACGAAGGTGGAATTCCGAAAGCCGACGTAGTCGAGCCCGACGACGTCTCGCACCGTGAGTTCCTTCTCGTGGATCGTCCCCTGGATGGGCTCCCCGTCCCGGACCACCTCGAGATACGACTCCTTCTTCGTGGAGAAGCCCCGCTTGACCTCCCAGCGGCTGTCCGCCTGCCGGAACGCCACGCGCACATACCCGCCCGGCCGGCACACGTCCGAGATCTTCACGCTCTGGATGTCCGTCCGAGCCGTCGCCCCGTACAGGGCGAACGTGATTGCGTCGAGGATTGACGACTTCCCGGCGCCCGTGCGGCCCGTGATGACGGTGAACTTCTCGGGGAACCGGAGAGGCGGATCCGTCTTCTCGACGTACCGCATGAACCCCCGCATCTCGATCTCGTCGAGGACGAATCCTTCCGCTCCCGGGGGAGCCTCGAGACCCGACGCGGCCTCCGACGCGGCCGGATTCTCTGCCCTCACGCGAGGACCTCCTTCAGGATGCGCTGTGCCTCCGTCTTGATCGCCTCCCGCCTCGGATGCTGCGCCAGCTCCTGGTCCACGTAGTCGGCGAGAAGGCGCGCGGGGTCCATCGTGAACTCCTGCGTGAGGATCCGCGCGCGCTCCGTCGAGAGGAACTTCAGCTCGTAGTGGAACGCACCCTTGAGGCGGTCCGCAAGTCGCCGTTCGTCCAGTTCGCTTCGCCGATCGTCCGGGAGACGCACCTCGATGCGCACGAGGTGGCCCACGACGTCCGCAGGCAGGCCTTCCAGGATCGTTCCGGTCATGTCGTCCCCGGGTCCGACCGCGATCTCGACCTTCGTCATGGGCCGAGCGGGGAGCTCCTCGAAGGACCACGAGGCATCCGGCCGCACGACGACGAACCCCTTCGGATCGAGCCGCTCGCCCCAGTCGATCCGCTCCGGCGCGCCCGTGTAGACGATCTTCCCGAAGAGGGCCTGGTGCATGTGGATGTGGCCGAACACGACGAGGTCCACGTCGGGAGGGACCATGTCCCGCGTGAACGTGAAGTCGTGCGGGACGATCTCCGGGACCGTCGTGGTCGCGTACCGGACGCCCTGGACCTCGAAGTGGCCGAGCAGGACACGCCGTTCGGCCGTCCGGAGGTCCTGAGCGCGGTTCCGGATCCATTCCTTCCACGTGCGCCGGGCGACTTCGTACGCCTCCTCCCGTGGGACCTCCTTGCCCAGCGTCTCTCGGATCTGCTCGACGACTTGCTCCGGGTGCATGTACGGGATCAGGATGAAGCCGATCTCATGGCCGTCGATCGTGCGTCTCTCGACCTTCGGCTCGCGGTACACGCGCACGTGGGCGTAGCCTCGAAAGTCGTCGAGGGAGGTAGACCGTGCCTCTCGTCTCGGCTGGTCGTGGTTTCCCGCGAGAATCCAGACCTCGATGCCTGCCTGGCGGAGGGGCTCGATCACGTCCCGGCGAACGAGCTCTCGGAAGATCGGAGCGACGTGGGTCCGGTCGAACAGGTCTCCGAGGATGCAGAACAGACTCGCACCGTGGTCCACCGCCCACCGCGCGGCCTTCGCGAAGTTCTTGTGGAGATCCATCGCCCGTTCCGAGATCCCGGTCTCGGGGTCGATCCGGTACTCGAAGTTGAGGCCTGCGTGGACATCACCCACGCAGACGATTTCGTGCATCCGTGCTGTGGAAGGCTACGGCTCTACAAATAACCTCCACGAGGTGGTATGCGAAAGTATCCTACAGTCCAGGCTGGCCTAACCGGTCGAATTCCCGACGAGCGTCAACGCGGTCTCCGCGAAAACGATGGCCAGGAGGAGGAACAGCGCACCGAGGGCGGCGGGGGAGATGACCGTCCTGTGGACCACGCTGGCGAGGGCCAGGGCCAGAAAGACGCCCACCGTGAGGGCCGAGAAGCCCAGCAAGGGCCATGGCGTGGACCGCGAGAAAATTCCCGCCTCGTTTCCATCTACGCGAAACCGTTCAGGAGGTGGACTGTCGCGAGCGAGGTCCTCGTGGCGTATCGGCAGGCGATCCGTACGGGTCGAGGTGCGACGACACGGATCCGCCGGCCCAAGAACGCCGAGGACTAAGGCAACCTCGGGCCGCGCCTCGGAGGGAACGGCGCGTCAGGCACGACGGGGTCCCGGTCCTGGAATCGGGATGCCCGAAGGGGCTCGAGGTCGACAGGGCGACGTGCGTCCGCAACGTAGGCCGCGAGGAGTTTCCCAAGCTCGGGTGAGAGTT
>DATEUA010000104.1:0-2554 GCA_035283405.1 Thermoplasmata archaeon | reverse complement strand
CAACAACGAGACATGGGCCTACGGCCTCGAATCGAACACATGGACGAACATGACCGCTCCGGGGAGCCCCTCGCGACGATTCGAGACTCACATGGTCTACGACGCAGAGTCGGATCGGATCATTCTGTTTGGCGGGCTTGGCCCGGGTTTCGCACTCTTGCGAGAAACGTGGACCTACGATTTGAACACGAACACGTGGACGAACGAAAATCCAACGCCAATGCCCTCCGCGGCGGCCAATGACTACATGGCCTACGATGTGCGGTCGGATCGGATGATTCACTTTGGCGGCGTCATAGAGCCATTGCCTCTGGAGAGCGGTGAAACGTGGGCCTATGACCTCAACGCGAACAGGTGGACGAACCTGGATCCTACCCCGTCTCCTTCCCCCCGGTCTGTCTCCGCAATGGCGTACGATGCGGAGTCGGATCGCATTGTCATGGTCCTCCGATCTGTGGCCAATATGGAAACATGGGTGTTTCACTTCACTGCGAACTCTTGGGTCGATGCAACCGGCGGGGGCGCACCGACGCGTCGGGATCGGGGCTATCGCATGGCCTACGACGCGGGATCGGATCGGATGATTTTCTTCGGAGGTCAGTTTGGGGGCGACGAGGGGGTCGGCACGCCGCCCCCCTACTTTGATGATACTTGGGCGTTCGACCTAAACGCCGTGGCTCCACCTGGCAGCACGGACCTGCTGTTTCCCCTTCTGGCGGGAGTAGTGGCCGCAGGCGCTGCGGTCGGGGTGGTGACCATCGTCCTCCTCAGACGCCGCCGACGGAAAAACGAGAAGAGCCGCGAACGCTGAGTCCACCGCGAAGCCTTTTCTTGACCTCCTGCCATCAACCATGAGCGATGGACTATCGCGCTCTCGGTCTGAAATGCGGCCTCGAGGTCCACCAGCAGCTCGCGACGCACAAGCTGTTCTGCGAGTGTCCGTCCCGCCTCGAGGACGAGGTCGGCTCGACATTCATTCGCCGCCTTCGCCCGACGCAGTCGGAACTCGGCGAGGTCGACGCCGCCGCCGTCGAAGAAGCCCGTCGCAAGCTAGCATTCGTGTATGAGACCACCCGCAACACGTGCCTCGTCGAGGCGGACGAGGAGCCGCCGCACGACCCGAACGAGGAGGCCCTCGAGACCGTCCTCGCGATCGCGCTCCTCCTTAGCGCGGACCCCCTGTCCGAGGTCCACTTCATGCGGAAGATCGTGATCGACGGCTCGAACACGACGGGGTTCCAGAGGTCCGCACTCGTCGCGATGGCGGGCCACATTGATGTGAACGGGAAGCGGATCGGAATCCCGACGATTCTACTGGAGGAGGACGCCGCCCGAAAGATCGGCGAGGCGGAGGGCGAGGTCCACTATCGGTTGGACCGCCTCGGGATTCCGCTCGTCGAGATCAGCACGACACCCGACATCGAGACGCCGGACGAGGCGAGGGAGGTCGCCCTCGCGATCGGCTCGCTCCTGCGGGCGACGCGGAAGGTGCTCCGCGGCATCGGGACGGTCCGTGAGGACCTCAACGTCTCGATCCGAGGCGGGGCGCGGATCGAGGTCAAGGGCGTACAGGAACTCGGAATGATCTCCACGTTCGTTGAGAAGGAGGTCGCCCGGCAGCTCATGCTCCTCGACGTTGCCGCGGAACTCCGCAAGCGCGGCGTCCGCGCCGTCTCGTCGGACGCGAGGGACGTCACCTCGCTCTTCACCGATTCGGAGTCAAAGATTGTGCGGAGTGCAATGAAGAAGGGGGGGAGGGTCCTCGCATGGCCCCTTCCTGGTTTCGTGGACCTCCTGAAGGAGAAGCTCGGGCCCGAGCTCGCAGCCCATGCGCGGGTGGCGGGCGTCGGCGGCATCTTCCACTCCGATGAGCTCCCCGCATACGGCATCTCGGAGGGAGAGGTCGACGCGGTGCGGACCGCACTCAGCCTCGGACCGCAGGATGCATTCGTCCTCGTCGCAGAGACCGAGGCCAAAGCACGAGCGGCGATCGATGAGATGCGACCTCGTGCGGAGGCCGCAATCGCCGGCGTCCCGGAGGAGACGCGAGAGCCGCGACCGGATGGATCGAGCGTCTACAGCCGGCCGCTCCCCGGCCGGGCGCGGATGTATCCGGAAACGGACGTCCCGCCGGTTCGCGTGACGACGGGGCGACTCGCGCGAATCCGAAAGCGCCTCCCGGAGCGGCCCGAAGTGACCGTGGCGCGGCTCGTCAAGGAGTATCGCCTCCACGAGCAGCAGGCCCGCCAACTCGTCCAGGAGGGCAGAGACGCCGAGTTTGACGAAATCGTCCAGGACGGCGCAGACCCGAAGCTTGCCGCGTCCGTGCTCCTGTATCAGTTCGCGGAGATCCGACGCGAGGGAATCGACGTCGATTCAATATCGCCGGCGGAGACGAAGGCGATCTTCGCACTCGTGCGGGAGGGAGCGTTCGCCAAGGAGGCGATTCCCGACGTCTTCCGCCACATGGCGAGGACGAAGACGACGGCTGCGGACGCGGTTGTTCAGCTCGGCCTCGCCCGTGCGTCTCAGGAGGACGTCGAACGAATCGTCG
>DATEUA010000103.1:0-6738 GCA_035283405.1 Thermoplasmata archaeon | reverse complement strand
CGGACGGTACGGGTCGGTTGGGATTTGGTGCGCGTTCGACCGCCCCCCGGAGTCGGCGTTGTCCCCTTTCGAGGCCCCGTGCCTATCGTCTTCGATAATTGCCCGCCAACCTACTTATAAAACGGGCCGGGATGCGCCGCGGCACCTGCGATAGGTTCTCCAGGTACGCTAATCGGACCCGACATGCGGAGGTCTTCGGATGACTGACCGAACCGGACGGTGTGTCAAGGCGCTGGGGCTGCTCGTCTTCCTGATCGTCGGCGTGGCCGCTCCAATCGCGACCCTGGTCGCCGTCTCGACCCCGGCGCTCGCGGGCCCGTGCGACCAGGTGGGCGGGGTCGTCACCGGGGACTGGACGATCTCGAACGTGCAGGTGTGCAGCGGGATCCTCTATACGGTCGACGGATCCATCACGATCAACGCGGGCGGGAGCCTCACCCTGATCGACGGAGGCCTGATGTTCGCCAAGGACCAGGCCCACGCGGGCTACTCGCTCACCGTGAACGCGGGCGGCGAGCTCGTCCTCGACAACTCCACGGTCACGACCCAGACCCAGGCGATCGCGCCGTACCTGAAGCTCGCCCTCACGGTCTCCGGCGCGAACAGCCGGCTCACGATGCGCAACGGGGCCGTGCTCCGGTTCCCCGGCTGGTTCAACGCGACCGGGGCGACGATCGACATGACGGACTCGACGGTCACGGGCTTCACCTCGCCGGACCTCTCCCGCCTCGGGGTGTACGAGGACGACAACGACGACGGCCCCGTCCCGACCTGGTCCGCCACGATTGCCAGCCTGTACCGGTCCCGCATCGAGCGGATCTACGAGAACGCGAGCGCGACCGCCGGGAACGCGACGGGGATCCTCGTGGGCAACCTCAGCCTGAGGGCCGGGAGCAACCTCTACGCGTACGACTCCTACATCGGGGCGGACTACTCCAACGTCGTGGGCCTGCACAACGAGCTGCAGGTCGACGGGTCCTCGAACGCCTACCTCTACGGGGTCACGATCGACCGGACGCAGGACCCGGTCTCGATGTCGGAGTGGCAGCCGGCCTTCGTCCCGCTCGCGGCCGGCGGGAACGTGTACCTCCTCCGCTGGCTCCATCTCACCGCGGTCGACTCGACCGGGTTCCCGGTGAGCGGCGCCGCCGTGTGGTCCACGCTCAGTCCGAGCGCCGCGACGGCCCAGTACCCCGACAACGGCTTCTTCCCGACGCCGAGCGCACGCACCCTCTCCTACTTGGGCCGGACCGCGACGGGGCCGACCGCATGGAACGTGACGGACGCCGGCGGGGTTGCGGTAATCCCACTCGCCACGGACCAGGTCACGACCGCCTCCCTGCCCAACGCGGAGTCCTACGGCAACTACCGCGAGGCCGTGACGTACACAACGTTCGCCACGTCCGGCGGGGTGAACTTCGACCCGTATCCCGCGGTCGACGCGACCGCGAACAACGTGTTCCTCACGACCCCGTTCGCGACCCTCCAGGTCCGCACGGGGCCTGACCTGATGCTCAGCCCGACCGACTACGGCACGACGCTGACCGTCATCCAGAACCAGCCGTTCACGGTCTACGCCCTGATCTACAACCAAGGGCAGACGACGGCGACGGGCGTGTCTGTCGCGGCGTACCTGAACGGCGGCGGGTCTGCGCTCGACCGCCGGGACGGGCTCACGGTCGCGACGTTCCTGAACCAGTCCCTGACGATCCCCGGCATCGGCACGCTGGGAGCGCAGACCCTCATGCTCGTCGTGGACCCGGACAACGCGATCATCGAGGGCGGGTCCGCTCAGGAGAGCAACAACTTCGTGAACATCACTTTGAACGTCCAGACCCCTCCGAACGGGTTCGTCGCGATCCTGACCCCGTCGCCGGGCCAGGCCGTCCAGCCCGGGAGCGCGCTGAGCGTGACCGGGTACGTACGGGACGAGAGCTCGGTGGGCATCGTGGGCGTCCCGCTGACGATCGAGCTGCGCTCGGGGGGCTCCACAGTCGCGACGAACCTGACCACGTCCCAGAGCCCGGACGGCTTCTTCCTGGGAACGATCAACGTCCCGGGCAACGCGCCGGAAGGTTCGTACACGATCGTGGTCGGACCCACCACGGGACCGATCCAGCCGGACACCCTGGACATCGCGGTGCGGAAGAGCACGTCCTTCCTGGACCAGCCCGTGCCCCTCCTCGGCCTCCCCGTGTGGTTCCTGCTCCTCATCATCCTCATCGTCATCAGCATCGCGGTCGCGGTCACCGTATACTTCCGCGTCTACGGCCTCGGCAAGATGGTCGAGTGCGGGGAGTGCGGATCGTTCATCGCCCAGGACTCCACGTCGTGCCCGAAGTGCGGGGTCGAGTTCGAGAAGGACATGGCGAAGTGCTCGAACTGCCAGGCGTGGATCCCCGCCGACATCCGGCAGTGCCCGGAGTGCGGCGTCGAGTTCGCGACGGGCAAGGTCGAGATGGCGGACTACCAGGAGAAGATGCGGATGCAGTACGACGAGGTCGTGCTGAAGTTCAAGCGGGAGGCCTCGAGCCAGCTCGGCCGCGCCTTGTCGGACGCCGAGTTCCAGGACTGGTGGCGCCGGCAACCCTCCTTCGTGACGTTCGAGGACTGGCTCCGCGAGGAGGAGGAGATGCGCAAGATGGGCTCGAAGGCGTGCCCGGTCTGCAACACCCTCAACTCCGTGACCGCCACGGTCTGCCACAAGTGCGGGACGTACCTGAAGGGTGAGAGGAAGCCCTGGGGAGGTGCCTCCGCCCGGCGACCGGCGGCCGCGGAGCAACCTGCGGAGGGGGTCGCGCCCCCCACGGAGGCCGTTCCCGCCAAGGTGATGCGGAAGCCGGCCCCGCCGATCCCCGAGATCACGAAGAAGGGGCCGAAGGGAGAGAGCTCCGAGGACGGGTCGACCGGGACGGACGACATCTGAGCCCCCGGCCACGCTCCGTTCCCCGCCCGGCCCCATGCGGTCGGGCGGTCCTTGCGCCGTGCCCCGGCGCGCCCGCCCGACTCTCTGCTACGAGCCCGTGGTCGGTCGGCTGCCGCCCTACAGGACCCTGCGGAGGTCATCGACGAATCTCCGGGCCCGTCGCGACGGGGCCGGGCGCGGTTCGGTCCCTCGGACTCGAGGCCGGCATGGCGAAAGACTGGCGTCCGACCCCACTCGCACCGGTTCGCGCTCGAGGGCCCGTCGAGGGTCTACGTTATCGAGAGTTCGATGACCCGGGTGTCCAGAATGAACCGGTTCACCCCGTGGAAGGACACAACCGTCTCGTTCCCCGCGGTGCCCGTCGTCACGCCCGGCCAACCCCCGGCGAACCTCGTCGTGGCCCAAAGGGCCCAAGCCGCGGTGGATCCGGACGTCACGCGGATCGTGATCCCCTCGTACCAGTTCCGCCACTGGTCCAGGCGACACGCGTCCAAGAGTACCGCGTCCCGCGTCGCGTCGGCGAGCCAGCCCTGGATCTCCCCCCGGGCCGCCCAATCCTCCAGGGCGGCGACCGCCTCGGACAGCTTCCCCTGAGAGCGGTCGGCGTTGAACTTCGCGCTCGCGATGTCCCGCGCGGTCTGGTTCTCGTACGCCCACAGGGCGAACCCTTCCGCCTCGCCCATCGGCGCATCCACCGCCGCGGCGGCCGCGGGCGTCGCGGCGCCCTGGCCCGCCCAGAAGTCGAACTCCATCCGATCCGAGCGGATGTGATCGCTGGTCTCGTTCAACGGGACCCGGTCGATCGTCTGGTCCGCACGGCTTGCGCCAAGGACGCGCGCCTGCACCATCCGGCTCCCCACACCCGTTACCGTCTGCGATTCGCCCAGGAACGTGACGAGCGTCAGGGAGATCTTGGCCCCGTCGGATGCCTCCTCGACCTTGAGGAGCGGCCCCTCCCGAAGGAGCGTTCCCCCCGCCTGGCTCACCTCGATCGCCCCTCCCTCGAGGCGGAGGGTCTGCGACGGATACTGCCGGTTCCTGAGGGTCAGCTCGAGCGCACCGAAGGAGGATTCCTGGGTCGCGACGATCCCGCATTGGAAGTTGCTCGCGTACCGGCGACTGATCTCCAGATAGATCCACCGGATCTCCGAGGCGGTCGATGCGTGATAGTACGTCCCGCCCGTGGTGTCCGCAATCTCCCGGAGCAGGGGCTCGTTGAGGTCGCTCCCGAGGCCGATCGTGAAGATCGTGATGCCGAGGGCGCTCGCCTCCTGCGCCTCGCTCCGGGCCATCGCGTCCGCTCCGGGCACCGTGTTCTGCCCATCCGTGAGGAGGATCATGACCCACGCGTGCCCCCGATCGCCATAGATGCTGAACTCGTCGTTCGCGATACGGATCGCATCCCCGAAGTTCGTCGATCCGGCCGAGTCGATCGTGTCCAGGTCCGACTGAGCCTCGGTGTATGGCGGGCCGTTGTGGCCCGGGGTGAAGAGGTGATGCACGGGCCCGCCGACGTTCGCGCGCGTGAACAGGGCATCGTT
This sequence comes from Thermoplasmata archaeon, assembly GCA_035283405.1. Classification (GTDB taxonomy): domain Archaea; phylum Thermoplasmatota; class Thermoplasmata; order RBG-16-68-12; family RBG-16-68-12; genus RBG-16-68-12. Next base: position 2,271 of record DATEUA010000103.1, on the reverse strand, counting down.
GTCGAAGTCTACAATCGCCACCCGATCCGGCAAGGTCAGCTGGCCAACGTATTCCTTCGCGCTCGAAATCCGGAGGCGCGCAGGATCGTTCCACACCATGGACCCCGAGCTGTCCATCAGGAGGATCACGTCTTGGTCCACCTTCGTCACGGAGGCCGCGTGGAGGTTGGGGACGAACCTGAGGGAAACGCTCAAAGCGGAGCCACCCGCGGGGATGAAGGTCAGGCTCCCGTCAGAGGGCGTCGACAGCGGGGACACGGAGGACGCGCTCAGGGGGATCGTGACCGTGAACTGGGAGTCCGCGAACGCGGCGAGCTGGCTCGTGGCGCGCAGGCGTTGGAAGGAGTCGTAGGCCGCGATGGAGTTGGACCATTCCGCCTCGTACTCGCGAGGGGGGATTACGGCCAACAGCGCGATCTGGAGGAAAATCACCACGATTACGAGGGTGAACAAGGTGGCGACGGTCGAGGCAACGCCCTTGGAATCGCGGCGCAGCAGGCGGGACATCCCACGGGCGACGGTGCCCCTCGGCTCAAAATCCTTCCGATTCAAGAATCATCTGTGACTCTGACCGGCCTTCGCCGGTCCCGGTGCCACCTCACCGAGGCGGGAACGGGCCCCACGGCCTACGGATCGGTTCCCGAGCCCGGGCCGCGGTTCGACCGAGGCGAAACAGCGCCTCTCGCGCGGCCTAGTAGACCACCATGCCGATGAACGGAATCACCTGAGCATACCACGAGGTGCGCGTCGTCCGGTCGGCGTCCAAGAGGTGGTCGAAGGGGTTGTACAGGGGCCCCCATCGGTTGATGATCTGCTGGTACGTCATGTTCGCCGGCCCCGCCATCCCCGAGATGAGGATGTTGATGAACAGGGTCTCGGCACGGAAGGTGCCGGGCCAGTCGTTCCGGAAGGCGGACTTGGCGGCAGCCAGGACCTCGGTCGGAGTCCCGCCCTTCTCCTGATTGAGCGGGTCGATGTCGAAGACCTGCGCGTACTGGAAGTTGTTCGGGTTCGTGGGAGTCCCCGGGTAGGCCGCGATGCCGCCGGCGTTCGCCGGTCGGCCCGCGTCCACGGGCCGCACGATGTACAGCGGACTGACGGAGGCCCTCGCCGAGCTGGTGAAGACCGTGGACGTCCATCCGTCGATGAAGATTGTCGTGTTCCCGTGGTTCGCCATCTTGAGATGGAACAGGGGGCCGCCGTCTCCATTGAGCTGGGTCGCGGTGATCCGATACGGCTGGAACGTCGTGGTCGTGGCGTACGGCTTGTTCAGATTGGTGACCCACGCTTCACCGGTCCGAATCTGGACATAGCCGATGTACTGCCACAGCTGGCTCGGGATCGTTCCGCCCCCGCCGCCACCGGTGCTCGGCGCGACGACGTCCATCACGAGCCGCGTCGTCGTCATGTGGCCCTGCTGGTCCGACGCGTTCAGCAGGATCACCGACCCCGCCCAGGAGGACGCCGGATACGGACTGTTCAGACACACGTTCCCACCGAGCGTGAAGACTCCGTCCCGCGCGAGGCGGTCCGGAGGCACGCCGTCATCGCGCATCTGCAGCGGCATCTCGCAGACCACTCCGGAGCCGTACCAGGCGGTGATCGTCGCATACACCGAGGATGTGTCCAGATCGTTGTCGGGATCCGACACCCTAGCGAACACGTAGAATCCCATGCCTGCCTGGACCGGGTCGACCGTGTCCGTGCTCCCAATACCGTCCGTCCACTTGTCGACGAAGACCGGCGGTCGGAAGCCCGGCTGCGCGTTCATCGGTCCCTGCCAGAGGACGACGCTCCGCGTCTTGTCGACGATCGAGACGCTGATCTGGTCCGAGGATTGGAGCGCGAAGTTCTTGTACGCCCAGCGCTCGCCGATGTCCCACACGCTGTCCGTCCCGTCGAGCAGTCCGTTCGGGTTCGCGAGCATGCCGTCATATGCGTGGAGGATCAGGATGTCCGACTGCGGGGGATTCGAGCCGCGTTGGGACGTGACGTAGATGAGGGTGGGCACGGGCGGGATGGGAACGCCGCCTTGGTGCACCAGGGTGATGTTGACGCCAATCTCGAGGCCCCCGCTGTAGATGGGGTCCATCCGGGAGAGGATGTCCAACCGGGTCTGGCCGACCGGGGTCGGCATCGCCGTGACCCAGAGAATGATGACCGAGAAGAGGGTGACGGTCATCGCCAGGATCAGGATCGTGCCCACGACTTCCGAGACGCCCGACACGTCCTTGCGCAGCTGGGCTACCTTCTTCATGCCGCTGCCTCCTT
>DATEUA010000102.1:0-3070 GCA_035283405.1 Thermoplasmata archaeon | reverse complement strand
CCGTACGCCCCCTTCTGTTCTGACGGCATTGGACTGAGCGTCCTACCTGGCGCTTGGCGCCCGCTTGGACTTGCTCCGATGGGGTGTCGCCGTCTCACCAGATCCCGCGTCAACGTCACCGCCGGGCGGATCATCCTCGACTCGGGCTGTGTCGTTTCTGCGCCCTTGCCGGCCCTCTCGGGCCCCCCGCTTGCACGGGGCCACCTTCGGATATGGAGGGGGGACGTTCCTCAGCAGTCCCGAAGGACCACCGTCGGCCGTCCGCGGTCTCCTGGCCGACGCGGCCCATCCGGGCCGGGGTATTTGGACTTGCCGCCTAGGGGACCGAGTACCTGACGAGCGCCAACGTGTCGTCGAGGATGAGCCCCACGCCTCGGGCATACGCCTTGTAGCCCTTGCCTCCGTCGAGTGGATTGAACTCCCGAACCCGGATCGTGTCCGCGAACGTCCCCGCAGGCACCTCGACGGTCCCGCTCCCGACGATCGTCGCCTCGTCCTCCGCGATCCCGGGCGCGACCTCCTGGGCGAAGCTCATGCCTTCCATCGGGGACGCGGGCATGAAGATCCCCGGGGCGTTCCCCGGCTCGTCCGCCCGCCATGCACCCTCGTGGCTCACGACTTGTCCGTCCTCGTAGATGTCGACGTCCTCGCCGAAGTAGCATACCGTCCCGTCCTGGGTCTGCGCGAAGTAGTTGAGGGAGACCTCGATGAGCGATTCGCCGACGCCGACGACGCCGTCCCCGTCCGCGTCTTCCCATTCCGTCTCCTGGACGACTCGCGTCGTGACCTTCGCCCGCCCGTTGAACAAAGTCTTTGTCTCGTCGAGGACATCGATCTGAAGGCCGACCGTGATCCCTTCATCTTCCCCGACGAAGCTCCATTGACGGCCGAGCTGCAGCGGCAAGAATTCGTTGCCAATGTCCAGCGTGAAGCGGTTCCGGTCCGGCGCACACAGGGCGATGTCCAACTCCTTCGCGTCGGCGATGTTCGCGCCGAGGATCGAGAAGGCCAAGCCCAACAACGTCGCGGCTGCGACGATCGTTCTCCTCCCGCGTGTCGGCCTCATGCGTACGTACCTCCGACCGTTCCTACCACGGCCGCGTCCTGGGCACGTTCGGACCGGGTCAAAATGAATGTGGTACACTGCGCTGAGTCCATGCGCGAACCGTCCCGTGGACGCCGCGAGTCGAATAGAGACTTGTACCAGGTGCGGCGATGCCGAGCCCAAGTTCGCCCCGACTCTAGCCTTAAGACGCGGACGGACGATATCGATGGAAGGGCGAGGGAATCGAGCCATTGCGCCTGCGGACGGCTCCCGTCACGAACTCAGCACGCGGGACGAGATCCTTCGGTTCATCCGAGACCATCCGAGCTGTCACCTCCGGAAGATCAAGACGGACCTGGGCCTAGGAATGGGGACCGTGCAGTACCACCTGGATAGATTGGCGAAAGCGGGTTCGATCACCTCGCAGAGACATGGCCTGCGGAAGTACTTCTTCGTCACGGGTGTGTTCAAGGAGAACGAAAAGCAACTACTAGAGATGATCAGCAACGAGACGGTTCGTGAGATCCTACTGTTCGTGGTCGAGGGCACCAACCCGTCGCAGACCGAGATCAGTCAGCACATCGGTATCACGGCGGCTTCGACCAGCTGGCATATCAAGCGGCTGCGAGCTCTCGGGATCGTCGATGAAAACCGGGAAGGGAAGTTCAAGCGGTATCGGTTGCGCGGGGAGCCGAGCCAGCTCGCCGCGCTGTTGAAGACCTACTATCCAGGCATCTGGGACCGGTGGAGCAATCGGCTCGCCGAGATGTTCCTCGCCCTGTCCGCAAAGGAGGACGAGACATGACGTCCTTCGGGGTGGGCCCCTTCCAGGTCGAGCCGTACGAGCCGATCGAACAGGCGATCAACATCGGGATCGCGGCGGTCTCACTCATCCTGCTCGCTCTCTCCCTGAGCGCGTACCGGAAGACCGGCATGAGGCGGATCCTCTATGCGGCCGCGGCGTTCGGTCTGTTCGCCCTCCAGCGGACGTTCGAATTCCTCGAGGAGGCGGTGGCCGGGGTCGACGCGCCGTACAACGATGTGATCGTGGCGGGGATCACGCTCGCGATCCTCGTCCTGTTCTTCTTGGCCATCGTCACGAAGAAGTAGGTGGACGGCCCAGAGCCCGGCGCTCCGGACGAATCCGACAACTCATCGGAGGATCGATCCGCGCGGACTCGGCAGGCCCGGCGGGAGCGTTAAGTGGTCTCGGGACATCGCGGCTGCGATGGCGGCAGACCGGCGGATCCTCCTCGCGAACTCGGTCTACCACCTCACGAACGACGGCGCGGTCACGGTCCTCGCGGGGCAGATCACGGTCCTCCAGCGGACGTTCGCGTTCGGGCCATTCGAGACGGGGCTCCTGAGCGGGACGGCCCTCCTCGTGACCGCGATCTTCCAGATCGTCTTCGGCGCGATGTCGGACCGGCGGGACCCGTCCCGGTTCCTCCCCATCGGGATCGCGATCCTCGGCGCCGGTTCCCTCCTCGTCGCAGGGGCCCGGACGTTCGCGATGCTGTTCGCGTTCATCGCGCTGTCCCGCATCGGGGCGAGCTTCTACCACCCCGTCGGGATCGCGTGGATCGGACGGGAGTTCCGCGGGCCGCAGCTCGACCGCTCGATGGGGTTCCAGTCCGCTTTCGGCGATTCCGGCGTGATCCTGGGGATGGGCACGGGCGCGGCCCTCGCGCTCGCGGCCGGGTGGCAGTCCCCGTTCCTCCTCTGGGGCGCCGCGAACCTCGCGGCGGCCGCGCTCGGGCTCGCCCTCGTCCGGGGACGCGGTTCGCCTCCACCTCCACCCGCGTCGGCCGACCGGGCCGACTACCGGCGCATCGTCCGAGACGTCTCATGGTGGCTATTCCCCCTCGCCCTCGGGGGAGCCGCGTTCACGATCTTCACGACGTTCGGTCCGTACCTCCTCACCCGGAAGTTCGGGCTCGACGACGCGTCCGCGGGCGTCTCGATCGCGCTCTGGATCCTGGCGGGCGCCCTCGCCGCGTTCTTCTTCGGTCGCGTGAGCCGCCG
>DATEUA010000101.1:0-27280 GCA_035283405.1 Thermoplasmata archaeon | reverse complement strand
GAGGATGCCCTCCTCCCGGGCCAGCCGTCGTGTCATGAGATAGGCCTCCTTGTCGCTCACCTTCACGACCTCATCGACGTACTGGAACCAGGTCGTGTCAGGGACGAAGTCCTCGCCGATGCCCTCGATCTTGTACGTGTGGGCTTTTATGGCCTTCTTTGAATAGAAATAGTCCTTCAGGATGGAACCGAGGGGGTCCACCCCGACGACCCGGACGTTCGGGCTCTTCTCCTTCAGGTACTTGCCAGCGCCGCTGATCGTACCGCCCGTCCCCATGCCGCACACGAAGTGCGTCACCCGGCCATCCGTGTCCTCCCAGATCTCGGGCCCGGTCGTTTCGTAGTGCGCCTCGGGGTTCGTCTGGTTCGCGTACTGGTTGGGAAGGACGGAGTTCGGGGTTTCCCGGTGGATCCGCTCCGCGACGCGGTAGTACGATTCCGGGTGCTCCGGCGGAACCGCCGTCGGGGTCACGACGACGCGCGCGCCGAACGCCTTGAGCAGGTCGATCTTTTCCCGACTCATCTTGTCGGGCATCGTGAAGACGGTCCGATACCCCCTGATCGCGCCGACCATCGCGAGCCCGAGCCCCGTGTTCCCGCTCGTCGGCTCGATGATCGTGCCCCCGGGTTTCAGGCGGCCGGATCTCTCCGCGGCCTCGATCATCTTCTGGCCGATACGGTCCTTCACGCTCCCGCCGGGGTTGAACATCTCCAGCTTCGCGAGCACGAGGCAAGGAACGTCGGCCATGATCCGCGGGAGCTTCACGAGCGGGGTGTGGCCGATCGTATCGAGGATGCTCTCGAAGTACCGCACGGCGGTCCTCCCGCGGCAGGACACCGACGCATAGGAGGGACGCTATAAGAACGTGAGCGAGTCCCTCCCTTCGTGCGCAATTTCAGGGAAGGTTTCATGTCGAGAGAGGACGGTCCCCCGTCGTGCTCTGCCTAACTCGGGGCCAACGAATCCTGTCGTCTGCCTACGCCATCCTGATCGTCTACATCTTTCTCTCCGTCCCCGTCCTCGTCGTGCTGGGTCTACCGGGCCTCACATTGGTCGTCGCATGGGTCGGGCTCGCCGTCCTTCTGTTCCTCCCACCGCCCCGGAGACGTAGCCGCACGGCTTAGGGGAATCGGCCGAGGTCCTCCACTATGATGCACGTGACTCCGAGGCTCGCGGACCATCGGCACGGCGTCGCGATCTTCGCGATCGCGCGGTCGTTCCTGCCTCATTTTTCGGAGTTGGACACCCTAGACTTCGAACTCGACCTCTTGCCTTCGTCGTCCCGTTTGCTCGGCTTGACGGACCAGGACCGGTCCATCCCCCGGGTTCGGATTCGCTCGGCTCGCCCCACGAACCCGTCCCTCACGTACGCGATCCCGCACGAACTGACGCACTTGCTACAGCTCCCGCTCCGATGCGTGCCCCAGGGGGAACGGGCCGCCGACCTGTTCGCGATGGCCCGCGCCGGAGACCGGTTCGGCGTCGCGCCGAGTTACCTGCGCGTACCCGTCCCCGTTCGGGACGGTTGGTCGGCGTGGCGGCCGACCGCGGCCGCTCTCGCCCGAGAAGCCCTGGAACGTCGGGAAACCGGTCAGAGGGCTTACATGGCCTGGTGGGAGGCCGAACTGCGAAATCAGTGCCGGGGGAGGGAGTCGAACCCCCTTACAACCGATCTGCAGTCGGTCACATTAGCCGCTCTGTCACCCCGGCGCGGTGTGGCCCATCCGGCCGAAGGGTATTGAACCTTTTTGCCGGAGCGACCGGCGTCCGATTGGCGCGTCCGATGCCAAACGATTTCGCCGAAGCTATTTATGGAGGCCCGTCCCCTCGGTCGCCTGATGGCGGACCTCAAGGTGATCACGGACACCGTCCACGGGACCGTCCGGCTCGAACCTCTCATGCAGGATCTCCTCGAGACGCTCGAGATCCAGAGACTCAACTCGATCCGCCAGCTCGGTCTCACGTACCTCGTCTTTCCGGGGGCGAACCATTCCCGCGTGGAGCACGTCCTCGGCGTGGGCCACGTCGCAGGCGAGATGGCCCGGGCCCTCGCCCTTCCGGAGTCGGAGCGGAAACTCGTCCAGGCGGCCGGGCTGTTGCACGACGTCGGGCACGGACCGTTCTCCCATACCCTCGAGCACGTCCTGAGTCGCGAGCTCGCGGTAGACCACATGCACCTCACCCAGCGAATCATCTCGGGAGAGGACGACAACGTGAGTGCGGAGGACCGCCGGGCGTTCCCTCAGGTCCGCCGGATTCCCGAGGTCCTCGAGGCTCACGGCCTCTCGCCCGAGTCGGTCGCGGCGCTCATCCGGGGGCCCTCGGAGAAGGGTCTTACGCTCTTCGCCCCAGGAGGGAAGCGCGCCGCAAATCGCTACCTCGCACAGATCATCCACAGTCCCATGGACGCAGACCAGATCGACTACCTGATGCGGGACGCCCACTACACCGGGGCCGCCCACGGGATGATCGATTTCGCCCGGATCCTTCAGACCCTCCGGCTCCACCGCGGCGAGATCGCCCTGGACCGGAAGGGTCTGCCCGCCCTCGAGGGGATGCTCGTCGCCCGGGGGCTGATGTACTCGAGCGTGTACTTTCACAAGACGGTCCGAATCGCAGAGCAGATGCTCGCCCGTGCGGTCGAACGGTCCGAGGCTCCGATGGCCCAGATCCAGAAGATGGTGGACCACGAACTTCTCTCCTGGCTTACGCGTCAATCCGACTTCCAGCGGGAGATCGCGCTCCGCCTGAAGTACCGCAAGCTGTACAAGCGCGCCGCCTCCTATGGCGCGGACGAGCTCTCCGAATCCGCGAAACAGACCCTGGCCGCGTTCGCGGACGCGGACGCCCGACGCCGGGCCGAGGACCGAATCGCCCTTCGAGCGAATCTCAAGGCCGGCCAGGTCATCGTCGACGTGCCCCTCCCGGAACTGCTCCTCAGCGAGCCGCGGATCGCGAAGACGGAGGTGACGATCCTCGACGACGGGCAGGCAACTCGGTTCTCAAGGGCGAGCCCCCTAGGCCGCGCCCTGCAGACGCGACCCGTCGTGGATTGGGTCGTCATGGTCGCCTGCCCCCCGGAGGCCGTCGCCGCCGTCCGGAAGGCCGCAGCCTCCCTGCTCGGATAGTCGAGGCGCTCCCTTGAACGACTTTGAGGTCCCCCGAACGGCCGCGCGGGCCCCTCGGGTGTGACACCGCGCGTCCTTTGTCAAGGCGGCGGACGTTCGTCCGACAACTTTTAAATAGCGTGCCTCGGATACGCGACCCATCTTGCGGGATGGGATGACCTCGCAGGTTCCGCTGGTGACGCGATGAACAGCATGCTAGAGGACGTACTGGCCCGAGAAGGGACTGCCCCCGTGTTCGAGGACACCCGCGTCGACGCGGAACTCGAGGAGATGCTGAGCAAGATGCGGACGAACATCAAGATCGTCGGCATCGGCGGCGGGGGATGCAACACGATCGGCCGGATCTATCACGAGGGCATCGTTGGCGCGGAACTGTACGCGTGCAACACGGACGCGCAGCACCTCCTCCACGTCACCGCGCCGAAGAAGGTCTTGCTCGGCCGGAGGATCACGAAAGGGCTCGGGGCCGGGGCCTTGCCGCAGATCGGCGAGGAGGCCGCCCGAGAGGCGGACGAGGAGCTGCGACAGATTCTCCACGGGTCCGACATCGTGTTCGTCACGTGCGGCCTCGGGGGCGGCACGGGCACGGGCGGGAGCGGGTACGTCGCGCGGATTGCGAAGGAACTGGGCGCCCTGACGATCGCGGTCGTCACGCTCCCGTTCCGCGGCGAGGGGAAACTGCGCATGGAGAGTGCGGAGTGGGGCCTCGACCGGCTCCGGGACGCGGCGGACACGGTCATCACAATCCCGAACGACAAGCTCCTTGACCTCGTGCCGCGGATGAGCCTGAATCTCGCGTTCACGTTCGCAGACGAGGTTCTCATGCGATCGATCAAGGGCCTCACGGAGATCATCACGAAACCCGGGCTCGTGAACCTCGACTTCAACGATGTGAAGACGATCATGAAGGGCGGCGGGGTCGCGATGATCGGCCTCGGCGAGAGCCAGGCGATGGGTGAGAATCGCGCGCACGAGGCGATCGAGGAGGCCGTGAACTCGCCTCTCCTCGAGGTCGACGTGACGACCGCCCACGGCGTCCTGATCAACGTGACGGGCGGGAACGACATGACGATTTCCGAGGCGGAGCGCGTCGCAGAGGTCGTCCAGCAGAAGGTCAGCTCCACCGCGCGTATCATCTGGGGCGCGACCGTGGATCCGTCTCTGGAGCACACCTTACGGGTGATGCTCGTCGCGACCGGCGTTCGATCGAAGCAGATCGTGGGCCGGCGTGACCCTGCGGAGGAGCGCGCGAGGGTGGGCGTGGACGTCATCCGCTGAACTCGTGAGCCGCGGAAGACCCAGCGGCGGCAACGCCGAGCGTCCGCCGGAAACCTTTATTAAAGTCGCGAAGTTACGTGCCCTTCGCGGTTGCTCTGAGCTGTTCCTCGGGCAGCCGGAGGCCGAACCATGGATTCCATCGTGAGGGAAGTCATTTCCCGGGCCCCCGAGGAGCCCCGGGTCCCGGAGGCGCCCACGGCGTCGATGGGCGTCCAGACGGAGGACGCCGAGCTCGAGCGGATCCTCGCGAGCCTGCGGACGAACATCAAGATCATCGGGATCGGGGGCGGCGGTTCGAACACGATCGACCGTCTCGTCGAAGCCGGGATTATCGGTGCGGAACTGTACGCGTGCAACACGGACGCGCAGCATCTCCTCACGATTCGATCGCCGCACAAGGTCCTCCTCGGGCGGCGCGCGACACGAGGCCTCGGGGCGGGCGCCCTGCCCCAGGTGGGGGAGGAGGCCGCCCGGGAAGCTGCGGACGAATTGCGCTTGCTCCTCCACGGTGCGGACATGGTGTTCATCACGTGCGGCCTCGGGGGCGGGACGGGCACGGGCGGGGCCCCCGTCGTCGCGCAGCTCGCGAAGGAGGCGGGCGCGCTCACGATCGCCGTGTGTACCTTCCCCTTCCGGGCGGAGGGTGCGATCCGGGCGGAGAACGCGGAGTACGGGCTCGAGAAGCTCCGGGCGTTCGCGGACACGGTCGTCGTGATCCCGAACGACAAGCTCCTCGAGATCGTGCCGCGCCTCGCCCTGAACGCGGCGTTCAGGGTCGCGGACGATGTCCTGATGCGTGGGATCAAGGGCATCACGGAGGTCATCACGAGACCCGGGCTCGTGAACCTCGACTTCAACGACATCAAGACGATCATGAAGGGCGGCGGGGTCGCGATGATCGGCCTGGGTGAGAGCGACAGCGAGAACCGCGCGGAGGACGCGATCGTCGCGGCGATCAACTCGCCCCTCATCGACGTGGACGTGAGCGCGGCCACGGGTGCCCTCGTCAACGTGACGGGAGGGAACGACATGTCCGTCTCCGAGGCGGAACAGGTCGCGGAGATCGTGCAAAGCCGGATAAGCCCGAACGCGCGTATCATCTGGGGGGCGGCGATCGACCCGACCCTCCAACACAAGCTGCGGGTCATGCTCATCCTGACCGGCGTGCGGTCGAAGCAGATCCTCGGCCCGGGGGAGCACCTCCGGGGACGCGAGACGGGCGTGGACTTCGTACGGTGAGGCAGTTCGACCATGGCGGACATCCCGAACAAGGTCGTGGACCGAAGTTGGGACGTGCAGCGGCGTATCGAGGAGCGGGCGAAGCGCCTCGGAAAGGGGAAATACGGCCGCATCCTGAAGATGGCGCGGAGGCCGACGTCGGACGAGTACTCGAGGGTCGTCCTGATCACGGGGATAGGGCTCCTCCTCATCGGAGCCCTCGGGTTCGCGATCTACTGGATTCTCCGATACGGACCCGAGACCTTCGGCCGGCTCTTCGGCCCCTGACCTGGGTGATGCGATGGGCTTCCTCGATGACATGGACAAGGACCGAGCGGCGAAGCCCGAGGCGAAGGCGGAGGAGCGACCCCCGCCCGGTCACTTCGGGGTCAAGCTCGAGCTGCAAGAGGAGAAAACCTCCCTCACCGCGGGCCAGGCGAAGGAGTACGAGCTCGTCCTCTCGAACAGCGGGACGGAGGACGACACCCTCCAGGTCAAGTTCGACCTCGTGTACGGTTCCGAACTCCCGGACCCCCCCGAATGGATCGTGAAGGTCCTGGGCGCGGAGGAGAAGGTCTGGGACGTCACATACAGCAAGATCACGGAGAAGGAGTTCGTCCTGATCTCCGGCGGGCAGCGGGAGCTGACCCTCTCGATCACGTGCCCGAAGGGCGCGCGATACGGGGACCGCCTGAACGTCGTCGTGAACGTGTCGTCGAAGGGCGACGCGACCGCGTTCGACGCGAAGACGCTGAGTTTCACCGCCCGCCAGGCGATGATTGCGGTGAAGTCGTCCATCGGCCACGAGCGCGCGGTCGCGGACTCAATCCACGCGCGCGCGAAGGCGAAGGACCTCGGGGTGTTCTCGATCCTCGTCCCCGCGAATCTGCGCGGGTACGTGCTCGTCGAATCGATGAACCCGGACCGTCTTGAGGAGCTCGTGCGCGGGATTCGCCGGGCCCGTGGCGTCGTGAAGGGCCGGGACGATTCCCGCGGCATCGCGTTCTCGGACATCGACCTCTACCTGACCCCGAAGCCGATCGTGAGCGGGATCATGGAGGGGGACATCGTCGAACTCGTCGCGGGGCCGTTCAAGGGCGAAAAGGCCCGCGTCATGAAGATCGACGAGACGAAGGAAGAGATCACGGTCGAACTGTTCGAGGCGATGGTCCGGATCCCCGTCACGGTACGGGGGGACCACGTTCGGGTCTTGCAGAAGGAGCAAGAGAGATAGGCCCGGGCGCAGGGACAGCGGTTTGGAGTCGGACCGCCGTCCACGCGCCCCAGATGAGGCCCGCGTAGACCGCGACGTGTTCCAGCAGCTTGGAGCCGCCGGAAGCGAGGAACGCGACGCTCGCCGCGACGGTCGCGCCGGCGAGGTAGCCCGCAAGCCGGCCGAAGGCCGGAGACGTGTGGAATGGAATCGCCAACGCCGCGGCGCTCGCCGTCAGCAGTAGGAAGAAGGCGAGAGATGCGACGAAGTGCAGCCCGTAGGGAGAATCCTCCGGGAAGACGCCCACGAGGATGAGCCCCATCCCCGTAAGGACCACGAACGCGCCCCCGACCTTCCCGAGCCGTGTGCGGAGGACCGAGCCCACGGCGAGCCCGTACGGGATGAACAGGATTCCCGCGAGGATGTCCGCCGCGTTGAAGGCCCAGTAGCCCGGGGCCAACGACGGATGTCCCAGGTCGCTGAGGTAGTTGTCGACGATGCTGTACCCGGGGTACAACGCGACGGCAACGAGGTAGAGGGAGACCCAAGCGACGATTGCTGCGAGCCCGGACGCGGCTCCGACCCTCGGCGGAATCTGGAAGGCCACGGACCCGCATGGTCCCCATGGACGATAACGGTTCGGGCCAGGACCGCGAGCGCGGACGAAACGTTTATCTCGCGCTCCACGGTGGGGCCGTCCTACCGGGTGGACCGATGGCGGAACGACTCGAAGTCCTCGTCGACGGAGGCAAGGCGACACCGGGTCCGCCTCTCGGTCCCGCCCTCGGGCCTCTCGGGGTGAACATCGTCGAGATCGTCAAGGCGATCAACGACAAGACGAAGAACTTCGAGGGGATGAAGGTCCCCGTCACGCTCCTCATCGACGCGAAGACGAAGGCGTACACGATTGAGGTGGGCACGCCGCCGACGTCGGCCCTCGTCTTGAAGGAGATCGGTCTTGAAAAGGGGTCGGGAGACGCGGGCAAGACCCGCGTGGGGAATCTCTCCCTGGCCCAGGCGATTCGGGTCGCCGGCATGAAGACGGATGCGATGCAAGGCAAGACGACGAAGTCGCGCGTCCTCGAGGTCGTCGGCACGTGTGTCTCGATGGGTGTCACGGTCGAGGGCCGGCCCGCGAAGGATGTCTCGAAGGACATCCGTTCGGGCAAGTTCGACAAGCAACTCTCTCGGTGACCGATCACCCGGACCGGGGGAGACGGCGCCGCGTCCGCCCGGACGCCTCGAGTCCCTGGAGCATCGCCTCGAGCTGAATCCGCACGAAGTCCATATCCCCGATCCAGAGTCCCTGCAGCTTGTCCCGCACGAGGGCTCCGTCCCGGTAGAAGCTGTTCAGAATGAACACCTCCTCGTCGTTCGGGAACACGTACGTGTGGGCGAGCCGCGTCGCCGGAAGGGGACGCCCGGGAAACCGGAACTGGATTCGAAGGTGAGACCCAAGGGTGGCGGCGAGCGCCTCGACGTCGTCGCGGTTCGCTTCGTTGAGCACGACACGGACGAGGCGTCGGGACCGTTCGAGGGCGTCGACCAGGAGCCGAAGGACCTCTGCGTCCACGGGAAATGGGCTCGCGCAGAGGACAGGCCCTCGGCCTGCTAGGACGATCTCACGAAGCTTCCGGCCGACGGACTCCGCACCCTTGTAGATCCAGAGGTTGCCGTCCGTCGCTCGGTTCCGCGCGCCAGCGGATTCGCCGAGGCTCCCGATGAGCTCGGCGGCCGCGACGAGGTCGTCCGTTCGGCTCTGCCGCGCCTCCTCCGAAACGATCCGAGGGGCGCGCGCGCGGTACCGGTTCGGGCGTTCCTGCGACACCTCGATCCAGCCCTTCGCCTGCAGGGATTGCAGGATCCGGTAGACCGCAGGGTACTGGACTCTGAGGAGGTCCGCGACCTCGTGCGCCGTGGACGTCCCGCTCCGCAGCAAGCCGACGTACGCGGACGCTTCCTTCCCCGTGAGGCCGAGGGATTCCAACGCCCGGGACGCGTCCTCCTCTCGCATTCGGGGCGCATACGCGCCTACGCTAGAAAAGGCTTCCGCGGGTTATCATTCGTGCGCTGATAACGCGGAGCTCCGGTCCCCGGAGCCGCCATCCGTTCCGTCCGAGTAATGCCCGGCCCGTCCACCCCGCAATCCTTATGTAGACCCCTCTCTTTCGTCGCCTCCCCTTGCAGGAGGCCCGCGGGGCCGGTGGTACTGCTGGAAGGCGATCCCTTTGGCGGAGAAGCGTACGGTCGACACGGTCAAGAAGGCTCTCGAGGCCGCCAAGGAGCGCGGATTTCGGGAGTCCGTTGAGATCGCGATCAACCTCAAGGATGTCGACCTATCCGTTCCGAAGAACCGCATCGACGAGGAATTCTCTCTCCCGAAAGGTCGCGGCAAGACGATCAGGGTGTGCGTGTTCGCCTCCGGCGAGCTTGCGATGAAGGCGCGTCCGATCGCGGACCTCGTGATTCAGCCTCAGGAGATCGAAGAGTACGCGGGAAACAAGGCGAAGGCGAGGTCCCTCGCCCAGGACTTCGATTTCTTTGTCGCAGAGGCCCCCCTCATGCCCACGATCGGGAAGCGTCTCGGCGTCGTCCTGGGTCCGAGGGGGAAGATGCCGCGACCCGTCCCTCCGACGTCGGACCCGACGTCCCTCATCAATGCGATGCGCAAGACGGTCCGCGTCCGGTCGAAGGACCGGCGCACGTTCCATGCCCCGATCGGGACGCGGGACATGACCGTGGAGGACCTCGCGGAGAACCTGGACTTCCTGATGCGCCGCGTGATCGGGAAGCTGGAGCGCGGGCGCTTCAACATCCGGTCCGCGTACGTGAAGACGACGATGGGACCCGCCGTGAAGTATCTGTGAGGGTCACGATGGCGCACGTTGCCGCGTACAAGAAGGCGGTCGTCGAGGATCTCGTCCGGCGCTTCACGGAGAGTCGCGTCGTCGGGATTGCGAACATCCAGGGCATTCCCGCGCCTCAGTTCCAATCCATCCGACGGAATCTGGCGGGTCGGGCGACGATCACGGTCTCCAAGAACAACCTCCTGAGACTCGCCCTGAAGGAAGCCGCGACGAAGAGGCCTCATCTCGACGAGCTTGCGGGGACGGTCGAGGGGCAGACGGCCGTCGTGACCGCGGACGTCAATCCCTTCAAACTGTTCCGAGAACTCGAGGCCACGAAGACGAAGGCCCCCGCGCGCGGCGGGGAGGTCGCTCCGGAGGACCTATGGGTCCGGGAGGGTGAGACGACGTTCAAGCCCGGGCCGATCGTCGGGGAGCTCCAGAAGGCCGGACTCCCGGCCGCAATCGAGCGGGGGAAGGTGATTCTCAAGAAGGACAAGCTCGTCGTGAAGGCAGGGGACCGAATCCCTCGGGACGTCGCTCAGGTGCTCGCCCGCCTCGAGATCTTTCCCCTGACCGTGGGGCTCGACCTCCGCGGGGCGTACGAGGAGGGGATGGTGTTCCGCCGGGAGGCGCTCGCGATTGATGATGCGGCGGTCCGTGCCCGGTTCGCGGATGCCGGACGGTCCGCGTTGAACCTCGCGATGGTCGTGGCGTATCCGGCGAAGGCGACGGTCCGGCCGCTTCTGGGCGTTGCCCATGCGAAGGCCCTGGCCCTCGCGGTGGAGGCGGGGTTCCCGACGAAGGAGTCCTTGAACATCCTCCTGGCAAAGGCCCACGCGACGATGCTCGCCCTCGCCCGCCGGACCCCGGAGGTGGCGACGTGATTCATCTCATGGTTCGAAGGAATCCAACGCGAAGGAGGTGAAGACACATGGAATACGTATATGGCGCGCTGGTTTTGCACGCGGCGGGCAAGCCCGTGACCGAGGAGGGCCTGAAGAAGGTCCTCACGGCGGCGGGCGTGAAGGTCGACGACACCCGCGTGAAGGCCCTGACCGCCGCGCTGGAAGGCGTGAACATCGACGAGGCCCTGAAGACGGCCGTCGCGATGCCCGCCGCTCCCGCGGCCGCACCCGCAGCCGAGAAGAAGGAAGAGAAGAAAGAGGAAAAGAAGAAAGAAGAAGAGAAGGTGACCGAGGAAGAGGCCGCCGCGGGGCTCGGAGCGCTTTTCGGCTTCTAGGCCGGAGGCCCTCCCTTCTCCCTTTTACATCCTCTCCGAGCGGCAGCGAGAGCGCGGTCAATGCTCGCTCGCCCGAAGGACTCGGGTCGACCCGTGCGCTCAGCCCGTCCCGCTCTTCGCCTTCGCCTGGATCCGCTTGCCGCGCTCCTTCGCATTGTAACCCGTCGCCGCCTGAAGGAACCGGTTGTTCCGCGTGATCGTCTCGGTGGCGAGGGCGTCGGGGACTCCCGCCCGCATCGTCAGGTCGACGAACAGGCTCTTGCCGTCCGTCCAGGTGACGAGTTTCTCGATGGCCCCAAAGGATGCCATGATTGCGCCGTCCTCCACGGTCGCGGCTCCGAACGTCTCCGCCACGATGGCGCGGAGCCTGTCGCCCTCGAGGTTCTTTCCCCAGCCGCGCTTCAACTCGTATGCCCGCATCGTGTCCCCGCCTCCCGAGTTGGCGGGGTCCTATCAACATTACGCTTCGAGGAACGACAGCGGGTCTGCCGGGGTGAGCATGAAGTCTTGGGCGTCCACGTATTCCCGCCAGAGCTCCTTGCAGTCGCACGACATCTCGCCGAAGTCCCGCCGTAGGCCGAGGGAGAACTCCTCGATTGCGTCGACCACGCGCCGGTCGCACGTCCCGCAGTTGTGCGCGCCTCGGGCCATTCCGCCCGCGGTCGGGTGGGACTTCACGTGCGCCTTCAGGTCTCGCGTGCGCTCGAGGACTTCCAGGACGGACCACAGCCACGGAGGCCGATACTCCCCCCGACGGAAGAGTCGGTCCACGACCGTGTGGCTCTGCACGTTCACCGGATTGAACGAGATCGTGTCGCTGTACGGGTCCGCATCGTGGCCGGAACGGACTGCGTCTTCGATCGCCTCCGCCTCCGTGAGGAATGGCGGCTTCACCAGGAGGTACGTCTTCACGGTCGCGCCAACCTCACGAGCGAGGTTCGCGGCGCGGGCGTGCTCCTTGAGTCCCCAGACCTTGTTCACGCCCTGGCGCAGGACGCGATCGTCCGACGACTCCAGGCCCAACGCGATTTCGAGTTCGTCGACATGCTCGAGCGCGCGTTCGAGTTGGTCCCGTCGGAGGAGGTGGGAGAGCGTCTCGACGATGACCTTGTCGCAGCGGTCCCCGAGTTCCTCCAAGATCCGGTCGCGCACATCCGGGACGACCTCGTGGTCGTCGAAGAAGTTGCCGGAGGTGTACACTTTCACGATGGGCTGGCCCCGGTGCTGATGGAGGACCGTCTCGAGCTGGTGGAGCAGGTCCCGCTCGGACACGTCCTTCGCGACGTCGTTCACGTATCCGCACATGGAACAGCCGCTCGCCCGGGCCCAATAGCAGCCCCGCGTCCGGAAGATGATGACCCACGCATCGACGACCTTCCCTCGGAAGAGGTCCTTCTCCGTCCACGTCGAGATGTACGATCGCGGATCGAAGTCTCGTTGCTTGCGTTCTGCCTTCACGGCCGCAGCGAGGTCCATGCGGTGCGGTCGAAGTCCGCCCCAGACAAAAAGGTTTGGACCCTAGCGGCGGTGGCGCGCGGACGCGAGGCCCGCAATCAGCCCGACCCCGAGGAACAGGAGGCCCAGGAACCGAAGAAGGAGTCCGACCTCCGGCGAAAGCACGATCGGAGGCGGGAGACCCATGACCTGCGGAACCTCAATCGCCGCCTCGTATGCGACCCACATCACGAGCCCGACCGCCGCGACACCGATTCCAGCGGAGGGACTGCGGTGCCGGTGGGCGTCCGCCACCGCGACAGGGGCGCCCTGCGCCTGGACGATCGTCGACGCGATCGCCGCCGTCCCCGCGCCGCTCGGGGGAGGCAGGTCCGCGGGCGCATATCGTTGCTCCTGGTCGCACCACCACCGGGCATAGCGGTCGATCCATCGTAAGGTCGATCCGCACGTGGGGCAGACATGGCGAAAGAACTTCGTCGGCGCGTACGCCTTGCACCCGTGGCAGTACCAGCGACCGTACTGCTCGATGAAGTCGAGTTCGCGGCCGCACGCGGGGCAGGGATGCTCGATCCTCGGAGAGACGATCGGCAGGGGGGCCTGCGCGAGTCCCGTTGGACTGTCGTCCCGGGATGCCTCCTCCGGGGTCTCTGTCACGGCGTCTTGGACGGGCGGTATGGAGGGCGAAAGCCCTGAGTCCATCGCGGTCCCGTACGATGCGGTCCCGGGGGGCTCCCGGAGTAGCACGACGGTCCCGCCCGCGGGCTGGTTCTCCTCCGGCTCGGACGACACGGGCTCGGAGACGGGCGTCTCTTCCGGGGACGGAGCTACGTGCTGCGGCACCGGGGACAATTCCTCCCGATCGCTCGCCTCCTCCGTTTCGATGGCGCGCGACATTCCCTCTTGCTCTGCGAGGTAACTCAGGAGGCGCTCCCTGAGCTGCTCCTTCGTGCCGCTCGGGTTCAGATTGTACGCCTTGCACAAATCGAGCAGGTTGGCCTTCTTCGCCTCGTTGATCCCCTCCCTCGTAAGGGGAGGCCGTTCCTCGGGCGGAGCCTCTTCGGGAACAGGCGGTTCCGGCTCGGGTGGAGACGTACGGGGGAGGCCTATCGAGCTTGCTGTCTCCCCGGAAGACTTCGCGACGGGCACGGGTCCGGGTTCAGTCGACGACGCGGGAGCCGGAACGTCGGTCGTCGGCGAGGGAGTCGGACCCCCTGCGGCGGTCCGTGGGCTCTCGCCTGACGCGTATACGTTACACTTGTAACAGTAGAACCGCGCATACGACGCGACGTACGAGAGGATCCCGGCACAGTTCGCGCAGGTTCGCGCGCCGTTGTCGCCGTACCCCTCAGGGGCGTACTGTCCACAGCGGTAGCAGAAGTGCCGCTCGTACTGCCCAAGGAGCGTGAGGGCGGAGCCGCAGTTCGGACACGGGAGAGGGTCCACGACGATCGAAGGAGCCGGGGGTTTCGGAATAAAGGCTTGGCCCCGGTTGCCGATTTTGAGAGCGAATCGGGCTGTCCCCCGGGAAATGCTTTTACGCGCGCGGATGTTCGGCGGGTTACGCCACCATAGCTCAGCCGGTAGAGCAGCCGCCTTGTAAGCGGCAGGTCGGGAGTTCAATCCTCCCTGGTGGCTTCGCGCGATCGGGCGAGCCGCGTTGCAGATACAACTAAGGCAGGGGCCACGATTCCCGCCGCGCACATGCCGAAGAGCGCCCTCATCTCGGGGGTCACAGGCCAGGACGGGTCCCTCCTGGCGGAACTCCTTCTCAAGGAGCGGTACGAAGTCCACGGGCTCGTCCGTCGGCTGAGTACCCCGAACCTGGGTAACATCGTCCACATCAAAGACGACCTGCACCTCCTCGACGGGGACCTGATGGATCAGTCCTCGTTGAATTCCGCCGTGAAGGCGTCCGACCCCGATGAGGTCTACAATCTCGCCGCCCAGTCGTTCGTCGGCACGTCGTTCGTCCAGCCCGTCCTGACGGGGGAGATCACGGGCCTCGGAGCGCTGCGGATGCTCGAAGCGGTCAGGAGCTTCGCACCGGACGCCCGGTTCTACCAGGCCTCTTCGAGCGAGATGTTCGGCAATGTAACGGAGGAACCTCAACACGAGGCCACGCGATTCCACCCGCGAAGCCCGTACGGCGTCGCGAAGGTCTACGCGTATTGGGCGTGCGTGAACTACCGGGAGGCCCACGGAATGTTCGTCTCGAACGGGATCCTGTTCAACCATGAGGAGCCCGGTCGGCGCGGGCTCGAGTTTGTGACCCGGACGATCTCCGACGGCGTCGCGAGAATCCACCTCGGCCTGGCCGACACTCTCCGCCTCGGCAACCTCGACGCGAAGCGGGACTGGGGCCACGCCCGGGAGTTCGTGGATCTCATGAGGAGGACGCTCCAGCACAATGAGCCGGACGACTTCGTGGGTGCGACGGGCGAGTCCCATTCCGTTCGCGAGTTCGTAGAGGAGGCCTTCCGCGTCATTGGAGTCAGGGACTGGCAGAAGCGTGTCGTGACGGACGAGAAGCGCTACCGCCCTGCCGAGGTGTACAACCTCCGTGGCGATGCAACGAAGGCGAAGCGAGTGCTGGGCTGGGAGGCCAAGACGCGGTTCAAGGACTTGGTCCGCCTCATGGTGGAGGCAGATATCGCGGTGCTCGAGGAACGCGGGAAGGCGGGTTGAGTCCTCGGCCCGACGCTCGCACTTCGGTGCGTGATCCGAGACGAAAGTCGTCACGGTTAAATAGCGTGCATCGTGTATTCCTCGCGGTCCAGGGCCCTTCATGCTCCAGCCTCAAGAAGTCGTCGTGGCGAAGCTCTTGCCTACGATTCGGGCGAAACTCGCGCAGGAACTCGTCCGGATGTACGACATGAAGCAGGTCGACGTGGCGAAGGCGCTCGGAATCACGCAGGCGGCCGTAAGCCACTACATCACGAAAAGTCGGGGCGTCGACCAGGAGATCCTGCGCCGTTTCCCGGAGATCCACGGGTTCGTCGGCGACATCGCACGGAAGATCCATGACGGGTTGGCTCGGTCCGACCAGATCGCAAGAATCGACCGTTTCTGCTACGACCTGATGAAGACCGCACGGTTCTGCGAGTATCACAAGAAGGTCGGGGACATGGACCCTTTCTGTACGGCGTGCTTCCCGGAGCCTCCGAAGCCGTAGGACCCGCCGAGCTTTCGTCAAACGCCCAGAACGGATTCCATCTTGCGAAGGAACACCGATTCGTCGAACTGGCTCGCGCGCGCGACGGAGTCGTTTCGCATCCCGCGGAGCGTCCCCTCGTCCAGTTCCCGGATTTTCGCCGCGAAGGCGTCGGCCTCCGGCGGTAGGAGGAAGCCGGTCTTGCCCTCGATGACCGTCTCTCGGTATCCCCCGTCGTCCGTCGCGAGGACACACTTTCCCGCGGCCATCGCTTCGACCGGGGTGATGCCGAAATCCTCGTCGACCGCGGTCGTGAGGAAGCCTTTGCATCTTGCGTAGAGCCGCACGAGCTCGTCCTCCGGGACGTCGCCCAGGAGCGTCACGTTCGCGGGCTTGACGAGCGAGCCGATGTACGCTTCCGTCCGGTCCCCCATCGTGTAGCCCCCAACCACTAGGAGTCGCTCCTGGGGCAGGCGCCGAAAGATGTCGAACTGCACGCCGATCCGTTTCTCCGGATACAGGCGGTTCACGGAGAGCCACGCGTCCCCGACGTCTTCGAAGTGAAATCGATGGGTGGCAACGGGCGGGTAGATCACGTCCGAGGGACGGGCATAGTATCGTTGGATTCGACCGCGGACGTTTTCGCTGATCGCGACGATTCGGTTGCAATGTGAGACCGCCCGCCGATCGAACGCCGAGTGCACCGCGACCCAGGCGCGTGCGACGGGCCTCCGGCTCGCGGGGAGTCGCGCGAGGGTCGCCTCGCGCTGATCGTAGAAGAAACGGGTCGGGGTGAGGCAGTAGTACAGGTTCGGATGGTGTCGTCTCGCCGCGAAATGGGCCCAGTTCCCTACGAGGACGTACGCATCGTACCCGGAGAGGGTCGCGCGGGAGAACCGCAGGCTCGCCCGGATCTGCTTGACCGGAGTCCGGCCGCGAATCGATCCCAGGGATGTGACACGGACCCCCGGATAGCCTGCCCGCGCGGGCAGGGTCTCGTCGTATGCGGTCGTCACGAGATCCGCGTCGAAATGCTTCGAGAGGGTGAGAGCGACCCGCTCGCCGCCTCCGATGGTCTCGAGGTAATCGTAGAGGACCGCGAGCCGCATGTACACCGCCGCCGGACGACCGGGGCACCGCAACGCCGCGTCGCCTTTATATATCGCCGCGCGGGCTGACCGCCCACGTCGGGGTGTGGCCGCTGGTCCTTTGGAAGTTGAACATGGGCTGCGGGCGCGACGTCCGGTCGGGCTATCTGAACGTCGACAGCAAGCGGCTCGACGGGGTAGAGGTCCTCTGTGACTTCTCCCATTTCCCATGGCCTTTCAGGGACGACGCGTTCGACGAGGTCGTCGCGGTCCACGTGATCGAGCACCTACCGGACACGATTCGGACCATGGAGGAACTTCACCGCGTCACCCGCCCCGGCGCGCGAATCCTGATTGAGGTCCCTCACTACAAGCACGCGAACGCGTACCGGGACCCGACCCACGTCCGATTCTTCTCGGAGGAGACGTTCGACTACTTCGGGAAGGACGAGCGGTCGTACTATACGAGCGCGCGATTCCAGGTCGCGAAGATCGAGAAGTTCTACGACTCCGTGATCGACCAATTCGTGCGCAGGCCGTTCCCGCGCCTCGTGAAGTACGTCGAGCGGTATCTCGACCACACGGTGGAGAAGCTCGTCTTTACGCTCGTCACGCGGAAGTGACCTCGGGCCGCGGAGACCGGACCGTCTCGTCGACGATGGCGCGCATCCGTGCCGCGAAGACGCTCACATCGAACGTTCGGGCGCGAGCCTCGCAGGCGCTCCGCATCCGCTCGAGGATTTCCGGGCTCGCGGCGGAGATCGCGGTAGCGATCGCCTGAGGGTCCGGAGGGACGAGCCATCCCGTCTCCCCGGGCACGACGGTCTCGCGGAAACCTCCCTCGTCGACCGCGATGACCGCCTTCCCCGAGGCCATCGCTTCGACCGGCGTGATCCCGAAGTCCTCGTCTCGGGACGTCGCCAGGAGGCCGCGGCACGTCGCATAGCGTTCGACCAGCTCGGATTCCGGGATCTCCCCGAGGAACTCCACATTCGCGGGGGGATCGACGGACCGAAGGAAGCGGCGGGGGTCGACGCCCATTTGGGGTCCGCCGGCGACGACGCACCGCTCCTTCGGGAGGCGGCGGAAGGCCTCCACGAGGAGGTCGATACGCTTCTCGTGGCTCAGCCGTGCGACCGCGAGCCACGTCTCCCCGACCCCTGCGAATCGATACTTCGCGACGTCCACGGGGGGGTGAACCACCTCGCTTTTGCGCCGGAGGTACCGCGCGAGCCGGTCTGAGACGTTGCGGCTATTCGAGACGATCCGGTCGACCCGGCGGACGGCGGTCTCGTAGGCAGGGCGATTTGAGCGGATCCACCGCCGCGCGGCCCACCGGGTCCCCCGGCCGAGGGAATCGAGGAACGTCTCTTCGAGGTCGTAGAAGACGCGGACGGGAGTGTGACAGTACCACAGGTTCGGACGGTGGCGCGCTGCCGCAAAGACCGCCCAGTTCCCCGACAAGACGTAGGCGTCGTATTTGGAGAGGCTCACCCGCTCGAACGCGGCCCTCTGGCGCGACTGTCGCAACAGTGGCGTGTCGGGGACCGGACCCAGGTCCACGACCCGAGCCTCCGGCAGCCCTGCCCTCGCCGCGAGATCGGGCGTCACATCGGTCGTGTACAGGTCCGCATCGAGGGCGGCCGCGAGGGATAGGGCGACGCGTTCCCCGCCTCCGATGAACCGGAGGTGGTCGTGGAGGATCGCGACGCGAGCGGAGGCGCCTCGATCCGAGCCCAAGACCTCACGCTCCGCCGACGAAGGTCGGTCGGAGGGCCCCGAACCAGTAGATCCGTGCGTAGCCGTTGTCGAACACCTTCGCGAAGGGGGCCTCCGAGAATTTCGCGATGGCGGCGGGTGTCATCGGGACGGCGGGCTCCCAGGGCAACAGCTGGACGCCGCGCTCCGTGTCCTCATCGATCCAGACAAAGGTCACGTCCCCCGGCCCGGAAGGGGCTCGGACGTCGAGGAGCCCCGCCCACGCCTCGAGGAACGTCTCCGCGAGGAACGGGGATCGTGCCGCATCCCACGTCGCGTTCGTATCTCCGAATCCGAATGCGATCGTTGACGTGCGGTGGTCCGCCGCGAGCAGCCCGTCCACGTAGGCCCGCGACCAGTATGCTCCGTCGAGGGCCGAGGCTCGTGTCCCTTCGTTCCACCCCGCGAAGAGGTCCGGAGGCGGGAGCGCGGAGACGCCCGTCGCGACGAACAGGAGGCCGACCGCGGCAATCGCGCCGGCGCGTCTCCCCGGCCGCGGGGCGCGGAGATCGAGCATCCGGAACAGGCCCACCCCTGCGAGGATTCCGAGGAACACGACGAGATATTCGATGTGTCGGTACGGGATGACCACGTGCGGTGCCGCGAGCGCCCCGAACCCGGCAGATAGGACAAGAGCCAGGATCGGCCCGTTCACCGCGTGTCCTTCCCGCCAGAAGTCCGTGAAACGGCGTCCAGAGGCGGAAAGGGCGAGGAGGGCGAACAGGGGCGCGAACACCACGACGACGGAACCGGGGAGCCGAATCGTCGTCCCAGGAACGCCCGCGACCATCCCGTAGACCATGAGGGCCACGATGAAGCCGATGGTCCCTGCGTACAGTGCGATCGAGCGCGCGAGAGAGGGGTGCCGAGGGCGGTACCGCCACGCGATGCGGCGTCTCGCTCTGACAAGGCCGAGAAGGAGGAGGAGGCCAACCGGGAACGCCGCCGGAAGGAGCCACCAAGGGCTCACGTTCACGTCGCGGAGGATTCCGTCGCGGAAGGAGGTCGCGGATCCGAACCAGAACGCGAAGGTCGACGCAACGACGACCCCGTATGCCGTGGCTTGTCGCCTCGCCCCCTCCGCGGGATGTGGGCGCAGCAGCGCACGCAGAACGATCGATACGAGGACCAGGATCAGGAGGAAGTACGTGGCGAGGTGATGCGTCACGATGAGGGCACCTGACACGAGGAGGGCCGGAAGGACGGCTTTGGGATCCCTCGGAATCCGGATGAAGAGGAGGAACCCCGAGAAGACGAGGAGGTCTCCGAGAGTCGACGGTGCCGCGTGGGAGGTCGAGTATGCGTGGGGCATCGCGACCGCGACGAACGCGGCGGCGAAGAGGGCGACCTTCGTCTCCCGGGATAGCCGGGCTGCAAGAAGGAACACCGGGAGCGCGACGAGGGCCCCGAGGGTTGGCACGAGGAGGCTCAGGACGACGGGGACGTCGAGGCCCGCCAAGGCCACGCCGGCTCCCTGGAGGAAGAACACTCCCGGGAAGAACGGATACGTCACCCCCCAGCCGACGTACTCCGTGGAGACGCTCCCGCTCGCCGTGAGGTCCCGCAGGATCGAGTGATACTCTCCGATGTCCGCGCCCCAATATAGGTACGTGAGGAGGGGAGACAGCCGGATCGAGACCCCCGCCACGAGAATCGCCAGGAGCGCGCTGGCTCCGGACCGCCGCATCCCTCGACGGAGGGGCGGGCCCCGTTATAGGGTTATTCCTCTTCGAGGACGCGCCCCGCGCGATGTCGCAAAGTTTTTCTCAGCAGCGCCTCTGTCCGACAGCGATGTCGAGCCGATGCCCGGAGTGCTACGCGACGCTGCCGGAGGACGCGTCGTGGGTCTGCCCGACGTGCGGCTACACTCTGCGGACCCCGGTGTCGTCGAAAGTCGGCGTGGGGTTCATGCTGCTCGGCCTCGTGCTCCTGGGGACGTTCGTCGCGGGACCGGAATCCCTCGGCCTCCGGAGCGGGTGGATGCCGTCCGACCTGGCGGAGCTCACGATCACGAGCTATCCGCTCCTCGTTGCGGGCACGTTCTTCCTCGGAATGGCGCTCATGGCCGCCGGGGCGCTACGTCTCCGGGGCGAGCGGTCCCGCGCCCCCGTCTAGAAGAAGTCGTCGAGCTTCAGGTTCTGGACGCGGTCGTTCGTGAACAGGGACGTGATGGCGTCCTCGATGAGGACGATCCGCTGCCTCAGGTAGTTCGACACCTCGTATTCGCGGCTGATCCTCTTCGAGAGCTCTAGGTACTTCTTCACGGAGCTCTCGTGGACGGTCAGGACCAGATTCCCTCCGTCCACGGGACACTTCCCTCGGAGAGGCATCCGACGGTACTTCGCCCCGCACTTCGGGCAGCGGACTTGCTGGGTCGAGAACGCCTTCAAGTTCCCGATCAGATCCGGAAGGAAGTGGTGGACGACGATGCGGGCGACGACATCGTCCGCGTCCACGGCCCGGATCCGCATCGCGAGGCGCAGCTGTTCCTCGAGCTTGTCCTCCATGGACCCCTCGCCGTACGCGGACGCGAGAGGCCCGGCGGCGGCGACCGAGGTCTCGTGAGTGTATTCGAACCCTTCGTACTGGAGGACGCTCCCGATCCGCTTTGCCACCGTGTCAATGAGGGGCTCGACTTCCTTCGGATGGGCATACCGGGCCGCGGCTTCGTACAGGGCGAGGGGGTACGCCGCTTGGAGGTCCATGTTGTGGGCCTCCTTGTCGATCTCGTTCGGATCGATGCGCATCGTGAGGACGAGGGGGGCGTCCATGAGGCCGCCGCGCTTCTCCGGAAGGAACGACCGCGAGAAGTTGATCAGGCTGTCCAGGAGAAGGATCAAGGAGTCTTCGTCCCCGTCGCAGTTCCTCCGTCGCGCGGCGATCAGGTACGGGTGTGCAAAGCACGCCCGGGCCGGCGTGAAGCCGACGATGCGGGCGAGGACCCCGCCGCTCGTGTGGGGCGCGAGCGTCAGGACGAGTTCGCCGAGGAGGTCCGCAGGTCCCGACGCCTCGTAGAACCGCGGCAGGCCGTACACCTTCTCCAGGAGATCGTCCACGAAGCCGGCCACGCGGACCAGGTACTCCGCGCACGACACCGACACGAGGATGTCCTGGGGCCGGAGCTCGATGACCTGATCTGCCCGCTCGAGGGCCTGCCCGCGGGCGTCCACGAGGTACCCGAGGCGGCGCGCGTCCTCCGCCCGAATCCCAGCGTCCTTCAGGGTGAAGTGGGTCAGCGGGAGGTTCGTCATGTCGAACCGGGTCGTGCCGTCCTTGAACACGTAGATCCCGTGTTTCGCTCGGAGGATCCCTTTCTCGAGGGCCTCCGGGGTCTTGCTCTTCGAGATCATCCCCTGGACCGCCTTGATCTCCGAAGGGGGCCCCTCGTGGAGCGCCTCGAGGGCGCTCCGGAGCACCTCCTGAACGGGGATCCGTTGGCGCAGCGTCCCGTTCCTCGCCTCGGTGTGCGCGCCGCAGGTGCACCGAGAGAGGAACCAACGGCGCTTGCACGCGGGGCACACCCTCAGGCCGACCTCCACCTCGATCGTCTCCTTCTTCGCCGCCTCCAGAAGGAGTCGCTGGGCCCCGCCCTCGAGCCCGATCGGGAAGAGGGCGTGCGGGGCGGGCTGCATCTTCCTCGGCGCCGCCTTCTCGGGGCGGGCCATCCGGGCGCCAATCCGTGTCGGGCCCCGGGCGGAAAGAGGGAAGCCCGCGAGGGCGGACACGTATCCGAGGGGATCTTCTACCGCGGGCTCCGGGCCTCCCCGGAACGCGCCCCCCTCGATCCGGATGCCGAGGCACGCGAGCACGGCTTCCGTGTGGCGGTCGAGGACGATCGCGTCTTCCCGGACCGCGTGCGTCGCGCCAAGCTTGACGAGGAGCGTCTTCACCTCCTCGTCCCTCGGGAGCACGAGGCGTCCGCCTTCGATTCGACCCCGCGCGACGACGAAACCTCGCAGGGCGCGTAGCTGTTCAACGGTCAGGTCGTGCCAGAAGAGGTTGTATCTCGGGTGGAGGGGGATCTGGAACTCGCGGGACCAGTCGAGGGCCTGTCGGGCCTCGACGGACGTCCAGCCCTCAGGCAAGTCCCCCAGTTTCGCACGGAGGAGCTGGCCGTACCACTCGAGGGCGAAGGCGCCCGGCACGAGGACATGGTTGTTCTCGAGGAACTCGCCGAAAGGAATGAGGATCTCGCCGAGGTCCGCGATGACGGCGACCCGGGGCGCGAGACGCTTCGCCGCCTCCGCATCGGAGAGCTCGACGAAATCCCCGGATTCGAGGACGACGAGGGGGCCCTCGATCGTGTCGCACGGAGTCACGGCGCCTGCCTTCCCCGGACGCTCCGTCTTGATCTGCGTGCCGACCGCGATGAAGTCGTTCAGCACATGCATCGTAGCCGGGTGGAGGGCGAGGGCCGCAAGGCCCGTCGCCCGCGTCCGTCCGTATCGGAGCCGGAGGCCTCCGGGCCGGCTCGGGTAACACAGGACGGGTCGCCCGGCCAGGATGTTCTGGATGAACTTCTCGTTGGGCTCCACGCCCACCGTGGTGTCTGAGGCGTCCAGGGGGCGACCCGTGAGGAACCGATCCAGGTAGTCCCATCCATCGATCCGAAGCCGGCGCACGTGCTTCTGGATCTTTGGGGCCTTGAGGCACAGTCCGTCCGCGACGACAAGGCACGCGCCGCCTCGGATGCGGTTCGTCTCGATCCGGGGCAGGTCCCGGTGTCCGCTGATCTCCGCGTCCTCCGTCCCCTCCCCGTTGAGCCCGACGGGGCAGTTCGAGACGATGAGTTCGATCTCCTCGTCGGAGGGCGTATACTGGAGGTGCTGGACCTGCTTGTAGAGCGGAATCTCTTCCTTGAACCGTTCGACCTCGGGGCGGGTCGGCTGCCACCGGCCGATGCCGAGCTCGCGCCGTACGACGTCGGCGATGAGGACGCTGAGGGCCTGCCCCGTCCCGCCGGCGGATCGGATGGGCCCTGCGTAGGACAGGTCCACGTACGAGGAGCCGTCCGCGTTTCGCTTCACCTTTACCGTCGCGAGCCCCTCGAGGGGTGCGACGAGGATTCCTTCCGTGAGGATCGCGAGTCCGACTCGCACGGCCCGCTCGACGGCGCGTTCCTTGCTCGGTGCCGGGCGTTGCGCCATCTCCTTTGCGACAAGGATCGCGAGCTCCTCCCGATCGTGGTCCTTCCCCAGCTCCCGGATCCGGCGCGCGACCCCCTCGACGTCGTACTCTCGGAGGAGGAGTTCCACCCGCGACGCGAGGTCCTCCGTGAGGGGCGTCTCAACATCCAGCTCCGGATCGAGCCCCTTCGCTCTCGCGGCCCGCGCGATGCGGTAGCTCGCCTCCACGCCGCGCTGGAGGGCGTCAAAGTAGCCGCGGATGGCCTCGGAGAAAACGGGGGACCCCATTCCATCCCTTCGAGAAAGGACGCGGGCGCCCGTATCCGGAGGCCCGCGTATATGCCTTCCGTCGGGCGCGTCCACGGTCGGGAGAAAAGTCGAGGCCGAACCTTTATCGTCGAGGGACGCCCTCGTTCCGTATGATGGAAGACATCCGGGACCCGGACGCCTTCCGTCGCCACGTGCTCGGGACGAGCGGTCCCGTCGTCGTGCTGTTCTCCGCCACGTGGTGTCCCTTCTGTCGTCGCTTCACGCCGGAGTTCGCGAAGCTGAGCCAGGAGCTCCGGATTCGTACCGCGACCGTCCACCTCGACGACTACGAGAACCCGTTGTGGGAGGACTACGCGGTCGACGTCGTGCCCACGATCGCGTTGTTCCGCGGCGGGGAACTCGTGGACCGCCAGGACGGAGTCCTCGGGTACGGACTCGATCGCAGAGCCGTCCGAGACTTCGTCGGCCGTGTCTCGCCCCTCCTGGCATGAGGCCTCGGTTTCACCTCCGATTCTCAGGACGGCACGTTTTTATCGCGTCCGGCGGAGGTGCGGTTCGTGCGCAAACTCAAGAGCGGAATCTATGGACTGAACCCGCTCTTGGACGGCGGGATCAACGAGAACAGCACGACCGTCGTGATCGGACGTTCCGGTGCGGGCAAGACAACCTTCGCGACCCAGTTCATCCGACGGGGCCTCCAAGACGGACAAGAGGGCATCTTCGTGTCTCTCGACGAGAACAAGGAACAGATCATCCGCGAGGCCGTCGAGATGGGCTGGTCCGACATCCTCGACTACCTCGAGGACGAGCTGCTCGTGTTTATCGACGCGTCCGGGCGGGAGTTCTCGAACTTCATCCGGAAGGAACTCCCCGCGTTCGTGTCCGAGTGGAAGGGAAGCCACGCGAGGATCGCCGTCGATCCCCTGACCCCCGTCCTCTGGTCCACGAAGGATCTGTACGAACAGCGGGACCTTCTCTCCTTCATGCTGAAGCAGACCCGGAGGGTCGGCACGGTCCTGTGCACCCTCGAGGAGCACGGCCCGTCGGACCTGTCGGGTCCGGAGACCGTCATTCCGATGTACTTGTCCGACTGCGTCATCCATCTCCGGATCGACGCGCCGGACCGGACGCCGAGCCGCGCCCTCAAAATCGTGAAGTGCCGGAGCAGCCGCCACAGCCAGGCGACACACGCCTACCAGATCGTCCGAGGATTCGGCCTGGTGATGGACGGGGTCGACGGACGGAAGCCAGCGACCGCCAAGATCCCCGCCCAACTCCGACAGATGATCCTCGCTCGCGCGCTTCCCAAGACGGTCCTGGATCGCCTCGACAAGGCGTTGGACGGACTGACGGACGAAGACTTCCGCGGTCTCAAGCCGGAGCAGGTCGTCGAACTTGTCCTGCAGGAGTACCAGGATGCCTGACGGGTATCGGGGGATGGGCCGCGCGCTCCAGGAGGTCCTCACCCAAGAGGGCCCCGGGGAGGACCTCGAGATCGAAGGGCCGAGCCTCGCGAACGCGCGCCGTCGCCAGGTCTTCCAATACCTTTGTCTCCGACCGTGCTCCCGGGTCGGGGACACGTGCCGGGCCCTTTCGTTGTCCCAGGCCACGGTCCGATGGCACGAGCGGAACCTCCTGGAGAACGGATACCTCGAGCTTGAGGCGAACCGGATGTTCCCGCTTGGCTTGATCGATTCCGCGGACGCTCCCCTGTTCGTGCTGCTCACGGGACCGGGTCGGGCTTCCATCCTCCGCGAATCCTTCGACGTGCCAGGGGTGTCCCTGCAGGAGGTCGGCGGCCGGGTCGGGATCACTCGGCAGTCGGCGAGCAAGATCGCCTCAGAGCTTGCCCAGGCCGGGCTCGTGACCGTCTCCGAGGACGGCCGTTTCCGTCGCATCTACCCGACGGACGCGATCCCTCGAAAGCGGGACTCGAACCGGGGGCGGGCCAACGCATTCGTGGACCGGCTCGTCCGCCGACTCGACGACGACGGGCTCCACCCGGAACTCCTGAGGCGCGAGGACGCGATCGCTCTGATCCGGTTCGGGGTCGGCTCCCTCCGAGTCCTCATGGACGTGTCGACGGATCCGTACACCACCTCGTGGCGACCCGCCTACTGACTCGCCCATGTTAACCGATTCGTTATTCGCCTTGATACGCAGGCTAGGGCCCCCATAGTGCCCCGAGATCGAACGTACACCCGTCATGGACCAGAGCTACCTCGAGTGGCTCGCCGGCCTACCGTTCCTGGACGAGGCGAAGGCACGGGCGCTCGCGGATCGATTCCCGACGTTCGAACACCTCCGCGCCGCGTCCCGGGACGAACTTCTCTCGGTCGCCGGAGTGAGGCCGGAGGACGTCGAAGCGCTCCACGGATTGGTGCATGCCGAGGCCGACGGTGCGACGAAGGGTGCCGAGCTGTTCCTCTGCCCCGCCTGCGGGTCCTTTGCCGGCTCCTCCGCGACCGTGTGCCCCGTGTGCGGAGCGTCGTTTGTCGAGGCCGCGTCCGAGCCGCCGTCCCCGGCGCCCACGCCTCAAGCGCCCGAGATCGCTCCCGAGCGCTCCTACGTCGAATGGCTTGAGGGGCTGCCCCGCCTCGGCACGGACAAGGCGTTGCGAATCGTCGTGCGGTTCCCGACGTTCGAGCACCTTCGGACGGCTACGTCCGAAGAACTGCGGGCCGTCGAAGGGCTCACGGACGACGACCTTGCCGCCCTTCGCACGCTCCTCGGGGACACGGCGGGGCGGGACGCCTCCGGTCGTCTCTTCCTCTGTCCCGAATGCGGTTCCTTCCTCGGCACCGTCGCGAGTGCGTGTCCGGTGTGCGGCGCATCGATCACGGAGGAGGGGCTCTCGAGACCCATCCGGGCCCCATCCGAGGAGGTCGTGGCCGACGGCTTGCCCCTCATGTGCCTGCACTGCGGTGCGTTCATGTCGCCAAAGCAGGCGCGCTGTGGCATGTGCGGCCGTGGCCGGGCTCCGGGGGAAATCGCGCTTCTTCCGGGCGTCGACGTCTCCGACGAGACGAAAGTGCCGTTCTGCCCTCACTGCGGCGCATACCTCTACGCGGAGTCCGACGAGTGCATCATCTGCGGCCGCGCGGTCGACGAAGCGAAGGCCGCAACGAACGGCCAGTCGAAGGGCGTCGGTCGGAGCTTCCTCAGTCGTTGGAAGAGGATCGCGGAGGCAGGCACGTCGACCGACGAAGATCGCCTTCGGGACGAGCTCGAACACTATGAGCGGCTCCTCGAGGCGGACCCCCTCCTCGAGCGGGCGTGGGCGAAGCGAGCCAGGGTCCTCGCGGACCTCGGCCGGACGCGCGAGGCCGCGGAATCGCTCGTCCGGGCGTCCGAGCTGAATCCTTCGAAGGACGACGCGTACCGGATCGAGGTACTCAACCTCCTCCAATCGGAAGGGGACGTTTCGTTCCTCCCCGCGCGATGGCACCCGCCCGCCGCAACCGCAGGGCCTCCGGCTCGGCAGGAGCGTCTCCTCGAGACCTTGA
>DATEUA010000100.1:0-2954 GCA_035283405.1 Thermoplasmata archaeon | reverse complement strand
GCCTGGAGGGCCTCGTTGAAGAACGCCTCCCCCGCGCGCGCGTCCGCGGTCACCTTCCACGTCGCGAGGCGGATCGTCTCCGTCTCCCGCAGGATCGACTCGAGGGCCCGCCTCCGCTCCTCGTAGGCCCGCATCATGAGGTCCTCCCCGTCCCGCAGGAGGCAGTCGAACGCGAACAGGCTGACGGGGAGTTCCTTCGCCATCCGCTCCACGTCCGTCTTCCGTCCGCGGCGGCGGGAGACTTCCTGGAACGGGAGGAACTCGCCCGTGTTCGGGTCGATGGGGACGGCCTCCCCTTCGAGGATCGCGTCCTCGACCTTCACCGAGGATCGAAGCCCCTCGACGATCTCCGGGAACTGCTCCGTGATGTTCTCGAGCTGACGCGAGTACAGTTCGATGCGGCCCTTCGAGACGTGCGCCTGCACCCGCAGCCCGTCGTACTTGTACTCGAGCCCGCACGTCCCGAGCCGGTCGAAGATCTCCTGCAGGGTCTCGAGACGCTCCGCGAGCATCGCGCGGATCGGGCGGAATAGTTTCACCCGGATCGACGCGAGGCCGTCCACCCCCTTTGAGGCGAGGACCCGGGCGACTTCCCCGAGGTTGGACGACACGTTGTACGCACGTTCCACGACGTCCCGCTGCTCCTTCGACGCGAAGGCGGCCGCGAGGGCGTCGACGATCGTCATGTCTGCGACCCCTAGGCGCATCTTGCCCACGACCATCCGCGCGATGTACTTCGCCTCCCTCGGCTCCGCGTCCGTGAGGAGCTCCGCGAGGAGGCGAATCTTCCGGTCTTGAGACCCCGCACCAGATTCCGTCGCGATGTCCCGGAGGTTCGCGTGGACCTTTTCGACCGTGAGCGGCTCTCGGACGAGCGAGGCTTGCGTCTTCGTCCGGAGGAGTTCCTCGGAGACCGTCCCGAGGTCCCCGGAGGACTTCCAGGCCGCCGCGACGGCCTCGTCCGCCTGGCCCGTCGCCATCGCGATCGCGCGGATCGCGAGCTTCTCCGCAAGGCCGAGTTCCACGCCGGCGTAATCGGGCGCGACGCGACCCCGGGTCAGGTACACGACCTGGTCGATCGCGTCCTTCGGCACCTCGCGAAAGAGGGCGACGAGGTGGTCCGTCATCTCGAGTCGCTTCGTCGTGGCGGCGATCCTCTCATACGATTCGACGAGCTGCGCGAACCGCACGGCCGTCGGAACGTCGCGGGCGGCTTAAGGATTGGCGGACCAGCCTCTCCTTCGCGTCGCCGCTGAGCGAGGCCGACTCGCTTGTGCGGGCCGATCGGGACTGACCGAGACGGATCGAGGGACCTCGAAGCCGACATCGTCGGTATCGGCGTTCATCCGGCGGACCACCCGGTCATTCCCGATGTGGCCGAAGACTTCTCGCGAGTCGTCTCGACGAACCCGTGGCCCGCCATCCTCCAAGGAAGACCCTTACGGGCTCCAGCCCGTCGTCCGGGGGGCCAGGGCACGCGTCACCACGCTCGTCGCGAGGAGCCGGAACGCCTCCTCGACGTTCCCGCCCGTCTTCGCGGACGTCGCGAGAACCTCTCCTCCGAAGGCGTCCGCGACTCGGCTCGCCTCGTCCTCGTCAAACTCCGCATCGCCCGCGAGGTCTGCCTTGTTGAGGGCGACGAGGGTCGCCGTCTCCCCGGTAACCGACTCAACGGCACGGACCCACTCCTCCAAGGAAGTCAGACTGCGGCGGTGGGTCATGTCGCAGACGGCGAGGATCCCGCTTGCGCCACGGAAGTAGGCGTCCTTGAGGATGTCCCGAAACTTGGCCTGCCCCATGATGTCCCAGATCACCAGGTCGACGGCCACGGGACGATCGCCGGGGCGCGGGACTTGGACCACCTTCTTCGACACCTTGGTGCCGATCGTCGCGATGTATGCGTCGTCATACATGTTCAGGACGTACCGGCGGACAAGGCTCGTCTTGCCGACGGGGCCATCTCCGATGAGGCAGATCTTCGCACTGAGCCGCTTGGCCGTCCGGGTCTCTGAGGGATCGCTCTGACGGTCCCGCAGGTCGAGTCCCGCAAGCGCGCGGTCCATGGCATGGCGGCCTGCAAGCCCCCCGGGGGCGTTGCAGATCGCACCACCGACCGCCGCGTCTTAAGCGATGAGTCCTGAGTATTCCGACCGATAACCATCCAATCCCGCGGTCAGAGATCCCGGTCCAGGCGCCTCAGGGTGCCTGTGCCTCGAACTCCTCCGGGATGGGCTCGATGAAACGTCCGGCTCGTGAGATCCACTTCGGTCCGCGGACGACGGCGTCCCTCTTCTCGATGAGGCCGTCCCTGAGCCGGAGCGAGACGGTCGGCTTCCGGCCCTTGTGGCTTCGGGCGATTCGCGGCGTCCGTCCGGCCTCTTCTAGAGATGGAGGTACCCGTGCGCTACATGGAACCGATCAGCCGAGCCGCTTCACGACGTCCTCGACGATTGCAACGCTCTGCCCGAGGTACCGCTCCGGGTTCATCGCCTCCGCGAGCTCTTTCTGCGTCAGGAGCTTTGTGACGGCCTTCTCGTTCGAGAGGACGTCCTTCAGCTGCACGTCGCGCTGCCGGGCTCTCATCGACGCATTCCGCACGAGGCGGTGCGCCTCCTGCCGCCCGAGTCCCTTGCCGACGAGGGCCATCATCACGGATTCCGACATCGCCTGTCCTTTCGTCGCTTCGAGGTTCGCTCGCATCCGGTCCGGATGCACGCGCAGGGTCCGGAAGATCTCCGTCGTCCGGGCGAGCATCTCATCTAGCAGGACGCAGCCGTGGGGGATCAGGATCCGCTCCGCCGCGCTGTTCGTCAGATCGCGCTCGTGCCAGAGGGAGACGTTCTCGTACGCGGGCGCGACGAGGGACCGCACGATCCGGGCGAGAGAGCACACGTTCTCCGAGTTGATCGGGTTCTCCTTCTGCGCCATCGTCGAGCTGCCGACCTGCTTCGACG
>DATEUA010000099.1:0-4884 GCA_035283405.1 Thermoplasmata archaeon | reverse complement strand
ATCGCCTTGAGGCCCTCCGTCGTCATCTGGATCTTCACGACGACGTTCTTGTGGAGCTTTGCGAGTTGCCGGCCTTGTTTGACCATCTCGTCCGCGTCCGTGGATGTGACCTCGAGGCTGATCGGCCCGTCCACGAGGGCGAGGATGTCCTGGATCACCTCGCCCCACTTCCGGCCCGTCTTCGCGACGAGAGTCGGGTTCGTCGTGACGCCATCGAGGACGCCCCACGAGGCCGCTTCGCGGATCTCGTCGACGTTCGCGGTATCGAGGAAGATCTTCACCATAGCCTTCCGCCGCCCTCCCGGAAGCCTCGAAGGGGCTATGAACGTTCGCGGTCGATAGGCGTCATCGCACGGCGGTCGCCGAAGCGGTCCAAGAAGAAACGGTTCCCGGCGCGGCCGGAGCGCGCCGCCCGAGTTCGCGCGAACCTTCGGCCTGGCGAAGATTCCTGTGTCCGGGCCGAATCGGACCGGATCCCGGGTCGGCAGATCGATGGAAAAGGGGAAAGTGGGGCCATCCGAGGCCCCGTTCCGTGCGCTTTACCCGAGGGCGGACACGATCTTCTTCAGGGTCGGGCGGTTCTTGACGAAGTTCAGGCTGCGCACGATCCCGTCGCCGCCCAGGAATCGGCCGGGCCGAGCGAAGAAGAACCCCAGCATCATCACGCCGTAAATCACCCGGGCATCCACGATCGGGTTCTCAATCGCCGTGTTGGCGATTGGCCAGAGCGCGATCGTGAACAGGAGCATCATGAGCATCCCGCTCACGGATCCGACCCTCGTGAAGATCCCGAAGATCAGGGAAATCCCGATCAACAACTCTCCGTAGACGAGCAGATACTCCACGGCTAGGTTGCCCGCGAGGCCGTTGAAGAATCCTGCAAGGGGTCCGCTGACGGACCTCGTCAGGAAGTCCCCGGTCGCGAGCTTTCCGCCCATCTCGGTCAGGATCTTCTGGTACGCACTCCATACGAACAGGAACCCGAGGGCGAGGCGGCCGAACAACATCGACCAGGCCTTGCCGGACTTGAGTTCCGTCCCGAACACATGCTCATGCCAACTTCTTTGCACCGTTGTCGTTGGGTACGCCGTCATGCGCCTCTCCCGGACTGAGGGGCTCGTGTCTCCTCTTTGCCCATCCGAAAATATTCGACCTCATTGTACTTACGCGGGAAGGAAACCCCGCACCGTCTCCACAGGCCGCAGGGTCGTCCAAGGTTTCGACGCTCCGGGAGGGTCTCCGTCCATGGGGGCCGGTCATGCGGCCCGCCTACGCGGCATATCACATCCCGAGGGTGGTCTGGACCGCGAACGCGACGCCGGAGGCGAGCAATAGGACCCCGATCGCGAGGGACGTTGCCCGAGGCCGCGTCCCTACCTTCTCCGCGAAGATCGCGGCCGCCAGCGCGCCCATCCAGAAGAGGCTCATCGCCCCCGCCACGAACAGGACCCCCATGAAGAGCCAGCAGCATCCGATGCAGTAGGCGGAGTGGCGGGTACCCATCCGGAGGGCTCCGAGGCGACCGGACCGCCAGTGATGCATCACGAATCCCATCGGAGACTGGCAGTGGCTGAGGCACACCTCCTTCGTCCGCGTCGCCTGCCACCCGCCGGCGGCGAGGAGGACGATCGCGGGGGCGTACGCAAGCGAGCCGGACATCGTGTCCACGAGGCCGAAGGCCATCGCGCCGAGGAGGGCGATTACACCGAACCCACCCCACACGACGAAGTACGGCGCGACGAAGAGGGAGGTCGCGACGACGTCTGGAGGCTTCGTCGGCCGGCCCGCCTCGAGGCGCGTCATCCCGTGGAACGCGAGGATCATCGGCAGCGCGGACGGGAGCATCATCGCGACCATCATCACGATCATGACCCCGAAGAACGCGGCGAGTCCGACCGGACTGGATGCGGTCGGCATCGTCCCGTCCATCCCGAAAGAGCCCACCGAGTACCATGTGGCGAGCCACGCGGCCGCGACGACGGCCGCGACGACGACGGCCAGGGGAGCCGTGAGCCCGCGGTAGAGATGCGTCTCGGCCCCGGATGCGGTCGCCACCGCGCCGGGCAACCGGCTGGGCTTTATGAAACCAGAGGGCGGGTGGACCGTGCGGGCCGACTCGAAGTGTTTTTCATCTACGAGGCGTTCGCCGCGGAGAGGCTTGGATCGATGGCCGGGACGAAATGGAACCTTGAGGCGGAGTTCATCCAGAGCTGCAATTGCGATTACGGGTGCCCGTGCAACTTCAACGCCCTCCCGACCCGCAGCAACTGTGAGGCCCTCATCGCGTACAAGGTCCGGAAGGGGAAGTTCGGGACGACGAACCTCGACGGGGTGAAGTGGGCATGGGGGCTCTGGTGGCCTGCCGCCATCCACCAGGGGAATGGTGCGGGTCGGGTGTACGTCGACTCGAAGGCGACGGACGACCAGAAGCGGGCCGTGGAAGCGATCACTTCCGGGAAGAACGGAGGCGGGGTGTTCACGGTCTTCCCGAGCACCTTCACGACGACGTACCCCGCGCGGACGGCAAGGATCGACTTCACCTTCCGCGGGAACACGAGCCGCTTCCGTGTCGAGGGGGTCGGCGAGGTGAAGAGCGACGACATCCGCAACCCGGTGACGGGAGAGAAGTTCAGCGGCCAGATCCTCCTTCCGGGCGGCATCCAGTGGACGCGCGGCGAGGTCACGAGCGTGGACTGGTGGCTCCGCGACCCCCAGGCGGGATGGGATATGGCGCACGCCCACGCGGCGGGCTTTGTCGCTCTATTGAAGATGAACGAGAAAGGCCCCATCCGGAAATGACCCTCGACCGCGGGTGAGAACCCAACCTACTTACCGGGTCAGCCCATCCTCCGCGGGAATGGCCAGCGACCCGGCGGCGCGCCCCCGCCTCGGCCTGAGCGGGGACTTCCTGCGGCTCTGGGCGGGACAGACGATCTCGATCTTTGGGGACCAGTTCACGGGCCTCGCGCTGCCCCTGATCGCGGTCCTCTCCCTCCGCGCGACACCCGCGGAGATGGGACTGCTCGGCGCCGCGACGACCGCACCGTTCCTTTTCTTCGGGCTCGTTGTGGGCGTCCTCGTCGACCGCCACCGCAGGCGGCCCATCCTGATTCTCGGAGACGCGGGGCGAGGCGTCCTCGTCGCGTCGATCGCTCTCATGTCCCTCGCGGGTTTGTTACAGATCCCCTACCTGCTCGTGCTCGGATTCATGACGGGGATCCTCACGGTGTTCTTCGACGTCGCGTACCAGGCGTACCTGCCGGCGATCGTGTCGCGGGAGGAGCTCGTCGGGGCGAACAGCCGCCTCGAGGCGACGAACTCGACCGCGGCCGTCGTTGGGCCGAGCGCCGCAGGACTCGTGATTCGGATCCTCGGAGCGCCCTTCGCGATGCTGTTCGACGCAGCGACGTTCCTCGTCTCGGCCGGATTCCTCAGCACGATCCGCAAGACGGAGCCCGTCCCGGCGGCGGAAGCCCGGCCGAAGATGCTCTCGGGCATCGCCGAGGGCCTTGCCGTGGTCTTCCGTGACCCTCGACTCCGGTCCATCGCCGGCTGCACGTCGACCGCGAACTTCTTCTCGGCCAGCATCTTCGCCCTGTACATCCTGTACGTCGTCCGGGATCTCCGGCTCGACGCGATCGCGATCGGCCTCATCTTCGGGTTGAGCGGGTTCGGGGCCGTGGCCGGGTCCCTCGCCGCGGGCCGGCTCGCGAAGCGGTTCGGCGTGGGTCCGACGATCGTGGGCGGCGCGGCGATCTCGGGGGTGAGCGGGATCGGGCTCCTGCTCGCGACGCCTCCCGGGGCGGAGCCCGTCCTCATCGTGACCCAACTCTTCCTGACCTTCGGGAGCGTCGTGTACAACATCAACCAAGTGAGCCTTCGACAGGGTCTCGTCCCTCTGCGGCTTCAGGGCCGACTCAATGCGACGATGCGGTTCCTCGTCTGGGGGACCCTGCCTCTCGGCAGCCTGATGGGCGGCTTCCTCGGGACGGTCCTGGGTTTGAAGCCCGCGATCGCGATCGGGATCATCGGAGGAGCACTCGCTGTCTTCTGGGTCCTCTTCTCGCCCGTCCGAGACCTCCGGACGATGCCGAAGCCGGACGCGTGAACCGCACAATTCGTTCGAAACGCCGAACTCGTACGGTGGAAAGTCTTTCCTTTCGCATCGGGTCGAGTCGTCCGGTGTGAGGTCATGGCACGCCCGGACACTCGGATTCCCGTGAGGGGGCCTCGATTCTTCGCCGGGGTCGCGGTCCTCGTCGCGATCGTCGCGGTCGCCGGCGTGCGACTCACGATGGACACGTCGGCCCCGGTTCCCTCGAAGACGCACTACATGAACCTCGTCGTCCAGGAGACGGACGTCGAGATCGCTCCGGGCGAGACGGTCCGCGCGTACGCGTACAACGGCTCGATCCCGGGGCCCGTCCTCCGGGTTCGCCAGGGCGACGTCGTGAACTTCACCCTTACGAACACCGCGAACAACACCCTGGGACACTCAATCGACTTCCATGCGGCGAGGGTCGCCTGGAACCTGTACTATCGGACGATCGCCCCGGGCCAGACGATCAATTTCGAGTGGACCGCGGAATACCCGGGCGTCTTCATGTACCATTGCGGCACTGCGCCGGTCATCGAGCACATCGCGAAAGGCATGTACGGGATGATCGTCGTCGAACCTTCAACGCCGTTCCCCGAGGCCGACAAGGAGTTCTTCCTCGTCCAGAGCGAAATGTACACGACGATGGACGAGATGATGAACAAGACCCCGAAGTACGTCGTGTTCAACGGCTACCATAACAAATACCTCCGGGAGCCCCTCGAGGTGGAGGTGGGCGAGAATGTGCGGGTGTTATTCCTGAACGCGGGTCCGTCCCTGTGGTCCGC
>DATEUA010000098.1:0-9854 GCA_035283405.1 Thermoplasmata archaeon | reverse complement strand
CCAAGGCTCTGCGACTACGCCGCGCTGTCCTTCAGGGTACCGGCGAGGTACTGCGCGTAGCCCTCCATGTCGAGGAGCCCGTGGCCGCAATAGTTGAAGGCGATCACCGTCGGCTCGTTGCGCTTCTTTGCCTCCAGCGCGAGATCGATGACGCCCTTGATCCCGTGGCAGTTCTCCGGCGCAGGGATGAGTCCCTCCGTCTTCGCGAAGATCTCTCCTGCCTGGAACGTGCTCACCTGGTCGTACGAGCGCGCCTCGACGATCCCTTGGTCCACGAGGACGCTCAGGGTCGGCGCTAGGCCGTGGTAGCGCAGGCCGCCCGCGTGGATCCGCGACGGCACGAACGTGTACCCCAGGGTGTACATCTTCAGGAGGGGCGTCATCTGCCCCGTGTCCGCGAAGTCGTATTCGTACTTGCCCTGGGTCATCGACGGGGCCGCGTTCGGCTCGACGGCCACGAACTTCGTGTCCGACTTCCCTTTGAGACGTCGGCCGATCATTGGATACGTGAACCCGGCGAAGTTCGATCCGCCGCCGACGCAGCCGACCATGTAATCCGGGGTAATGTCCCCGAGGTCGAACTGGGCAATCGCCTCCTGTCCGATCACGGTCTGATGCATCAGCACGTGGTTCAGGACGCTGCCCAGGGAGTACTTCGTGTTCGGCATTGTCAGGGCCGCCTCGATCGCCTCGGAGATCGCGATTCCGAGGGACCCGGGGTGGTCCCCGTCGGCTTCGAGGAACTTCAGGCCGATCTTCGTCTCTTTGCTCGGACTCGCGACGACGTCCGCTCCGAACATCTTCATCATGTACTTGCGATACGGCTTCTGGTCGTACGACACCCGGACCATGAAGACCTTGCACTTCATGTCGAAGTAGTTCGTCGCGAGGGCGAGGGCGGACCCCCACTGTCCCGCACCGGTCTCCGTCGCGAGGGCCTCCGCCCCCTCCTTCCGCGCGTAGTACGCCTGCGCCAGGGCGGTGTTCGGCTTGTGCGACCCCACGGGCGAGAGGTCCTCCCGCTTGTAGTAGATCCGAGCGGGCGTCTTCAGGTACGCCTCGAGACGCGTCGCCCGGTACATCGGCGTCGGGCGGCCGATCCGGTAGTACGCCTCGCGGACCTCCTCGGGGATCGGTTCCATCGGCGCTGCGGCCATCTCCTGCCGCAGGATCTCGTTCGGGAAGATCGGCGGGAGGTCCGCCGGGGTGATCGGTTGTTTCGTCCCCGGGTGGAGAGGGGGCGGGAGCGGGACCGGCAGGTCGGGCACGATGTTGTACCACGCCTTCGGGAGGTCGTCCAGTCCGAGGAGGATCTTCACGTCGTTCGCGCCCGCTCCCGACTCGTGTGTCGCCCGCATCGAACCCACCGGCCCGATGAGATTCTCGCGACAATATATAACGATTCTGTCCGTTGATGTACTAAACAAGACTTTCACAGGCGGAAGCATTTAATCGTCATGGTTCGAATGCGTACACCGACCCGGCCATGTGGGCACGCCTCCGGCCGTACTTCAAGGGGTTCCCGGCCCAAGAGAGGGTCGCGCAGATCATGGTCCAGTACGGGCTGCGCGTCCATGAGGCCCGCGTGTACTGCGGGGACATCAAGGTCTCCGACACGTCGATGGCTCGGGCCGCCGCCGTAGACCGGCGGGTCGTCACCGCGACCGTTTCGACGATCGACAAGAACCCCGAGCTGAAATCGTTCTTCGACAAGCTCCATCCGACGTGCCATCTGCGCGACGTCGCACCACTCATGAACTGGGGCGCGATCGAGATCGTGCCGTCGAACGCGTCGAAGCCCGGCATCCTCGCCGGGGTGGCGGCGATCATCGCGGAGGCGGGGATTAGCGTCCGGCAGGTGATCATGGACGATCCGGAGATCGTGGACGACCCTCACGGGTTCATCGTCACGGAGGCCCCCGTCCCGGAGCGGCTCCTGCCTCGGATCAAGATGGTCGACGGCGTGAAGTCCGTCGTGCTTCACTAGACACCTCCCGCGCGATCGAAAGCCGCCGGGCGCTCTCTGGCAACTTCTTGACAATCGAAGCCGACTTGGGGGCGCTCCGTCAGGATCCAGGGAGACCGCCGAGGAGCCGCATGTGCTCCGTGCGCATGCAGCGGTCCTGAACGACGATCCGTCCCGCGGCCTCCGCCTTCCGCGCGGCCTCGTCGTTCGAGATCCCCGTCTGCATCCAGACTGTCTTCGCCGGCCCCCGGAGAGCTTGGTCTACGAACGGCGGGACATGCTCGGAGGGCCGGAAGATCTCGACGAGATCGTAGGGCTCGCGGATGTCCTCGAGGGACTTGAATGCCGTTTCCCCAAGAATCGTGTCCGCGGTCGGGTTCACGGGGATGATCCGGTAGCCGTTGGCCTGGAGGTAGGCCGGCACGCGGTGGGCCTCTTTCAATGGATCCTTCGAGCAGCCCACGACCGCGATCGTCCGGGTGTCCAGGAGGATCTTCCTCAGAGTGGCGTCGTCGACCATCCGGTCCGCCTCGAAGGGACCATGGCGGCCGGTGCCCCTTAAGGATTCGCCGGAACCCGCTGTCGGATCGCGTCCTTCAGATGGGGCATGAGGTCCAGACCACCGACCTCGCGTCCGCATGGGGTTTCATCGGCTTCTGTGTCCGTGCGAAGTTCCTCCGGCGCGAGGTCCCGACCTTCTCCGTCTGGGGGGACGAGGGGTCCCTGTACCTCTTCGTCGGGGACCGACCCCGAGAGGCGATGGCGGACCCGAAGGGCCGTATGGGCCCTACGAGGTTCGAGCGGTGGCAGGTCTCGGGACGCGAAGTGCCCCTCCGGTAGAGGTCCGGGATCGAGCGGCTGCACAACGGGACCGGTTCGAGGGCCCGCCGAAAGGGTAAAGGGACGGAGGCCCCTCGGAGAGGGGATGGAGGCTCGCGCGAAGGAGATCGCGGAGCGCATTCGAGCGGCGACGTTCGTGAAGATCGTCACGCACATCGACGCGGACGGGATCACGGGAGGGGCGGTCGCCTCGGAGGCGCTCGCCCGCGCGGGTGTGACGCACGAGGTGGCGTTCGTCAAGAAGCTCGACGAGACCCTGCTCACCGTCCTGAGGCGCGAGGGCCCGCCCCTCGTCTGGTTCGTCGACCTGGGCGCGGGGATGATGCACGCGATGCACGGCCTCGACGTCGTCGTGACGGACCACCACGTCCCGACGGAGCGCGAGGTCCCGAAGGCCCTGCGGAGCGATCTGATCCGTTTCGCGGCGTCCCTGGACCGTGTCCTCATGCTGAATCCCCATCTGAGCGGCGAAGGATCCGACGCTGCGAGCGGGGCGGGATGCGCCTACGCGGTCGCAAAGGCCCTCGATCCGGCGAACCGGGACCTCGCGGCGATCGCGGTCGTCGGGGCCCTCGGGGACGTCCAGGATGCGACGAAGCGACGCCTCGACGGATACAACCGCACGATCCTCGAGGACGGCGTCGCGGCGGGGGTCCTGGAGGCCTCCGTGGACCTGCGCCTCTTCGGCCGGGAGACGCGTCCCGTGCACAAGCTGCTCGAGTACGCGTCGGACCCGTGG
The DNA here is from genome assembly GCA_035283405.1 of Thermoplasmata archaeon. Taxonomy (GTDB): domain Archaea; phylum Thermoplasmatota; class Thermoplasmata; order RBG-16-68-12; family RBG-16-68-12; genus RBG-16-68-12. Next base: position 6,309 of record DATEUA010000098.1, on the reverse strand, counting down.
ATCCCGCGGCTCAGCGGGAACGAGGAGGCGTGCATCGCCTTCCTGCTGGAACAGGGCCTCGATCTCAAGGTCGAAGAGAAGTGGCGATCCTGGTCGGACCTGGACCGGGGCGAGAAGGCCCGCGTCATGTCGGCCCTCGTCACGCACATGCTCGAGCGCGGCTGCGGAGCGGCCCAGGTCGACCGGCTCGTCGGGGAGGTGTACACCCTGGTACGGGAAGCGCCCGGAAGCCCGACGCGCGACGCGAAGGAGTTCGGGACGCTCGTGAACGCGTGCGGCCGGTACGACCAGCCCGAGGTCGCGTACCGCGTGTGCCGCGGGGACCGCGAGGAGTACCTCGCGAAGGCCCTCAAACTGCTCCGAGGACACCGCGAGTACCTCGTCGAATCGATGGACGCGATCCTCGAGGCCGGGATCAACCAGATGGAGGCGCTCCAGTACTTCCACGCGGCGGACAAGATCCGAGACACGGTCGTCGGGATCGCGGCGGGCATGGCCCTGAACCGAGAGGCGGCGACGAAGGGCCTCCCGATCATCGCGTTCGCGAACGCGGAGGACGGGATCAAGGTGTCCGCGCGGGCATCGAGGGACCTCGTGGCCCGCGGACTCGACCTTTCCGCCATCCTGCGCACGGCCTCGAAGGAGGTCGGCGGCGAGGGCGGGGGCCATGCCGCGGCGGCGGGCGCGACGATTCCGCCGGGATCGGAGCAACGGTTCCTGGAACTCGCGAACCGACTCGTCGCCGCGCAGCTACGATCTACAAGCCCTGGAAACGCCGATTCGAGCGCATAGAGAGTCGTCGCGGGCTACCTCACCGAACCGGTTCGCCACCGCGCCGATGCCGCCTTGGCCCTGCCGTATGAAGGACCCTGGTCGACGGGGAGGCTCCTGAAGGATCGGACCCTTCGCGAGGTTTGCTCCCGATTTCCCTGATATCTTTATATCGGCCCCCCTCATCTCAACGTGGATGCCCGAGAGCGACTACGCCCTCGAGTTTTTCCAGAAGCAAGGCTTCACTCGGCAGACCTGCGCGCACTGCAAGAAGGCCTTCTGGTCCCTTGGATCGCAGGAGACATGCGGCGAGGCTCCCTGCCAGGAGTACGACTTCCTAGGCGCCTCGCCGTTCAAGAAGAAACTCACATATCGAGCGATGCGAGAGGACTTCCTGTCCTTCCTGGAGCAGAACGACCACACGCGGGTGAAGCGCTACCCGATCGTCGCCCGGTGGCGGGACGACGTCTTCTTCACGCAGGCGAGCGTCTATCCGTTCCAGCCCTGGGTCATTGCCGGCGTGGCGCCGCCCCCGGCGAACCCGCTCGGCATCAGCCAGCCATGCGTCCGTTTCGTCGACATCGACAACGTCGGGAAGACGGGCCAGCACTTCACGATGTTCGAGATGATGGCCCACCACGCGTTCAACTTCCCCGGCCGACGGATCTACTGGAAGGAGCGCACGGTGGAGCTGTGCCAGACGTTCCTCGCGGAGCGGCTCGGCCTCGACCCGGCGGTCGTGCGGTACAAGGAATCCTGGTGGCAGGGGGGCGGAAACAGTGGGCCCTGCTTCGAGGTCACGTTCGGCGGCGCGGAGGCCGCGACCCTCGTCTTCATGGAGAACCGGGAAGTCGACGGGCAGCGCGTGCGGATGGACACCCAGGTCGTCGACACGGGATATGGCCTCGAGCGTCTCACGTGGATCTCCCAGGGCACGACGTCGGCCTATGAGGCCGTCTTCGGCGACGCGCTCGCGTACCTGAAGCGGGCCACGGGCGCGAAGCACGTCGACGAGCGGATCCTCGCGGAGTACTCGAAGGTCGCGGGCGCGCTGAACGTCGAGAGCCTGGCGGACGTCCGCGAGATCCGGGAGCGGACCGCTGCGCGGCTCGGCATCACGCCGGAGGAGCTCGTCGTGGAGATCGCCCCCCTCGAGGCTCTGTACACGATCTGTGACCACGCCCGCGCGCTCATGTTCCTCCTCGGCGACGGGGTCGTCCCGTCGAACGGCCGCGACGGGTACTTCGCCCGCCTCCTCGTGCGACGCGGGCTTCGCGCCCTGAAAGGGCTCAACATCTCGTACACCCTTGTGGACACGATCTCGTTCCTGATCGACCAGGTCCGGGAGGACTACCCAGAGTTCTTCTTCAACAAGGGGGACATCCTCAAGCTCCTGAAGGTCGAGGAGGCGCGGTACAAGGAGACGTTGGACAAGGGACGCGCCACGGTCGCCCGACTCGAGGCGGACCTGACCGCCGCCGGGAAGACCTTGGACACGGACGCGCTGATCGAACTGTACGACAGCCACGGGCTCACCCCGGACGTGGTGAAGGAGTTCACGTCCCTGCGGGTCGAGGTGCCGGACGACTTCTACGTTCGCGTGACCGCGCGCCACAATCGGCCGCAATCGGAGACGGAAAAACCTCACGCCGTTCCCGCGAACCTCCCGCCGACCCGGCTCCGGGTCTATGAGGACCGCCGGAAGCGGCGGTTCCGCGCGAAAGTCCTCGCGGTCGTCGGGGACGGCGTCGTCCTGGACCAGACATACTTCTATCCCGAGGGCGGCGGCCAGGAGCCGGACCATGGATCGCTCGGGGGCCTCGAGGTCGTCGACGTCCAGAAGGCCGGCCCGACGGTCCTCCATCGGGTGCGCGGGGACGCGAGCGGGCTCGTCGGCAAGAAGGTCGCCTGCGAGATCGACGACGTCCGGCGACGCGCCCTGATGAGCCATCACACCGCGACGCACCTCGTGCTCGGAGCCGCGCGCAAGGTCCTCGGGAACCACGTGTGGCAGGCCGGCGCGCACAAGGCGCAGGACCTCGCGCGACTCGACATCACGCACTTCGATTCCCTGACGGACGAGGAGGTCGCGCGAATCGAGGCCGCCGCGAACGAGCAGGTCCTCCGCGCGTCGCCCGTCCGGGCGAAGGTCATGAGTCGCGACCTCGCAGAGCGGAAGTTCGGGTTCCGGCTGTACCAGGGCGGGTCGGTCCCCGGAGGCGAGGTCCGGGTCGTCGAGATCCCGAAGTGGGACGTGGAGGCGTGCGGAGGGACCCACGTCGCGCGCACGAGCGATGTCGGCCTCGTGAAGATCCTGCGGGCGACGAGAATCCAGGACGGCGTCGTCCGCCTCGAGTACGCGGCGGGGCGGGCGGCGTTCGACGCGGTGCAATCCCAAGGCCGGGACCTCGCCCGGGTCGCGGAGATCCTCGGCACGCCCCGCGACCAGGTCGTCCCCTCTGCGGAACGGATCGTCTCGGAATGGAAGGAACTCCGGAAGGAAGCGGAGCGCCTCGCGGACGCGCGAGCCGCGGAGAAGGCCCTGAAGGCCGTCGAGGCGGACCGAGGGCCGTGGCCCCTCCTGAAGCAGGAGGTCCGCGAGGGAGCGGGCTTCATGATGGCGATGTCCAAGGCGACCGCGGCGGAGGCCCGCGCGACCGGGATCTACTGGGCCTCGACTCCGAGCGACGTGAAGCTGGTCGTCACCCGAGGCGCCCGCGTCCCGATCGACGCCGCGGAGCTCGTCCGCGCGATCGCCCCGGAGTTCAAGGGGAAGGGCGGCGGCCGACCCGATTTCGCGCAGGCGAGCTTCCCGAGCGGGACCCTCGCCCAGGCCGCCGCGGAGAAGATCGAACGCCTCGTCCGCGAAAAGCTGAAGTCCCTGAGCGGGTGAGATGGGGATCCGCCGCTGGAGACAACGGGTCCGTGACTACGCGGACATCACGAACGTGGGCCCGATCGTCCGCCGGTACTTCGTCATCGGCGCGTTCGACGGGGCCCTGACGATCCTGGGGGTCATCATCGGCGCCTTCGTCGCCGGCGCGGAAACCCACGAGATCCTCGCAGCCTGCGTGGCCGCAGGGATCGGGCTCTCGGTGAGCAGCGGGGTCGGCGCGTACGAGGCGGAGCGCGTCGAGAAGAAGCTCGACCAGTACACGCTCGAGCGGGCCATGCTGACGAAGATGAGCGAGGAGCACCGAGACGCGTTCCGGTTCGCGGCGGTCGTGAGCGCCCTCGTGCACGCGGCCGCCCCCCTGGTCGCCGCCCTCCTGCCTGTCGTCCCGTTCCTGTTCCTGGACATGGGCTCCGCGACCGTCGCGGCGATCGTCGTGACGCTCGTGCTCCTGTTCACGATCGGGACGTACCTGGGACGTCTCGTCCGGGACCGGTTCTTCCTCACCGGCCTACGATTCGCCGCCGCGGGCGCGGGGACAGCCATCCTGCTGTGGCTCATCGGACCCCTTGCCCTCTGAGGGCCCGCGCACGTTCAAATAGAAGGGAACGTTCGGTCGAATCGTGGCGAGTGCGGACGCGGAAATCGAGAGCCTCAAGGCGGCCGTCTCGAGGCACTTCTCCGTGTACGGGGTCGTCGTGACGCCCCTCGCCCTGACGTTCCAGGTCACCGCCCCGGACGGATTCGACAGGCCCTTCGACGCGCTCCGCAAGGAGCTCGTCCCGCAGAACTACATCCCGACGATCACGCAGGAACGGGGCGAGACGCTCGTCCACGTCCAGCGCCGGCCCGCGCCGCGGTTCGCGCGACGCGAGGTGAACGTCGCCCTGCTCGGGCTCACGGTCATCACGACGGTCTTCTTCGGGGGCGCGTTCAACTGGGCCGAATACGCGGGCACGCCCCTCCTGTCGATCGAGTCGATCGGCCTCGGGGCCCTGTTCTTCGGGATCCCGCTCCTCACGATCCTGGGCGCGCACGAGATGGGCCACTACCTCGTCGCGAAGCGGTACCACGTCCACGCGTCCCTGCCGTTCTTCCTGCCCTCGTTCCCGCCCCTGGGCACGTTCGGCGCGTTCATCTCGATGCGCGACCCGATCCCGAACCGCAAGGCGCTCCTGGACATCGGGGTTTCAGGTCCGCTCGTCGGATTCGCTCTCGCGATCCCCCTGACGATCGCGGGGCTCGCCCTGTCCGCCGCGAACCCCGTCCTCCCGCCCACCGAACCGATGGAAGGCGCCCAGGCGATCCACGGGTCGCTTCTGTTCAACTTCCTGTCCTGGTTCTTCCCGCTTCCGACGGATTACGTCCTGCACCCGCTCGCGTTCGCGGGCTGGGTGGGGCTCTTTGTGACCGCGATCAATCTCCTCCCGGCGGGGCAACTCGACGGCGGGCATGTGGCCCGCGCGCTCCTTGGACGGAACCAGCACTACCTGTCGTGGGCCGCGATCCTCGCGCTGTTCGCGATGAGCACGATGTACTTCGGGTGGGTCATCTTTGGATTCCTGATCCTCATGCTTGGTGTGAGGCATCCGCCGCCCCTCAACGACCTCACGCGCCTCGATCCGGTCCGGCAGCTCGTCGGGGTCGCGGCCGTCGCGATACTCGTCCTGACGTTCATCCCGCAGCCCTTCGTGATCACGTCCGCCCAACGGAGCCTCGCGTTCGAGACCCTGGCCGGGACCGCGCTCCCGAGCCTCGAGACGGACGTGAGCGTCGGCAAGACCGTTATCCTGTCCTTCGTGGTGAACACGACGGGCGGGTTCCGAGAACAGATCGGATTGAGGGTCGACCCGCGGAACCTCGACGTCCTCGGATGGTCGATCCTCTTCCGGGATGTGCGGGTTACGGACGGAACGCGGGACCGGACGACGAGTGTGAATGCGGACAACGTGACGGTTGCCGTGAACGCCACGGAGTGGGCGGTCGTCGACCTCGAGGTCTCCGTGCCCTCGGGGTTCTCGCCGGTGCCCTCGAGCCCCCAATTCGTCGTGGACGGGCGCCTCGAAGGCGACATCCTCCGGCGGCTCACGGTCACGGTCAACGTCGCCTGAAGGCGCAGAACGTCCGTGTGAGGGAGCGATGCACCCGCAACGCGTGCGCCTCGACGAGTTCGAGGTACTTCTCTCCGAGGTGGACGGTGTTCTCGTTTGGCAGGACCGCGGCGAGGTGCCGACCCCTCGCCAGGACATCCGCGAACGATGCGAAGGCCCGGTCGTACAGCGCGTCGATCGGCTCGCCCCGCGTCGAGGCGGCCCGACCGTACGGCGGGTCTGTCGCGATCCCATCGAGGGTCCCCGGCGACCACGGGCCGCGACCCGCGTCCGCAACGACCAGGTCCGCCGTGGCATGGAGGGCGTGCAACGACGTCCGGGCTCCCCGGACCATACGCTGCTCCGCGTCCGCGCCGATCCCACGGAGGCCGATGCGGTGCGCCTCGAGCAGGATCCCCCCGGTCCCGCAGAACGGATCGAGGACCGTCCCGCCCGTCGGGACGCGGGACAGGTTCACGAGGGCCCGGGCGAACTTCGGATGGAGGGAGATCGGACGGGAGAAGGGCCGGTGAGCGACCTTGGTCGCCTCGAGGT
>DATEUA010000097.1:0-2398 GCA_035283405.1 Thermoplasmata archaeon | reverse complement strand
CTCTGGAACCCCAACCTCCAAGCGGGAGAACCCCAACGCCACGGACGCGCCCGAGCGGGGGGTCCACGACCACTGGCCCGCGTAGGTGCCGGAGAATTCAAACATCTGGGCAGCCCCGACGACGCCCTGCGTTCCCCCGACCTCGACCAGCCGATCCGCGCCGAGACTGGCGATGGCATAGCCGGTCGCGCTTCGGTTGTCGAGATCCACAAAGACGCGGAGAATGTCATAGGGGGACCGGAGCGGGCGCTCAACAGGCCCGATGTACACGGTAACCGACCGGCCCGCGTACGGCGGTGGGAACGTCGATGGAATCGTTGTGTTCAGCCAGAGATCGATTCCGCCGATCGACCCGTAGTCGATGACCCCGTCGCCATCGGAATCCCCGCCCGTCTGGGAGTCCGGGATATCGTCATTGTTGAAGTCGAAGGGCATCGGGTCGAGTGCATCGGGGACGGTGTCCCGGTCTTGGTCGGTGGGCCCTGTCTGACCCGCCGAGGGGACGAGCGCATTCAACTCGGGAACCCACGTCCCCGCCAAGAGCCTGCCGGTGACCTGCGTGAAGAAGAACGAACTGCTCCCGGAAAACTGCGCCGCGAAGGCGGCGAGATCGAGGTCTGACCGTGGCGCGCCCGCTACGTCCTCCGTGGCATCCCACGTGACGGCCGTCCACTCCGCGAAACCGCCGTCGATCCACGGGTTGATCGGCACCCGTCCTAGGTACCCGACGTGGCGCACGGATGGGAGCTGCTTCACGGCGACAGCGACATCCGGGACCGCGATGTCGCTCGGTCCGGCCACGACGGCTCCGAGTGTCTCCCCATCTCCAGACAAGTCCCTCGCGAGGACTACGAACTCGACGGACGACCCTGAGGCGATCTGGCGCTCGGGGAACCGGAAGGACACGCGCCGTCCCAGGGGAATCCTTTCGTCCACCAAGCCTCCGTCGCCATCCACGAGAAGGAGGGTGCCGACCGCGTTGAACGGCGCGGATCCCGTAAGGGTAACCGTGATCCCGGTGAGCCGCGCGACCGCACCGTGGGCAGCCAGCCGAAGGCGCAGCAATGGCTCGTTCGAGAACCGAAGTGTACTCGCGGAAATGGGTTCCTGGAGCACGAGGAGGCTTCCTCCGTGGGAGTTCAAGACGTAGTCTGCCTCTTCCACGAACCCGTCGAACCCGCGCGCGAACAGGGCCGCGTAGACCGGGGCTTTCTTCGTCGACAGGGCAAGCCAGTCTATCTGGGCCTCCAGGAGGCCACCTTTCGCCACCGCGCCCACGGAGGTCCCCTGGGTCCACCCCCGCCAATCGTGTGCGTCGGGGTTTCCGCCCCACTCGTAGAGCGTGCTTGTGCTCACCGTCCCCTGCCAGCCCGACACCTCGATCATCCGGTCCGCCCCCAGCGGCTCGACGCGATATCCCGTCGCGAGGTCCCGGTCCGTGTCGAGGAAGATGTAGAAACTGTCTACCCTCGGCGGGACGTCGCCTCCCCGGAGGGCGGCCCCCTCGACCTCGACGAGGAACGCGAGGTAGTCGACATTGTCCGCGATCCCGAAGCGGACCACGTCCACGTTCGGGTTCCCTCCCGGACTCGAATCCTGGATCGCGATCGCCGCCGAATTCCAATCTGATGCGTCCCCGTCGATCCGGATTGGGTACATGGATGTGATGTCGGTGCCCGGTGTGAGGAGAGGGAGGAGCAACAGCACGACAGAGACGAGCGGGATCAGGTACAACTTCCACCGTTTCAACGCGACCTCCCGAGAGAAACGGCTCGATACCAGACCATTCGTGAATCCACTTCCATTCGTCAGGCCGTTCGTCATCCCAAGGCGCATCGAGACGAGTCCATTGACGAGGCCATTCGTCAGACCTTTCGTACGGCCTCGCAGACCATTCGTTAGCCCGTTCACCCGTCCGTTTGTCAGCCCGTTGACGCGGCCATTCGTCAACCCGTTCACGCGCCCATTCGTCAGCCCCCCTCTTGTCGCCATCCCCCGCCGGCCGACCAGAGGGGCTCGGGTCTGGCGTCCCGCTCTAGGCTGGAGTTCGCGTTCCGAGGGCTTGAGTGCGGCCGCTTTGTGGAAACACGCGGCCGCTTCGACCGACCGCCCCAGCCTGCGCAGGAGCTCCCCTTTCCTTTGCCACGCGGCCCACTGGCTTGCGTCGATCGCGAGGAGGCGATCGTACTGGTCGAGGGCTTTCCGAATCGTGGCGATCTCCCGAGGGGAAAGCAGCACGAGGGGTTTGGGTGCGTTTTCTTCGGGCCGCGGGCCTTCCATGGCTCGGGGCACCCGAACCGGGGGCGGGGTCTCCACTGTCTGCGGCGGGGCCTCTGATACGTGCGGGGGCATCCACCGGGCCGGGAGTATCGTCGAGTCGGGAATCGGGCCGAGCGCC
>DATEUA010000096.1:0-5086 GCA_035283405.1 Thermoplasmata archaeon | reverse complement strand
GGTGCCCGAGTAGTCGAAGTGCCGTCGCGCGAGGAGGGCCTCACGCGATTTCGGCTGCCTGGCCGATCACTATCGGGCCCGAACCAATCACCATCGCGGTCTTGAGATCCTCCCGCTTCGGAACCCACCTCACCCCCGTAGCGTCGCGACGAAATCGTGGAATAGGTACTCGTTGTCCCAAGGCCCCGGGCGAGCCTCCGGGTGGTACTGGACCGAAAAGATCGGCAGCTCGCGATGGACGAGCCCTTCGACGGTCCCGTCGTTCAGGTTCACGTGCGACACATCGAACTCGGACGCGTCGAGCGACTCCGGATCGACGGCGAAGCCATGGTTCTGGGACGTGATGTGGACACGTCCCGTGCGCAGGTCCTTCACGGGCTGGTTCCCGCCCCGGTGACCGAACTTGAGCTTGAAGGTGCGGCCCCCGAAGGAAAGGGCGAGCAGCTGATGCCCGAGACAGATCCCGAAGAGCGGGACGCGTCCCGCGAGCTCACGCATCGTGCGGACCGTCGTGCGCACGAGGTCCGGGTGCGCCGGGTCTCCCGGACCGTTCGAAACGATCACCCCGTCCGGATGGAGGGCGAGAATCGCCTCCGAGGTCGAATCATATGGGACCCGGACCACTCTCGCATGGAGCTGCGCCTCGCGGATGATGTTCATCTTGACGCCACAGTCGACGACGGCAATCGTCCTCCGCGCGGGCCCCGGATATTCGATCGACGTTCGCGTGCTGACCTCCGCGACCAGATTCCGGCGTTCCGGATGGGCCATCCTCCGGACGTGCCGGAGCGCGTCGTCCACGTCAGCCGTCGCCGGGACGAGTCCGGCCTTCATCGTGCCCTGCGTCCGGATGCGGATCGCGAGCATCCGTGTGTCCGCGCCCTGGATCCCGGGGATCCGGTTCTGGGTCAGGAATTCGGGCACGCCCACCTCGCTGTCCCGGTGGCTCGGCCGCGGACACGCCTCCCGGACGACGAATCCCGTGACCTGGATCTGGTCCGACTCGCGGGCGCCGAGGTCCACCCCGTAGTTTCCGATCAGCGGGTACGTCATGAGGAGGATCTGCCCCCGATACGACGGATCCGTGAGGGCCTCCGTGTAGCCCGTCATGTTCGTGTTGAAGACGAGCTCCCCGAACGCCTTGCGCCGCGCGCCAAACATGGCCCCCCGGACGACCGTTCCGTCCTCGAGGACGAGGGAGCCTTCCATCCGATGGACCCCGACCCCATCCCCAACGGCCGTTATTAGGGTTGCGTCGCCGCTACGTTTTTTGTCCCATCCTTCGTTCTGCGCGGCGTGCTGCAGATGGCCGTGGAGCGGTTGCTCCAGGATCGGGGCTGGTCCGTCTCCTCGGAGGGTCGCGTGACGACCGCGCATCGGGATGGGGACGAAGCGATCCTCGGCTTTCTCGAGCCGGGGGACGCGATGGCCTTCGCGGACCGTGTGGCGGAGTCTTCCGCGATCCTGTGCGCGGTCCTCCTCGGGGCGCCGTCCGAGGAAGAGGTGGAACACCTCGAGGCGGCGGGGGTCACGACCTTCTCCCGCGAGGCGATCGAGGACGTGGTCCTCGACAGCCTACTCCGGCGGGAAGGGGTTGAGGCCTCTCCCTTCCTGATCCTCCTGGAGGGCCGCTAGGCGCGCGGGAGGTCGAGTCCGGTGAGCCGCTCGATCATCTTGCCCCAGTGGCTGCCCCGCCAGTAGACCTTCCCGCAGGTGGGGCATCGCCAGAACGCCTCGTGGCGTGCGAGGACGCCATCTGGGACGAGACCCCGCACGGATTCCGGGGGCGCGGGCACGACGGGCGTGTTGCACAGGGAACAGCGGGAGAGCGGGTCGACGACCGTCAGGGGAAGGGCGTCCGCGACCTGCCGGATCTGGTCCTCGAGCACGTCGCTGCGGACGTAGACGGCTCCGTCGAACCGACCTGCGAGCTGCTTGTCCCGCGTGAGGAGGACGCGATCCTCCGCGCGGGCCTTGTCTGCAAGGGCCCGGTCGTCCATCGGGGACGGATACGCCGTGTCGTAGCCCATGAACCGGAGCCAACGCGCCAGGCTTCCGAGCATGTGATCACAGAGGAGTCTCATCGAAGCACCGCGTACTCCAGGAGGACGCCGTCCCCGAGCCGCTCCGCGCGCTCAAGACGCAGCCGCGCCGCCTCCTCGATGGACCGGACGCCCTCACCGCCCGCCAGGGTGGGCGCGGACACTCCGCCGAGGACCGCGCTCGCCACGAAGACCGACACCTCATCCGCGAGATTCCGACGCAAGAAGTTCCAGATGACCGTGCTTCCTCCCTCTACCAGCACGGACGTGACCCCCCGGCCGTCGAGGTGGTGGAGCAAGGCGGAGAGGTCCACTTCGTCGTGGCCCGCGCGGAACACCTCCGCGCGCGGAAACGTTCGCTCGCATTCGAGGCTCGTCGCCACGAGGGTCGGCGCAGAGCCGTCGAGCACCCGGGCCGTCTCCGGGGTCTTCCCATCCGAGTCGAGGACGACACGCAAGGGGTTGCGGCCCGTCGCATATTCCGCATTCACGGTCAGCTTCGGATCGTCCTTCAGGACGGTCCCGATGCCCACGATGATCGCATCGACCTTCGCCCTCAGCCCGTGGACGCGTCGCAGGTCCTCCTTGTTGCTCAGCCGCGCGCCGCGTCCGTCCGGCAGAGCGATCTTCCCGTCGAGGCTCATCGCCGCGTTGATGAGGACCCTCGGCCGCACGGATTCTCCAAGGGGAGGAGCGCATAACAATCTTTGGGTGACCATGCGACATCTTCTTGTAGGACGGAGCCCAGATCGTTTCGGGAGGACGGATGAAGGCCCGCCTCGTTCAAATCGGTCCGATGAAGTTCGAGGCGCGCGCAGACGATTCCCCCTCGATCCTCCTGCACGCTCCGCCGAAAGGGGAGCGGAAGGATGCGCCATCGCCGATGCAGGCGACCCTTCTCGCCGCGATGGGGTGCACGGCCTCCGATGTCGCTTCGATGCTCGCGAAGATGAAGGAGCCCGTGACGGCTCTCGAGATCGAGGCGGACGCGGAACGCGCGAAGGAAGCGCCCCGCGTGTTCACAACGATCCGTCTGCACTACCGCGTCCGCGGGGACGGCGTGCGGGAGGAGTCCGTCCGGCGCGCCGTCGACCTGTCGACGGAGCGGTACTGCTCCGTCGGCGCGATGCTGCGCCGCGGGGGGGTCCAATGGAAGACGACCTACGAAATCCTGCCGTCGGGATGAGTCGTTCTCAGGACAGGATTTCGCGACGTGCAGCTTTAAGTAAGGTCCCCTTGATGCGCCGCCGCGGATGGACGGAATCCAGATATACGAGCTCAAGCGGATGGACGTCCGCGGGGCCACCGTGATCGACGGATTCCCGAGCGTCGGCCTCGTCAGTTCCATCGTCGCGAACTACCTGATCAACGCACTCGGCCTCTCGCAGATCGGGATCATGGATTCCGTGTACTTCCCGACCGTGGCCCTCGTGCGGGACGGGCAGCCGATGAACCCCGTCCGCATCTATGCCGGGCCCAAGGTCGACGGCCACGACCAGGTCGTCGTCTTCATCTCCGAGTTCCAGCCGCCCCCGAACCTGATCAAAGGGATCGCGTCGACCGTCCTCGACTGGGCCCAGGACGCGCGGTGCAATCTCCTCGTATGCCCCGAAGGGCTCATCGTCGATGCGTCGGACCTCGACGAAGAGGAGCGTCAGATCGAGGTCTATGGGATCGGGTCGACCGAGAAGACGATGGACATGCTCCGCGGGAACGGCGTCACGGTGTTCGAAGAGGGGGTCATCACGGGCGTCGCCGGGGTCCTCCTGAACGAGGGCCGGAAGCGGGACTTCGACGTGATCACCCTCCTGAGCGAGGCCCATCCGGACTATCCGGACGCCCGCGCGGCGGCCCGCGTGATCGAAACGATCGACAAGCTGCTCCTCCACACGGAGCTCGACGCACGGCCCCTGTACGAGGAGGCGGAGCGGATCGAGATGCAGCTCAAGTCGATCCACCAGGCGACAGAGGCCGCGAAGAAGCCGACCGGCTCCGTGCGGCCGAGCATGTACGGCTAGACCCCGTCCGGCTCCACGGTCACCTTCGTGCGACCCCCTTCGGGGCCGATCTCAATCCTGCACCCCAGGAACTGCGGGAGGAGCCACGCCATCGTCCGCAGATGGCCGCTGGCCTCGCGGACCCAGAACTGGGAGGGGCCGCTCGCTCGGGCGAGGTACACGAGAAGCTGGTCTGCGGCGTGAAGGTCGAGCGTCGCGCGGGCCTCGACTTCCGCACGGAGGACCGACGCGGCCTCCTCGCCGACGCGCTCCGACGGCTTCCCTCTCTCTGCGAGGGACGTCGCACCCAGGATCGTCCGGTCCGTCTCGGCCCAGACGACGAGGGCCCCGCCCTGGCCCACCGCATCGTCGCCCTCGTACGTCCGCTCCTCGATCTTCGCCTCCCCTTGGCGGAGGAGACCTTTCATCGCGGCGTGCTTCATCCTCTTCGGGATGTCCGCCGTGAGATGGGAAACGTGCGCAATCCCCCGGATTGATCGAAGAGTCCCAGGGTCGTCGAGCGCGAACGAAGACCACTGCGGGTTCGGCTCGATCGTGACTTCGACGATCCCGCCTCCACGTGGATAGTATCCACGTCTCACCAGGAGCACGTTCGCGTGGCCCCCGCAACGGCGGAGGAGAGGGAGGAACACCTTCGATACGTAGTCGATGGGAGGAGACCAGCGCACATCCGTGCCGCCGATCAGCTTGAGGTGGACCGAGGCGGGCGCGGAGAGGGCCACGGGGAGGCACGCCTGCAAGACAAGGGTCACGCTCCCCGCCGTTCCGACATCAAAGGAATGGCGACCGCCTCCGATGGGGCCCGGCCGGAACACGATCTCCTTCGATCCAATCTCGAGGCCTTCCACGTTGGCACCGCAGAGAGCGGCGACGGCTTGGAGAGCTGTCACGTGCTGCGCGGCGAGTCCGGGGTTCGGGCGTCCGGCGCGGATGTCCGTGACGGTCACGGGAACGCCGCGGAGGGCGGATAGGGCCGCGGCCATCCGGAGCAGCTGACCACCGCCTTCCCCATGGGACCCGTCAACG
>DATEUA010000095.1:0-6298 GCA_035283405.1 Thermoplasmata archaeon | reverse complement strand
TCTCCGGGGGGGCACCGAGCGTCGGCCTGAATCCGGAGCTCATGGGCCGGAACGCCGAGTATCTCGACCATCTTGACATCCCGATCCTCGGGATCTGCGCGGGGCATCAGTTCATGGCGTCGCATTTCGGCGGCAAGGCGGCGCGGGCGAAGATCCCGGAATTCGGGAAGGCCGTCCTGACGGTCGAGTCCCCTGACATCCTGTTCGAAGGCCTCCCGGACACATTCGAGGTCTGGGAATCCCACAGCGACGAGGTCGCCGCCCTGCCGAACGGATTCGCGAGCCTTGCGAGCACGTCGAACTGCCCCGTCCAGGCGATGCGGAGCCTCGACCGTCCCCTGTTCGGGGTCCAGTTCCATCCCGAGGTCGAGGACACCCAGCACGGGGTCGACATCTTCCGGAACTTCCTGCGGGTCTGCGAGACGAATCGGACGTAATAACCAGGCCGACAGCCTTTTCTCCCGCTTCAAAAGTGCATCGGGCCGTGAGCCTCGAAGCCTCCCGGGATCGGATTCTCCGAGAGGCGCTCGCCCTCCGCCCGAACGAGACCTTCGAGAAGTCCCTGGGCCGCGCGATCCGTCGCCATGGCGGAGACTACGCGGACTATCTCACGATGGTCACGGAAGTGCGGGAGTACGGGCGCGTGAAGAAGCTGAACCTCGAGGAAGCGGCCCGCGCACTCTCGAGTCAGCCATAGGCCTGCGGGTTCACGAGGAACTCGGGCCGCTCTCCCGCAAGGGCCTTGATCACCTGGTCCGCGATGGTCGCCCCCGCCCTCGCCTGCGCCTCCTTGGTCGACGCGCCCAAGTGAGGCGTGAAGACGGCATTCGGGGCGCGCAGGATCGGGCTCCCGCTCGGAGGCTCCGTCTCGAACACGTCGAGCGCGGCGCCGGAGATCATGCCGGTCTGGAGCGCTTCCGCGAGGGCGCCCTCATCGACAATCTCGCCGCGCGCGCAATTCACGAGGATCGACGTACGCTTCATGAGGGAGAATTCCCTCGGCCCGACGAGATGCCTCGTCTCCGGCGTAAGGGCCGCATGGACGCTCACCACGTCCGCCTCCTCGAAGAGCCTCGCCTTGTCGACGAGTTCGATCCCGAGGCGGGCGGCGTCCTCCCGCCGGAGGTAGGGATCGTATGCGAGGACCGTCATCCCGAACGCCCTTGCGCATCCTGCGACCTCCGCGCCGATCCGGCCGGAGCCGACGAGGCCGAGAATCTTGCCGGACAGTTCCCTGCCTTCGAGCGCCTTCTTCTCCCAGCGGCCCTCTTTGACCCCTCGGTCCGCCGTCGGGAGGTGACGGTACAGGGAGATCATGTGACCGATCGCGAGCTCCGCGACGCTCGTGGTACTCGATGCGGGTGCGTTCACGACGAGGATCTTCCGGGCCGTGGCGTCCACCACGTCGATGTTGTCGACCCCGACGCCCGCGCGCCCGACAACCTTCAAGCGGGCCGCCCGGTCGAGGACCGCCTTCGTGACCTTCGTCCGCCCGCGCACGATCAGGGCGTCGTACCCGGGAAGGATCTCGAGGAGCCGCCCTGCGTCGACGTCGTCCACATGGACCTCATGAGCCGCGCGGAGGGCGGCCAGCGCCTCCGATTCCAGGCCGTCCGTGACAAGGATCTTCATCGAGGAAATCCGCGCGGGCATCGCGGGTCTGTCATAAAAACTCAGAGGACGCGGAGGAGGCGCAGGGTAAGGACGAGCAGCGCGACGAAGAGAGCGACTCCAATGAGGAGCATCGCGCGAGTGACGCGCGGGTCGGACCCGAAGACGATCGGGATGGGACCGAGGAACACGATGCCGCCCCATCGCCTCGATGGAACCGGACCTGCGGCGGGGAGGACGACCGCGGGCTCTTCGAGTACGTCCGCGCCATGGCTTCGCACCAGGGGAAACGGCCACATGAGAAGGGTCCCGACGAATCCCGCGACTAGGAGCAGGACCCCGAGGGCACCCCACGGACCCGTCGCCTGGATGATTGGAAATACCAGGACGAGGGCGAGGGTCGCTTCCTGCCTCGCAAGCGCGACCGCAAGGGTGGCGATTCCCGCACCGAACAGCACGGGTCCGATGAGCCGCGCGCCGCGCACGCGAAGTCCATCCGTGGGCGGGGCTAAAGTCTTGTGGCCCGATCCGCGGACCGGAGGTAGGACTGCAGGGAACGGACGCCGAGACCTCCCTGGCGGGTTTCCGCAATCGCGTCGACGGCCGCCTTCGCCGCTTGGACCGTCGTGATGAAAGGGATGTTCAGGTCGACTGCCAGCCGACGCATCATGTATCCGTCCCGGCGGGCACCCGAGGAGCTCGTCGGCGTATTGATCACGAGACGGATTTCCCCGCGTCGCATCAGGCCGAGGGCGTCGGGGGACAGATTCTCGCTGATCCGGTACACGGTCGTCGCCTCGACCCCCTGTTCTCGGAGGAACTGAGCCGTCCCACGGGTCGCGTAGATCCGCAGACCCAAGCCGACCATCCGTCGGGCGACGGGAAGGATCGCGGACTTGTCCTCGTCCCGCACGGTGACGTACACCGCGCCTGACGTCGGAAGGTCGTTCCCGGCGGCGAGCATCGCCTTGTAGTACGCGCGTCCGAGGGTGCGATCGATCCCCATCACCTCTCCCGTGCTCTTCATCTCCGGTCCGAGGATCGTGTCCACTCCCGGGAGGCGCTGGAAGGGGAACACGGACGCCTTCACGGCGACGTGCCTCGGAATCCGCTCTCCCGTGAGCCCGAGGGCTCGCAGGCGGCGGCCCAGCATGACCTGGGTCGCGACCTTCGCAAGAGGAACGCCAATCGCCTTCGAGACGTACGGGACGGTCCGGCTCGCGCGGGGGTTCGCCTCGAGGACGTACACGCGGTCGTCCCTCACGGCGAGCTGCAGGTTCATCAGGCCGACGACCCGGAGCGCCTTGACAATCCGGCGCGTAATCGTGCGGATCTGCCGCAGGACCTCCGGTCCGAGATTCTGGGCCGGCAGGACGAGGGTCGCATCCCCGGAGTGGATCCCGGCCTCCTCGATGTGCTCTTGGATTCCGGCGATGAACACGTCGCGCCCGTCTGCCACGGCGTCCACGTCGACCT
Source organism: Thermoplasmata archaeon (assembly GCA_035283405.1). Classification (GTDB taxonomy): domain Archaea; phylum Thermoplasmatota; class Thermoplasmata; order RBG-16-68-12; family RBG-16-68-12; genus RBG-16-68-12. The sequence goes on along the minus strand of DATEUA010000095.1, from coordinate 3,211 downwards.
CCGTCGCGTGGTCCAGGTACTTGTCCACGAGGACGGGGTGGTGCCTCGAGACACGAACCGCGGAGGCCATGAAGTGCTCGAGCTCCTCTTCCGCATGGACGATCTCCATCCCGCGTCCTCCGAGGACATACGACGGACGCACGACGACCGGATAGCCGATCCTTTTCGCGAGCGCTCGGACCTCGAGGAACGTGAACCCCGACGCCGCGTCGGGTTGAGGGATCCCGAGACGCCGCATCAGGGCCGCGAATTTTCTGCGATCCTCCGCGACGTCGATTGCGGAAGCGGGGGTGCCGAGGATCCGCGTGCGGGACTTCATCCGGCGAAGGGCATCCTGGAGCGGCACGGCGAGATCGATGGACGTCTGGCCGCCGAACTGCAGGATCACCCCATCGGGTCGCTCCTGCTCGATGATGTTGAGGACGTCCTCCAGCTGGAGAGGCTCGAAGTACAGCCGGTCTGAGACATCGAAGTCTGTCGACACGGTCTCGGGATTGTTGTTCACGATGACGGCGGTGACGCCTTCTTCTCGAAGCGCCTGGATCCCGTGCACGCAGCAGTTGTCGAATTCGACCCCCTGGCCGATCCGGATGGGTCCCCCGCCGACGATGAGCACCTTCCGCCCTCGAGTGGGGACCGCCTCATTTTGGCTCTCGTACGTCGAATAGTAGTACGGTGTGCGGGCGACGAACTCGCCGCCGCACGTGTCGACCATCTTGTACGTCGCCCGGGGTCGGCGGCTACGCACACGGAGGCCCGTGGTCCTTCGAAGGGCGGCGATGTGGTCATCCGAAAAACCGAGGCGCTTCGCGGCCGCGAGCCGGTCTGCCCCCATCCGACCGACCCGAAGGTCCCGCTCCATCCCGACGAGGGCCCGCACCTTGTCGATGAAGAACGGGTCCCACTGGGTCAGGAGCGATATCTTCTCGAGGCTCATCCCACGCCGAATTGCCTCCGCGACCGCGAAGAGTCGCTTGTCGGTGGGGGTACGCAACTCCTCCAGGAGGCTTTCGTCGGACCAGGGTTCGGCCTCCAGCCCCACCTTGCCGATTTCGAGGGACCGAACCGCCTTCATGAGAGACTCCTCGATTGTCCGGCCGATCCCCATGACCTCCCCCGTACTCTTCATCGAGGTCCCGAGGCGCGCATCGACGGTGCGGAACTTGTCGAAGGGCCATCGTGGAATCTTCGTGACGACGTAGTCGAGGGTCGGTTCGAAGGAGGCCCGGGTCTTCCCCGTGACGGGGTTCGGGATCTCGTCGAGGTGCAGTCCGATCGCAATCTTCGCGGCGATGCGGGCGATCGGATAGCCCGTCGCTTTCGAAGCGAGGGCGGACGATCGGGAGACGCGCGGGTTCACCTCGATCACTCGGTACTCCCCCGTCGTCGGATGCATGGCGAACTGTATGTTGCAACCTCCCTCGACCTTCAGAGCGCGGATGATCCGAAGGGCCGCCGACCGAAGGGTCTGGTGGTCCGTGTCACTCAGCGTCTGGGCGGGCGCTACGACGATCGATTCGCCCGTGTGGAATCCCATCGGGTCGATGTTCTCCATGCTGCAGATCGTGATGCAGTTGTCGGCCGAGTCGCGCATGACTTCGTATTCGAACTCCTTCCATCCGAGGACCGATTCTTCGACGAGGACCTGTCCGATGCGGGAGTAGACGAGGCCGAGACCCACGATCCGCTCCAGCTCCTTCCGATCCGTCGCGACTCCACTCCCGCCGCCCCCTAGGGTGTACGCGGCCCGGACGATCACCGGGAAACCGCTCACGTCCTCCGCGAAAGCGCCTGCGGACTCGACGTCGGAGAGCGCGCGGCTCCGGGGGATCGGCTCGCCGATCGAGCGCATGAGCTCTGCGAAGCGCTCCCGGTTCTCGCCTGCGGTGATCGCATCGAGCTTCGTTCCGAGCAGCTCCACTCCGTGCTTCGCAAGAATCCCGCGTTCCGCGAGCTCGCTGCAGAGGTTGAGGGCCGTCTGTCCGCCCATGCCGCTGAGGATCCCTTGCGGGCGCTCCTTCGCGAGAATCTTCTCAATGAACTCCGCCGCGAGGGGCTCGAGGTACACGACGTCCGCCGTGCCCGGGTCCGTCTGGATCGTCGCTGGGTTGCTGTTCGCGAGGACGACCCGGACTCCTTCCTCGCGGAGGGAGCGGCAGGCCTGGGTGCCCGAGTAGTCGAAGTGCCGTCGCGCGAGGAGGGCCTCACGCGATTTCGGCTGCCTGGCCGATCACTATCGGGCCCGAACCAATCACCATCGCAGTCTTGAGATCCTCCCGCTTCGGAACTCGCCTCACCCCCGCAGCGTCGCGACGAAGTCGCGGAATAGGTACTGGTTGTCCCAAGGCCCCGGGCGCGCCTCCGGGTGGTACTGGACCGAAAAAATCGGCAGGGCCCGATGGACGAGCCCTTCGACGGTCCCGTCGTTCAGGTTCACGTGCGACACATCGAACTCGGACGCATCGAGGGACTCCGGATCGACGGCGAAGCCATGGTTCTGGGATGTGATGTAGACGCGGCCCGTGCGAAGGTCCTTCACGGGCTGGTTCCCGCCCCGGTGGCCAAACTTGAGCTTGAAGGTGCGGCCCCCGAAGGCCAGGGCGAGCAGCTGGTGCCCGAGACAGATCCCGAAGAGCGGGACGCGCCCCGCGAGCTCCCTCATCGTGTGGACCGTCGTGCGCACGAGGTCCGGGTGCGCCGGATCTCCCGGCCCGTTCGAAACGATCACCCCGTCCGGATGGAGGGCGAGGATCGCCTCCGAGGACGAGTCGTATGGGACCCGCACCACCCTCGCATGGCGCTGCGCCTCGCGGATGATGTGCATCTTGACGCCACAGTCGACGACGGCAATCGTCCTCCGCGCGGGCCCAGGATATTCGATCGACGTTCGCGTGCCGACTTCCGCGACCAGGTTCCGGCGCTCCGGATGCGCCATCCCCCTGACGTGCCGGAGCGCGTCGTCCACGTCGGCTGTCGCCGGGACGAGGCCGGCCTTCATCGTGCCCTGCGTCCGGATGCGAATCGCGAGCATCCTGGTGTCCGTGCCCTGAATCCCGGGGATCCGGTTCTGGGTCAGGAATTCGGACACGCTCATCTCGCTGTCCCGGTGGCTCGGCCGCGGACACGCCTCCCGGACGACGAATCCCGTGACCTGGATCTGGTCCGACTCGCGGGCGCCGAGGTCCACCCCGTAGTTTCCGATCAGCGGGTA
>DATEUA010000094.1:0-6327 GCA_035283405.1 Thermoplasmata archaeon | reverse complement strand
AGGAGCGCTGTCCGGTTGAGGGCCGCGAGGAAGTTCGCGATGAGGTACATGTCTCGGCGGAGGGCCTGTCCCTCCTCGTTGAACAGGGAGTAGATGTACAGGGGGATCGTGTCGCTCATGAGGGGGATGCTCAGGAGGATGTACAAGCCGGTGTACTTCGTCTTCCGCACGAACGCCTCGGCCTTCGCGACCACGAGGTTCGCGATTCGGAATCGTTGGGACCAGCCCCGGATCTTGCCCTCGAGGTTCAGCCCAAGAAGGAAGATGAGCCAGGCGCCGGCCGTCTTCCCGATCGCGAGCACGATGGCGATCGTCGCGAGGTAGCCCCACCGGTTCTCGAGGAGCGGCGGGAGGAGCACAAGCTCGATCGGGATTGGCAGGACGATTGCGACCGCGATCGCGTACAGGAACACGAGGCTGAGAAACAGGGCAGGGGTGTTGTATGCGTTCTGGAGGAATCCGAGAAGGTCCGTCAGGGGGTCGGCCACGGGGTCCGCGTTCGAATGCGGGGGCCTCTATAAATATGGAACCGGGTCAGGTGCCCGGCGTGAGAACCGGTCCCCTTGGGAGGGGGTGGAGGAGTCCGTCCTGCGTGAGGAGGACCACGCGGCTGTCCTCGCGTTCCGCGGCGACCCGGTATCCGAGTGATTGTGCGAGGCGCTCTGCGAAGGCCCGAATGCTCGCATGGGACGGTACGTTGTCCGCCTTGAGCCGGAGTCGTGACTCCCCGACGAAGCTGTACCCCTTGCACTCGATGAACATCGGCATCGCGAGGCGGTCCAGGTCGGCGTACGCGTCCTCCCACCCGAGGTTCCATCCCTCCACGAGGGTGTGGCGGATCACCGTGCGTGTGTCGAGGGTCGGGAGGAGGGCGAGGGTCTCCTTCAGTTTCCGGAAGCCGTGATCGGAGCGTGCGGCAAGGAGCTTCTCGTAGACTTCCTCGTTCGGAGCGGCGACGGTCACGTAGAGCTGCGTCGGGAGGCGGCCCTCGGCGGCCATCCGGCGCAGGGCGGCCGGGGTCGTGCCGTTCGTAACGAGGAACGTCGACATGCCGCGGCGCTTGAACTCGTCGATCATCTCCCCGAGACGCTTGTACAGGGTCGGTTCCCCGGTCAGGCTAATCGCAACGTTCGTCGGATGCCAGGCCTCGAGGAACTTCTCCTCCGAGACGGTCGGGTGCCCCTTGAAGCCGCTCAGGAGGAGGCGCTGGGACCGGATCGACTCGTCCACGATGAACGCGGGGTCGTCCGCCTCGATCAGGCTGTCGGAGCCCCATTCCTGGGTGCGCCAGCAGAATTGACAGGTGAGGTTGCACGCGTCTACGGTCGGGGTCATCTGGAGGCAGCGGTGGCTCTCGATCCCGTAGAACGTCTGCTTGTAGCATCCGAGGTCCTTCGTCAGGGACGCCTTCGTCCAGTGGCATACCTTCACGCCGCTGTGCTCGCCGACGATCCGGTAGCCCTGGCGCTCCAAGACCTCCTTCTTCTCCGGGTCCATCCGCGGCTTCATGCGGACCCCTACCTTAAAGGATTCGCGATTTCGGCGTGCCGAAATCTCGAGCCTCCGTGGACGCATCTCTGCGTCAACCGGGAGTCCCCGATCGACGGCGCCTGGCGAGCCCGAACAGCTCGATGTCGTTTCGGTGGAAATCTTTCCGATGAAAGACGTCGTCGTTCGCGACAAGGGACGTCAAAGCCCGAAGGTCCGCGGTGAACGCAAGGTCATGTACCTTGAACGACCGACCGTCCAGTGTGAAGACGCCCGCGATGTTCGAACCGATGATCTCGGTGACCCACGCGCGCGGCACCCCGGAGATTCCTCGGAAGACCCACCAGGGGTCGAAGTGGACGAGCTCGCGAAACCGGTCCAGGGGAACCGATTCCACGGGAACGAGGTCCCCAGCCTTTGCATCGGACGCGAACCCTTGGGCGCGACGGGACATCGGTCCGGAAACGACCTGCGGCGATTGACCCAGGAGGTCGACGACGCAGAACGGGACCGACCAGGTCGCGTCGACGAACGGGAACAGGTACTTCGTCGAGAGGTCCGCGTCCGAAAGGGAAAGTCGCCGGCCCACGAGGTCTCGTTGCGCGAGCCGCCCCTCATTCGTCATCGTCGTCCTCGTCGAAGCGGCCCAGGGCGGAGGCGCGCTCCGATCGCGGTTCGGCCCCTCGGAGCTTCGTGGCCGCTTCCAGGAGATGCTTCACCGCGTGGCTGTCCTCTTTCTCGTCCAGGAGGTATGCGGCCTCCCGCTCGTCGAGCGCGAGGTCCGCCGTCATCTGAACCCGGAGCTCGGCATCCCCGTTGAACAGGGCCTTCACGTCGTTCAGCATCTCGTTCAGGATCGTCCTCGACGACGCGTGCATGCGGCGGCCGAGTTTCTTCGCAAGGCTGTTCCGCGCGCCCCGGAGGGCCCGGCTTCGCGACATCTGGGCGAGGTACATGGGGAACTGGAGCTGCCCGCCCCCGAACCGCTTCCGCCTCGCCATCGCGACGCCGCTCGACATCATCTCGGTCGCGTAGGACCACATCCCGTACGCCTGGCGGCGCTTCGCGCGTCCGAGGTATCGGTCCGCCGTCGCGAGGCGGTCGAAGCCCCGCGCGCGGTCCTCCAGGTCCGTGTACTCGAAGGGCAGGTTGTGGTCGATCCATAGGATCAGGTCCTCCGGCTGTTCGTCCAGCTCCCGCACCGCGTCGCGCGCCCGCCGCGCGTCCCCGGAGCGGAAGACCTCCTGGAGCGCCGAGAAGATCGTCGACGGCCGGTCCCGGAATCCGAGCGCCTGGGTCTCCTTCGCTGTGAGGTCCGTCTTGCCGAGTCCGATCGACTGCAGGTCGTTCAGCGCCGATCGCAGGTCTCCCGTGGACCGCTCCGCGATCACGTCGAGGACCTCCTCGGGCACGTCAACCCCTTCCTTGGAGGCGACGTTCCTCAGCACATTTTTCACGGCAGAGGCGTTAACAGATTGAAATTTGATGGTCTTGGATAGTCGCTTCAGGGTCGAGGAGCGGCTCGTCAGCGCGTAGAGGTCGTTTACGATCAGGACGACCGGATGCCCGGTTTTCTGGATCGTCTCGGAGATTGCCGCGACGCCTCCCTGGTCCTGCCGGCCGAACACGTTGTCCGCTTCATCGAGGATGATCAGCTTCCGGCCTCCCTGGGCGGCCCGGACGAATTCCCCGGTCGGGGTGAAGGTCTGGAGGACGGAGCCGCGGCCCGCGATGCGGTGGACCGCGTTCGCGTTCCTCGAATCGGACGCATTCATCTCGATCGGGATCCAGCCGAAGTCGTTCGCGAGGGCGAGGGCGGCGCTCGTCTTCCCCACCCCCGCATCCCCTTGGAGGATCACGGCCCGCTTTTCCGGGACGCCCTTCGACCATGACTGCGCCCACTTCCGCAGTTCCGCGATCGCCGTGGGATTGCCGACGACATCGTCGAGGCGTTTCGGTCGGTACTTCTCGGCCCAGCTCGTCACGGACCGCACGGAATCGAATTCCGGCACATAACTCTATCACGGGGCGGCCCGAAACGGTCGGTTTATGTATCACCGAGGATAGTTATAGGTGTTCTAGAACAAGCTGACAAATATTACGTCGAAGCTAAACAGCCTCTCCGATGCCTATTTTCGTGCAACGGCCTGGGACCTCTCGTACAGGTCGCACAGCTCCCGCAGGAACTCGTCATACGTCCGCCGGAACTTGAGCCGGTATAGTCGATCGCGCGTGTCGGTCGAGAGCTGGATCGTCGTGACTTCCGTGCTACGTTTTACCACGGTCAACACCCCTGCCCATACTTCTATTGGATCCAATAGTGACATTGTCATATACAGAACTATGGGTTGTCAAGCCGTGTCCCTCCTTGAGGTCCATTTACGTTCGGTAGACCGTCATGGACGCCCCGGAAGGCCGAATGTGGGGCGTTACCCCAGGTGGACCAGACTCGAATGCACGATCCGTGCCTCATGCCTCTGCAGGGACGGCGCTCCGTTCCTCGGAGGCGGGACGGTGCTCGCTGCGCCGGCGCAAGGCTTCGTCCTGCGTGGCGCGGAACGTGTCCGGGTCCACGATCGACTCGTGATCTCCCTTGACCAGGTTGCCGTCCCACTCGAGGTCGCCGGCATAGAGCGGGTTCACAAGGATCGCCGCGACGGTCTGCTTCCGCCACGGGCCTCCCCGTTTCGTCGGGACGCCCGCGTCGTCGAGGGAGCGCGCGATTCGCTCGAGGGGCTCCCCGGCGAGGTAGCGCCGGAAGATCGTGCGGACCGCGTCCGCTCCGGACGGCTCGACGAGGTAGCGTCCGTCCACGATCCGGTATCCGTACGGGTGGGGGGACCCCAGGCTCCCGCGCCCCTTCTTCGCCTTCTGCTCCATCCCCATGTACACCCGCTCCCCGATCTGCTCCGACTCGAGCTGCGCGATCCGTTGGATGATGTCCATCACGAAGCGGCCCATCGCGGTGGAGGTGTCGAAGTTCTCCTGGACGGAGGCGAACTCCTTGCCCCACGCCTGGAGATCCTCCATCATCGTCATGAAGTTCTTCGCGTTCCGATGGATCCGATCCATCTTGACGACCAGGAGCAGGTCCCAGCGGTCTCGCTCGGACATCATCCGCTCGTACGCGGGGCGGCGCGTCGACCTCGCGGAATACCCGTCGTCCACGTACGCGTTCGCGGGGGTCCAACCGCGGGCCGCGCAGAAGTCATTGATCCGACGGCGCTGGGCCTCCAGGGAGAACCCCTCCTTCGCCTGGTCCTCCGTGCTCACCCGGGTGTAGAGGGCCGCGCGCGTCATCCGACGTAGTCCTCCAGCCGGAGTTGCGGCGTGTCGTCCCGCTTCTGATCCGGCCGGCGGATCCGGCGCTGCATCTCGTTCTGGACCCGGTTGAACGTGTCGATCTCGATGAGGGGCTCGTGCTTCCCTCTCCGGACGCCTCCGTCCGCGCGGGCGAGCCCGCAGTACACCGGGTTGCTCAGGATGTTCGCGATCGTTTGGCTCGCCCAGGCGCGACCCGTCTTCGTCCGCAGCCCGTCCCGATTCAGCTCCTGGCAGATCTTCGCGATCCCCTTCCCTTCGAGGTAGCGGCGGAAGATAAGTGCCACGACCCGGGCCTCGTCCGGCTTGATCTGGAGGGCCCCCTCCACGTAGTCGTACCCGTACGGGCTCGCGTACGCGAGGAAGGCGTTCGCCTTCTTCGTCGCGCCGCTCAACGACTCCGCGCTCTGGTGCCCCCTCGCCCGCCGGAGGACCTCCCGCTCGTTCAGGCCGCGCTCCGCGCACAGTTTCTGGAGGGCCTCCTCCTCCGTCTGCGCGCGGTACTGCTGGAGCAGTTCCCGCGTCGACCCGAAGCGCATGAACACCTCCCAGAACAGGAGGGGGTCCGAGGGCGCGCTCTCCGCGCAGTGCTTGCACAGGACGACCTTCTCCCGTCGCACGGACGGATCCCCGCGGGGGTTCGCGTCGACCTCGCGGTACACGAGGGTGCGATTCCCCCAGCACCGGACGCACCGGCCTTCCACCGATCAGGCCTCCAAGGCGAGGGGCGGACCGCGGGCCCCGGGGGCGAGGGCGCGCGAGCGAAGGGTGGTCTGGACGCGGTTGAACGCATCGATGCTGACGAGGGGCTCATGGTCCCCTCGACGGAGGAGCCCGTCCCACCGCAGGTACCCGGCGTACAGGGGGTTGTGGAGGATCCGGTAGACCTTCACCGGCCTCCACGCCGACTTCCGTTTCGTTCGGAGACCCTGGCGGTTCAGTTCGTCGGAGATCTCCTCGAGGCTTCGTCCTCCGAGGCACAGGTCGAACATCGTGGTGATCACGGGGGCCTCGTCCGGATCGACCCGGAGCTGCCCGTCGGAGAGGCGGTACCCGAGGGGCGAATGGAAGCCGAGGATCCCGGGTCCCGAGGTCGCCTTCTGCGCCATCCCCATGTACACCCGCTCCCCGATCTGCTCCGACTCGAGCTGCGCGATCCGTTGGATGATGTCCATCACGAAGCGGCCCATCGCGGTGGAGGTGTCCAGGGATTCCGTCGCGGAGACGAAGTTCTTCCCCCAGGACCCCAGGTCGTCCATCATCCCCATGAAGTTCCGAGCGTTGCGGTGGATCCGGTCCATCTTCATGACGAGGGCGACGTCCCAGCGGTCCCGTTCCTCCATCATCCGCTGGTACGCAGGCCGCCTCGTATCCCTGCCCGAGTATCCGTCGTCCACGTACGTCGCCACGGCGTCCCACTCCCGGGCGCGACAGTACGCCTCGAGGCGTTCCTCCTGGGCGTCCAGGGAGAACCCCTCTCGGGCCTGGTCGTCCGTCGATACCCTAGAATAAATGGCG
>DATEUA010000093.1:0-19273 GCA_035283405.1 Thermoplasmata archaeon | reverse complement strand
CGAGGTCGTCTCTCCGGTCCTCAACGGCCGCGAGACCCGCGGCGGGATATTTCAACGTTCGTCGAGACGCCCGAGCGGCGGCGGGCTCACGGGCAGGTGACCGACCCGTTTGCCCGGATCTGGTTCCCCTCGAACGTGTGTCCGCGCGAGGGACCCTGAATCCCGCATCCATTCCGGACGATCAGGTTTCCCGTCACCGTGATCCCGCTCGACGTCGTGTCGGTGAAGGCGACGCCGGCCCCGTTGTCCATGAGGCGGTTCCCGTCGAGCCAGACATTCGAGGACGCGTAGACCTCGATCGCGTCGTCCCGGACGCCCGAAACGCTGACCCCCTCGACCCGGACGCCCGACGAGAGCACCACGCGGATCCCGTCGATCGCTCCGCCCGAGGATCCGACGACGCGGACGTCCGAGGCTGCGATGGTCGTGGAATTCAGCACAAGGATCCCGACCGTGAAGCCGGAAATCGCGCCCGGGCCCACGATCGACACGGACGCCCGGCCGATGACCCGGATCCCGATCGTCGGCAACCCGCTCCCGGGTCCGATCAGGGAGTGTCCGTTCAGGGAGATCGTGACCCCGTCGACGCCCACGCCGATTCCGTTCCCGGAGCACGTCATGTCCTGGTTCAGGGATAGGTCCGACTTGATGGACGTCCCACACAGGCCGGACATCCCCGACGCGCTCACCCAGGAGGAGAGGGCGGAGGGCACCGTCGCGATCGCGAAGGGACCGGCAAGAAGCGCAGCGGCGATCGCCGCTACAGCGGCCCAGCGAAGGTACGCCATCGTAGCCCCCGAACTGCATTCCTTCGTGGGGCTCCGGGGGTTAAGCGGTTGTGGCCTGCCTCTCGTCGGTGATTACTATTCCAGGTAGCCACCGCCCGACCGGCGCGGGGCGGATCGCCCGCGTCATGAGGGCCCGTCTGGGACCTCCACAAGTTCGAGGAGGACCCCCTGGACGGACCGAGGGTGGACGAACGCGACCTTCCGCCCGAGGGCCCCGGTGCGCGGCTCCAAATCGATGAGGTCGAACCCCTCGTCGCGAAGGCGGCGAATTTCCAGGAGGATGTCGGGGGTCCTCAGAGCGACATGGTGAAGGCCCTCGCCTCGGGATTCGAGGAAGCGGCCTAGGGCCGCATCCGGGCGGGTCGGCTCGAGCAGCTCCAGGCGGACAGGCCCGGCGGCGAGGAAGGCGAGCCGCACGCCCATCGCGGGAATATCCTCGATCGCCTCCGGGGCGAGGCCGAGACGTCGGTACCGGGCGAGGGCGGCCTCGAGGTGGCGAACCGCGATCCCGACGTGATCCAGCGGACCGATCATACATCCTCCCTCGGCCGGTACGTCCCGAACACGTCCCGAAGGGCGTCGCTGATCTCCCCGAGCGTCGCGCGAGCGAGGACCGCATCCAGGATCGCCGGGACCAGGTTTCCGTCTCCGGCCGCGACCTCGCGGACCCGATCGAGGGATCGCGTCGTCCGGCCACCGTCCCGGCCCTTCCGGAACGCTTTCACGCGGGCGATCTGCCTCGTTTCCGAGGAGGTGTTCCGTCTGGCGGCTCGCGTGGGTGCGCCCCGTTCCACGAACGCGCTCACCCCGACGACCGTCCGCTCCCCCCGCTCCACCTCGAGCTGGAACCGGTACGAGGCGTCCGCAATCTGCCTCTGGACCCAGCCGGACTCGATCGCCTTCGGCATCCCGCCCCGACGGTCGACGGCCTCGAGGAGCTTTCCGGCCTCCTCTTCGAGTCGGTCCGTGAGGGCCTCCAGGTGGTACGAACCGCCCGCCGGATCGACGGTGCTCGCGACCCCGCTCTCGTGGGCGAGGACCTGTTGCGTGCGGAGGGCGAGGCGGACCGCTTTCTCGGACGGAAGGTCGATCGCCTCGTCCATGCTGTTCGTGTGGACGGACTGGGCGCCCCCCAGGACCGCAGCGAGGGCCTGGATCGCGACGCGGACCGCGTTGTTCTCCGGCTGCTGCGCGGTGAGGGCCACCCCCGCCGTCTGGGCATGGAACCGGAGGACCCTCGCCTCCGGGCGGGTCGCGTGGAACCGGTCCGACATGATCCGGGCCCACATCCTCCGTGCGGCACGGAACTTGGCGACCTCCTCGAACAGATCGATGTGCGCGTTGAAGAAGAACGAGACCTGGGGCGCGATCGCGTCGAGGTCCATGCCCCGCTCCCGGGCCGCTTCGAGGTACGCGATCCCGTCTCCGAAGGTGAACGCGAGCTCCTGCGCGGCCGTCGCGCCCGCCTCGCGGATGTGGTACCCGCTCACGCTGATCGCGTTCCATCGCGGGACCTCGCGGGCGCAGAACTCGATGAGATCGAGGGTGAGGCGCATCGACGGGGCGGGCGGGAAGATGTACGTCGACCGGGCGATGTACTCCTTCAGGATGTCGTTCTGGACCGTGCCCCGGAGGGCCCTCCGCGGCACGCCTCCGTGCTCCGCGACGGCGATGTACAGGGCGAGGAGGATCGGGGCCGTCGCGTTAATCGTCATGGACGTGCTGAGCCGGTCGAGCGGGAGACCCGCGAAAAGGGCGCGCATGTCGTCCAGGGTGCACACCGCGACCCCGACGCGGCCCACCTCACCCCGGGCGAGCGAGGCATCGGAGTCGTACCCCATCTGGGTCGGCAGGTCGAACGCGACGCTGACCCCCTCGTTCCCCTGTTCGAACAGGTAGCGGTACCGTCGGTTCGTCTCCTCCGCGGTCCCGAACCCTGCATATTGACGCATCGTCCACGGGCGGCCGCGGTACATCGTCGCGTGGATCCCTCGGGTGAAGGGCGGCTCCCCCGGGAACCCCAGGGCGTCGAGGTACCGGGCGGCCGCATCGCCCGGCGGTCGGGCGACGAGATCGAGGGGAAGACCGCTCAGCGTGCGCGACGCGGCCGTCGGCTCGCGCCCTGCGGCGTCCGCCCTACGCCCCGAGGAAGATGCCTTGCGGGTCGCACTTCGTCCGGAGGACGCGGAGCTCCCGCTTCGTCGGCGCTTTCGTGGCACGGACCCTCTCCGGGAGACGAATCTCCCAAGCGACGTTCTCCTTGATGTCCTCGACCCTCACGCCCGGGTGGACGGAGGCGAGGACCATCTCCTTCGTATCCTCGTCGAACCGGTAGATCCCCAGGTCCGTGATCACGGCGGCGGGACCTCCGCGGGGAAGCCCCGCGCGCTCCCGGCCTCCGGGGCCGTCGAGGTACCCGGGCGTCGTCACGTAATCGACCCGGGGGACGAACTTCCGGACATCCTGCTTCATCATCACGATGAATCGCTTCGCGAGGCTCCCGATGTCGTTCCCGCCCCCCGACCCAGGGAGGCGGACCTTCGGGCTCCCGTAGGCTCCGATCGCGGTCGTGTTGAGGTTCCCGAAGCGGTCGATCTGTGCCGCACCGAGGAAGCCCACGTCGACGTACCCGGGCTGCATCAGGAGGCCGAACACCTCTACGAGGCCCGCGAGCATCGCGCTCCCCGGGACGAGACACGCGTCCCCGATCGAGAGGGGCGTCCGCGTGGGCCGGGCATCGACGACCCCGGACTCGAACACCAGGATGGAGTGCGGGGCGTGGAGGTGTTTCGCGAGCATCCCGCCGAGCATCGGGAGGCCGGTCCCGATGAACGCGACCTCGCCGTCCCGCACCTCGCGGGCCGCGCAGATCGCCATCAGTTCCGTGCGCCGGTAGTCCCGGACGGGACCCGTCCCCGGCTCAGTATCCATAGTTCACCCGTCCGCTTGGGAGGCGCTTCGCCCGGAGCCGTTCGAGCCGCTCGGACCCGAGCTTCGTTCGATAGCCGGCGTGGTCCTCGACCCCATACACCCAGGCGTCCGCCCAGGCCTGCCAGCCGTCCGCGGTCGCGCTTCGCTCCGCGTACTCCCGGCGGAACGGGACGTCCGCGTCGTAGTACCCCTGGACCTGGTACGGATGCGAGCCGAAGGGAGCGTGGACGATCGCGTCGACCCGGAAGCCGGGAACGACCGTGCGGTTCGGGTCCCTCCGGACGACCTTCGACGGGACGACCTCCTCGACGCTCACGACGATCCGCCGGCCCGCCAGGGTCCCCCAGACGTCGTCCCCGAGCTGCCCCCAGATCTGGACGTTCCCGTCTTCATCGCAGCGCTGGGCGTGGAGCATCGAGACGTCCACGGGACAGGCGGGCAGCAGGGCGACCCGGTCCCCGCTCCCGAACGGATCGTCGAGGACGACCGCCTTGGGATGCCGGAACGACTCGACGCGGAGGAGGTCCGATCCCAGGTGGGAGCGGATCGGCATGAACGGGAGGCCCATCGCGGACGCCATGAACCGCATCGTCATCCCGAAGTTGCTGTATTCCTCGACGAGGACGGACCGGGGGACCCCCCTCTCGACCGCCCGCCGGTAGCAGTGCGCGAGCCCGAACGCCTCGAGTCCGAGGTACGAACCCTCGATCCGGTCGAGGCATCCAGCCCCGAGGAGGAGGTCCGCGTCCTCCGTCATCCCGCTCTGAAGGAACGTCAGGTCCCGCTTCCGCTGGCGCATGATCTCGTAGACGAAGGCCAAGGGCTTTCGCAGGCCGATCCCGCTCGACCGCAGGCGGCACCCGTCCGGGATGAACTTGCGGACCGCCTCGGCGAGGGGCATCACCTTGCCCCGGACCTCCGGCTCCGACACGGGGGTCGGGATGAGAGGCCGCCCGATTAAGCTTCCGCGCGGACCCTACGCGCCCGATGTGCGTCGTCCCGCGCGGGTCTCGAGATCCTCGAGGACCCCCGGGAGATCCCCGAACCTCGCGATTTCGGCATGGGGCTTCGCCTCCGCGAGCGCCCGGGGGTCTCCGTATCCGTATGTCGCGGCGACCGTCCATGCCCGGGCGCCTCGGCCGGCGAGGACGTCCACCGGGCTGTCCCCGACGACGACGCAGTCCTCCGGCCGCACGCCGAGGACCTGCGCGGAGTGCCTCGGCAGGTCCGGTGCGGGCTTCGGTCTCTCGACCTCGTCCCCGCCGACGACGGCCGTGAAGTGCGAGAGAAGGCCCGCGAGCTCGAGCATCCGTCGGGCCTCGTTCTTCCGACGGGTTGTCATCGTCCCGACCCGCCGGCCGGAGAGGCGCGGGAACGTGTCCTGGACGCCGGGATAGAGGCGGATCCCCTGTTCCATGATCTCCATGAAGTGCGCGTAGTAGCGGTCCGCGAATCCGTCCGCCGTCCCGCCCTGGATCCCGCGCAGGACCTCGAGCTGGTGCTGCACGGGTCGGCCGATGAAGGGGCGCAGCTCCTCCTTCGTGAAGGCCCGCGAATCGCCGATCTCCGCCATCGCGGCGTTCATCGCGTGGACGATCGCGTCGAGGGTCTGCACGAGCGTTCCATCGAGGTCAAACAGGAGGGCGAGGGACATCGAGGCCGGGTCCCCGAACGGCGGGAACGTATTAACTTCGTGTCCGTCGCGACCCGGCGCCGGTTCGGCGCCGACCTGACGAGGACCATACGTTTATGGACTCCAAGCCGGATGCGCGCCGCGATGGTGGCCCCTTCCGCGCCGATGCCGTACCTCCCGTACGTGCTGATCAAGCCGGAGACGTACGCGGGCGTGAAGTCGTACCAGGTGAGCTTGATCCTGGACCTGATCTTCAGCGCCTTCGCCCTCACGATCGCCCTCGCCGTGATCCTGGTCTCCGCCGCGGATCCGATTACGGCGTCCGGGTTCCTCTCGGTCGTCGGCGCGGCCGCGTGCGGCCTCGTGATCGTCTTCGTGATCAACTTCATCGTGAGCCTCATGTCCGTGATGAAGATGCACCACGGCTCGCGGGAGTACGGGGCGGAGCACGAACGCTATGCGACCCGGGGAGTCGTCTTCAAGTGGCTCGGCACGACGATGTCGACCGCCGCGGCGGTCCTCGTCGTCTACCTGCTCCTCTCGGGCCTCCTGTTCGCGACCTTCGCGGGACCCGTCTCGTCGAGTGTATACATTCCCCTGTTGATCACGATCTTCTGGACCGTCGGGGTGACGTTCAAGGGCCAGATGTACTGGAACTTCGTCCGGGCCCTCCAGCCGCCCGAAGCGGCGCGGTGGTCCCGGACCGCGAGCCTCGTCATCCCGGTCCTGGGGGTGCTCGGAGTCATCACGGTCGGGGCGGCGACCGCAAGGATCCTGGGCGCGTTCGGGAGTCCGGCGACCATCACCCCGGTGGAGCTCTTCCAGCTGTCCCAGGTCCTCGTGGGAGGGGTCTTCCTCCCGCCCGGACTCGCAATCTTCGGGTACATCCTATTCTACGTCGTCTACTCGCGCACGGAGCGGCGCCTCACGCAGGGCCTCTACCAGACGTACCAGCAGATAACCCCGCCCGGGGCGTGGCCGGGCATGGTCGTTCCGGCGCCTGCAGCCGTCATGCCGACGTCCCCTCCGGTGCCGCCCGCCGCGCCCGCCGAGCCTCGAACGTGTCCGCGATGCGGCCAGGTCGTCGACGCAGCCTACGCGTACTGTCAGCACTGCGGAACCAAGATCGGTGCGTGAAGACGCGGCAGGACCGGAGGCTCAGTAGCCCTCCCAGGAGAGGTCGAGGGGGCTCAGGGTTACCCCGCGGCCGCGCTGCACCGCACCGACGACGCGCGCCTGGACGTCCGGACGGAGGGCGCGGATGACGTCGCGAGCCTCCGCCTCGGGAGCGACGATCGCGAACCCCATGCCCATGTTGAAGGTCTGATACATTTCGCGGTCCTCGATCGCGCCGAGCGTCTGCAGCTCGTGGAAGAGGGCCGGGACCTCGAGAGGCTCGTCAATCCGGAAGGAGACGTTCGACTTGAGTCGCGTGAGATTTCGCAATCCGCCGCCGGTGATGTGCGCGAGCCCGTGGACTCGAGCGCGGCGGAGGGCCCTCAGGACGGGCCGGACGTAGATGGCGGTCGGCTCGAGGAGGGCGGGCCCCCACGCCGGTCCCGTCCCCCCGACCGGGTCGAAGACCGTGAGGGCCGCATCGCGGAGGATCCGCCGGGCGAGAGTCAGCCCGTTCGAGTGGATCCCCGTGCTCGGCAGCCCGATGACCGCGTCGCCCGAGCGGATCGCACGTCCGTCGATGACCTTCGACTTCTTCACGACGCCGAAGCAAGTCCCTACGAGGTCGTATCCGCGGACGACCTCGGGAAGGACGGCGACCTCGCCTCCGATGATCGAGACGTTCGCCCGCTCGGCGCCCCGGTTGAGCCCGACGCCGATCTGGCGGGCGACCTCACGATCGTACGATTCGATCGCAAGGGTGTCCACGAAGGCGAGGGGCTCCGCACCGACGCAGATCATGTCGTTCACGTTCATCGCGACGCAGTCGATCCCGACCGTGTCCCACTTCCGCATCTCGTTCGCGACGAGGAGTTTCGTCCCGACGCTGTCCGTGCAGAGGGCGAGAGCCCAGGCACCGAACTCGACGAGGCCCGCGAAGTGCCCAATCTTCGAGATCGGGCGGCCAAGCCCCCGCCGCCGGAACCCAAGTTGGCCCACGAGGGCTGCAATGTGGGCGGCCTTCTCCTCCTGGCTCACGCCCGCTTCCGCGTACGTCCGGACCACACGGCGTGGAAGCGAGGGCCGCTATTTCAAGCGTTGGAGGTCCCCTGTTGCGCCTTCGGGCGGGAATTCGGCGGGCAACATGCCGGGCCGTCGAAGGCCACCGAGGCTCCCAAAGGGAGTCCTCCTGGCTTGGTTAACATGTTAACCCGATCGGCCGCGCTCGGACCGCCGGGTCGGAGGCACTTGGGCGACGCTCGTCGTCGCGGTGCCGGATGTTCCGCTCGAGGGCGGGCTCCTAGAGAAGAAAATGTCAAGGTCCCCGTTCCGCCCGTCCGTCCAAACGACGTATGCGGTCCCGTCCCCGCCGGTCGCGAGACCCAGGTAGTCCCCGGGCCGTTGAAACGCGCTCGGGGTCTCGGCGTCCGTGACACGGACATTCGCGGACCACCGTCGGCCGTCGCGGGACGTCGCGTAGAACACATTGTAGGCCCCGGTCCGATTGTCTAGCCAAGCGAGATGAAGCGTCCCGTCCGGGCCGACGGTGAAAGCGGGCTGCCACTGTTCCCGAGCTGACGCGTCGTCGTTGACTCGTACCGGGATTCCCCACGTCGTGCCGCCGTCGTCGGACCGCGCGACGACGATGTCAAGGTCGCTCCCCGACCCCTCCGCCCATCCGACGAAGAGCGCCCCTCGAGGGGTCGCCACAATGGTCGGAAGTGGCTGCGCATGCGGGTTCGACGAGGACGCTCGCGCGGAGCCCGGCATCCGGTTGATTCGGACGTCCGCGTCCCATGTGATGCCGCCGTCCACGGAACGATCCACGAAGACGTCGCCTGACGTCGCATCCCACCACGCCCCATGGACGATTCCGCCGGCTCCCGCCGCGAGGACGGCCCCGATCGCGTTCGTCGCCGCGTCGGAAATGGCGACGGAGGACCACGATACGCCGCTGTCCGTTGAGCGGGACACTCGGATGCCTCCCGTCACAGTGCGGCCGCCCGCGACGAAGGCGTAGCCGACGTAAAGCCGACCGTCCCCGTCGCTCATGATCGAGGACTTGTCCACAAACGCGAGGCGAATGTCATCCGCATCGGCAACCGGGCCCCACGTCGCGCCCGCGTCGTCCGACCTGGAGACCGCAACGCCTTGGCTCTGGAAGAGGGACTCGGAGAACTCGAGCCGGGCGTAATAGAGGCGCCCGAGCTCGTCGAGGGCAAGCCAAGGGTCCGTCTGGAAGCGATAGAGGCGGTCCATGAGGACGTTGGGCGACCACGAGAGGCCGCCGTCGAAGGATCGCGCGAAGCCGACGCGGATCCCTGGCCCGTCCGCGGTGTCCGCCTCCTTCCAGCCGACGAAAAGTCGATTCGCTGGGTCCACGGCGACGTACGGCTCGACTTGGAAGAGGAACGGCGTAGATCCGTCCGTCACGCGGACGTTGGGCTCGAAGAAGACCCCCGGTGGCGCCGCACCGACGGCCGCGACCCACGTGGCCGCTACAAGAAGAGTCGTCGCGCACGCCGCCGCTCCTGTCAAACAAGAGCTCTCGAACCGGCCCACTGGAACCCCGCCTCCCAGACGAACCGGGACCGCGTTCATGGGTATTTGACAGCGCCGCCCGGGCTGGTTAACATGTTAACCCCTGGCCGCGGGTGACCGGATCCAACGGCGGCTTCCGTCTCCCGGAGGTCGGAGCACGGCTCGCCCAGGGCTCCGGAAGGCCTCGAGACTCTCTCGACGAATCGACACAGGCCCCGTTGCCACCCGGACGCCCAGAGGCCGGAGCCGCGCGGCAAGCTCCTCCGCGTCGCGCGGAGGCATGACGAGCACGGACTGTCCGATCCACACGACCCCGGGCCTGTGGATGAAACCCTCTTGGATTCGCGTCGGCGCCCGCGTGTCGTCCGATCCACGCACCCGTCCGAAGACAATCTGGCACACCCGCGCTGCCGTGGATCTCGCCTCGCCGGACACGTCGTACGACAGCAGGACGCGCTCCCCCTCGTATCCTTCCAGGGTCATGCGACGGCCTATGGACATGGCTATATTATAGCTTTAGCAAGGGAGGGGAGCGAAAGTACTCCACGGATTTGACCGGACTCGGCGGGAACGCAAGCTGGGTCAGAGGGGGGGCGGTGAAAGGAGGCTGCGCGGCGGCCGAGGGCGCCCGAACTTCCTCGGTTAACATGTTAACCTCGACGCGGTCGAGCCAATCGTTAAGCGCCCTCGTCCGATGGACCTGCCCGTGACCAAGGCCTGGATCAAGGCACGCAAACACGACCGCTACTACCGGGCTGCGAAGCGGCAGGCTTACCGAAGTCGCGCCGCGATCAAGCTTGCGCAGATCGACGACCGATATGGGGTATTCCGGGAGGGAGACGTCGTCGTCGACCTGGGCGCGGCGCCGGGAGGGTGGTCCCAAGTGGCTCGGGAGCGCGTAGGCCCGAAGGGCCGCGTGATCGCGGTGGACCTCGCGTCGGTGCCGCCCCTGGAGGGGGTCGAGTTCCTTCGGGGGGACTTCTCTGAAGCGAACGTCCAAGCGAGGATTTTCGAGACCCTCGGGAACCCGGCCGACGTCGTGATGAGCGACGCGGCCCCGCACCTCAGTGGCGCGAGGAGCTACGACGTCGCGCGCAGCTTGGAGCTCGCGGAGGCCGCCTTGTCGTTCGCCGTGCGCGCCCTCCGGACACGCGGGACGTTCCTCGCGAAGGCCTTCCAGGGAGAAGGCTATCGGGACTTCCTCGACCGCGTCAGGGCGCGTTTCGAGGCGGTTAAGGGCGTGAAACCCGCCGCATCAACGAAGGAGAGCGCGGAGATCTACCTCCTGGCCATGGGTCGGCTCTGAGGCTTTACGGCTTCCGTGGTTAACATGTTAACCGAGGTCCGTCAGCGTGGGGTGCCGAATTCGACGGCGGTCAGGCCCCGAGGGTCGCGGATGGCATGACGGGGGACCTCGGCCTCCATACGGTCGACGGCTCCGGACGAGGGGTCCCTCTCCTTTCGCACCGAAAGGCTCACATGCCATCGCTTATTGGGCTTCAGGAAGGATTGGGATGCACGCGCGCACGTGGGCCATCCTCGTCGCTGTTGCAGCCGCAGGGGGCATCGCGGGCGGCTACGGGATCGGGCAGTTGATCGGCCCGACCGGCCCGCCGCTCGCCGACACATCCCATGCCGCGCAGCTGAACGTCACGGTCGCATGCCAGACGCCATGGACGTGCAACGTGACCCTCTCAGTCGACGGACAGACGAAATGGACGATCCCTATCGGCTGCGACAATCCACCCTGTTCAGTCCTCAGCATCCCGACGCTCCACAACTGGATCGGAGCCGCGTCGTGCGAAGCGTTCACCGTGGAAGCGCGATCTGCGATTACGGACACGAAGACGGTCACCCTGTGCGACGAGGAGACGACCTCCATCGGCGTGCAGGCGTCGGGAATCCCGCCCGATCGCTCCGCTCAGCTCAACGTGACGATCGTCTGCGGCACGGCGTCGGATTGCACCGTCACGCTTTTCGTCGACGGTGCCCAGAAGTGGACCGTCGTCGTTCCGTGCACGTCACCGCCCTGCATCCGTGCGGACATCGCGACGCCCCACACCTGGGCGGGGAACGTCTGCAAGGACGTCGTCGTGGAAGCTCGATCCGAAATCAATGACACGGCGACAGGCGCTCTTTGCGGCGGGCAGACGGTTGTGGTGGTCCTACAGGCCGAAGGACCCGCTCCGAGGGACATTGGTGCCTCGATCTCCCTGTCCGCGGACGGAACGAATTGGACGGTCTTCATCACTACTGTCCCCCCAGGGCTCGCTGCCTCGGACACGTTCCTGGGGATTTTCAACCCGGGAGGCGCCACGGCGCTTCCCTATGAGACCTTCAACAGCCTGTCGTACGCCCAGGATGGAGCCGTCTTTGTCGGCGACGGGGACTCGATCGTCGAACTCGGCGAGCGGCTCCTCATCAGCACGATCCAATACCCGACGGGCTACCGAATCGAGATCCGGGACAGCCTCGGGTTGTTGTACGTGGGTATGCTCCAGTGATCGCATCCGAGCGCGGGACGGGAGGCGCGGCGCTGTGAACGTCAGGCCCCGAGGGCTCGCGCCCGCTCGAGGCATCGCTGCGCCTCGTCCCGATCCCCAAGGCGAGCGAGGACCTCCCCACGGTTGAGCCACGCGACGACGTATTTCGGCTGGAGCCGGACAGCGCGATCGCTGCACTCGCGGGCCTCCTCGAAACGGTTCAGCCGCGCAAGGGTCGCCCCCTTGTTGTTCCACGCGATCGCGTACTTCGGCCGGACTTCAAGGGCTTTGTCGTACGCCTCGAGGGCCTTCGGGAGGTCCCCCGCACGGAAGTGCAGGTCTCCCAGGTTGCACCACGCGATCTCATTCTCCGGATCGATGCGGACGGCCATCCGCTGGCAGTGCATCGCTTCCTCGACCCGACCGAGACGTTTCAGCGCGACTCCCTTCGACGTCCATGCGTTCGAGGGCCGGTGCCCCATACGGATCGCCCGGTCGAGGAATCCGACGGCGTCCTGGTACCGGCCGAGCTTCACGAGACGGTCCCCCTGCGCGAGGTACGAGGTCGATAGGCGGAACACGACGCCTCCGAGGACCGTCCCGCCCGCCGCGACCCCGAGGAACATCGCAAGGGGCAGCGGGCTCGCCATGATCTCCGACCACGAGTACAGACGGAAGACGATGAACACCGCGACGAGGGCACCGCTGGTGCCGCCGACGACCAGGTCCACGAGACGGGCGGAGAACACCGCGCGGCGCGGCTCCGGCTCCGTCGGGACGGCGGTCACGGGCAGGTCGTCCTTGGCCGGCTTCGAGCCCCGGCCCTTCGCGGATGCGAGGGCCGTCGTCACGACGGCCGCGGGATCCTGGGCCTGAGTCGGGAGGGGCGCGGGCGCCTCCAGCTCGACCTCTTCGAACGCGGTTCCGCAGTGGTCGCACCGGAGGGCCTCCGCCGCGACCTCCTCCCCGCACATCGGGCACTCGATCCGGAGGGCCGCCGCGGTCGACTTCCCTTCGATCCGGAGTGAATCGAGGAGTTCGTCGACGACCTCCTCCTCCACGTCGAGGGATCCGTCCTCGACGGGAGCGGGCTCGGAGTCCCGAGGCGCCCCGGCGATCAGGTCCTCGAGCACGTTGTCGAAGGCGCGGCGTTCGTCCGCCGACATTAGGTCGGCCCCGCAGGACCCGCACGATCTCACCTCGACGGGGTTCGATGCGCTGCAGACGGCGCAGGAGCGGGTCTTCTCGGTGGGCACGCGGAATACCGGGCGGAACGAGTCGGGGGTGCGGCGATAAACGTTGCGGCGTGCCTTTCGCTTTTGAAACCACCTCCGGATCCTGCAGGTCGACGCGCGGTCACGCGGGAGCGGACCGCTCTACCTCAATGGCAGTCCGCCCCGGAAAGGGTTGCGGAAAGGCTCTGCCTTCCCCTCGGAGATGAGCGATTTGGCGAACCCTTATATAAGGTGCGTACGATTCCCCGAGCGCTTCCGGAAGGCGCACTTCCGGGGGTGGTGCGAGGGAATCGCCAGGGGCAAACCGTGCCCCGCCTTTCTGACGTCCCTCGCCCGACAGATTGCCCACACCGAGAGCCCGCGGGACGTTGCGGTCCTCCTCCCGATGCCCTGCCGGGCTCCCCTTTTCTTTCGCGTCCGGCTAGTCCCAGAACCGTTTCGTCCGCGCGTATGTGACCTCCGCGGCGAGCACGTCCCGGAGGAAGTCCTCCTCCGTCTCGTGGTATCCCCGGAGGATCCTCGCCGCGGTCTCCTCTCCGACCCCGCGGCCCATCAGGGCGAGGACCGCCTTGCGTCCGTGGGCCATCACGAGGCTCGCGTTCGTGAAGAGGCGCTTCGCCAGGGACCGGTCCTCCTTGTCCGGCGATTCGAGGTCCAACCTCGCGACCCGATCCCGTTCATACATCGGCACGACAGCGACCATCACCCCGCCGCACGTCTCGCACCGGATCCGTACGGGGAGGTCCTTCACGGGAGCTCGCCACGACGACTTGCAGCTCAGACACAGGAACGACGCGGTGTCCTTCTCGAGACGCACCTTCACCGCGAGGAGGGTCGCACGGTCTGGCTTCTGCGGGATGACGAGGAGCCGGCCTCCCTCGAGTCCCGCGCGGCCCACGGACGTCAGGGTGGTCGTCGCGATCTCGATCGATCCGTCGCGGACCCGCCGGAGGACCTCCGCGGTCCGCGGAATGTCCATCCGCTCCCAGAACACCTTGTCGAGGACCTCCTCGAACAGGGGCGTGTTCTCGAAGGCCTTCATGAGGCGCGGGATCGACACGCTCTGCCAGTCCACGTCCCGGCGCAGCGCCCCGAACTTCTTCGCCACGTGTACGAAGGGCCACCGAAGGAACGCGGAGTTCTTCAGGATCACGCGCAGGAGAGGGCCCAGGGCGTCCGGGTCCTCCGGCCGCAGGATCTCCTCGATCCTCTTCGGAACGACGCCCCGGGGGACCTCGAGGACGACCCGGTACGGGTCCGTCTGGACGCCGATGCTCTGCCCGAACCTCGCGGCGACCAGGGCCGAGATGAGCTGGCCGAGGGTCTCGTTCACCTTCGACCCGAACGTGGCGTTCACGATGATCAGCTCCTTGGACGCCTCGATCGTGATGCGCCGGTCGGTCCCGAGGGGCGCGGCCCCGACCCCGTCGAAGTACTCGCGAACCTTCTCGGCGCCGTGAGCATTCACCGGGTATTCCGAGAGGTCCTTCTCCCTCCGCATGCGGCCCACCTCCATCGCGACCTCGAAGGGGACCGGGATGTCCTCGCCGACCCACGACGGCACGTCCCCGATCTCGCGCACCGGTTCGACGAGGAGATGGTCCTCCTTCACGTCGATCACCCGCCACGCGGTCCCCCGCATGATGAAGCTCGCGCCGAGCTTCGCGCTCTCCGCGACGAACCACTCGTCCAGGGTGCCGATCGCGCGGCGCGAGCTCAGGTCCACGACCCGGTACGTCCGGACGTCGGGGATCATCGAGATGTTCTCGTAGAAGTACGCGAGGCTCTGCCCGCTCCGACCGATCCGGCCGTCACGTGACCAGAGCACCTTCAGGCCGTCGAGCTGCGCGAGGACGTCGTCGAATTCCGCCCGGGCGAGGTCCCGGAAGGCCCAGCTCCGTCGCACCGTCGCGTACGCGCGGTCCGCCTCGAGGAATCGCTCGGAGACCGCCATCGCCACGAGCTGGTTCGCGAGGACGGACCGGTTGTTCGTCCGCACGACGACGGGCTCGATCTCCTCCGCGAGGGCGCGGCGCGCGATCGCGCACGCCTCCGCGACGTCGTCCTCCTTCGTCGCCAGGATGACCCCGTCGCTCACCTCCCCGACCCCGTGGCCCGAGCGGCCGACCCGCTGCACGATGCGAGCGACCTCCCGGGGCGAGCTGTACTGGAGGACGAAGTCCGCCGTACCGACGTCGATCCCGAGTTCGAGGGAGGACGTGCAGATCAGGGCCCGAAGGTGGCCTGATTTGAAGTCGTCCTCCATCTGCACGCGGACGTCCCTCGAGAGGCTCCCGTGGTGCACGCCCACGGTCGGGTCCTGGTACCACGCCGCGAGCCGCGAGGCCAGGAACTCCGCCGTGTCGCGCGTGTTCACGAAGAACAGCGTGGAGGTGTGCTCCTTGACGAGCTCGTAGCATCGGCGGATCGCGGTCCCCTGGGCGGGTTGGACCTTGAGCCGGTCCGCGATCTCCGCGTCCCCCGCGGCCGCGGTGGGCATCTCGACCCGGATGCGGATCCCTTTCGGAACGCGCGACTGCACGATCTCCACGGGACGGTCGACGCCCACGAGGAATCGGGCCGCCTCGTCCGGCGTGCCGACCGTGGCGGAAAGCCCGATCCGCTGCACCTCGCGCCCCGCGAGGTCTCGGAGCCGCTCGAGGGCCACGGAGAGCTGGGCCCCGCGCTCGTCGGGCGCGAGCTCGTGGATCTCGTCCACGACGACCCACCTCACGGTCCGGAGTTGATCCCGGAGCCTCCGGCCCGTGAACAGGATCTGGAACGTCTCGGGGGTCGTGATGAGGATGTCCGGAGGCTCCTTCGTGATTCGCGCGCGCTCCGAGGGCGGGGTGTCCCCGTGGCGCACCGCGACACGGACCCCGAGTCGCTCCGCGAAGAACGTCATCCGTCGGAGCATGTCGCGGTTCAGCGCGCGGAGGGGCGTGATGTAGACGCATGCGACGGGCTCCGGCTTCTCCTCGAGGATCCGGTGGAGGATCGGGAGGAGCGCGGCCTCCGTCTTACCGATCCCCGTCGGCGCGACTAGGAGGACGTTCGCCCCCGCGAGGATCCGCGGAATCGCGTCGCGCTGCGGCGGCGTGAGGTCGTCGATGCCGAGCTCCCGGAGCACGCCTAAGAGGCGAGGCTCCAGGCCGAGGTCGTCCACAATCGCGTCGGAAGGGCGCCGAGGTCAAAAAAGGTGGCCCCGAAATAATTATCAAGGTGGATAACGGAGGCGCTGAGGTCAAGCCGCCCCAGACCGCCCAGGCGGCAGAGGCTGAAATTGAGCCCTCGCCTGCCAGCCTCGGGGCTGGGCTTCCTCCTCACGATTACGTTCCTGTCAGGCCTCGTCCTGCAGGTCCCACTTGCGGCGGCCGTGGGGGAACACGTCTTCGAGTCGAACCCGACAGTCTCGAACGCGGACCTGGACGTCTTCCGGGACCAGAGCGTGGCCCAGTCGTTCGTCGCCACGGAGACGTACCGGATCCTGAACGCGACCCTCCGGCTCCGGAACATGGGGGCGACGACCGATGCCATCCGCGTGTCCGTCCACGGGGACGCCGGGGAACGGCCCGCGGCGTCGGCGCTCGATACGACCCAGGTCGTCTCCGGGAGCGCGGCGGCTTTCGTGAACGCCCCGTTCCCGGCCGCGCCCGTCCTCTCAAGAGGGGCCCGGTACTGGATCGTCGCGAGCCACCCGGGACTCCTGTCCGACTCGTATCGGTGGTCCCACAGCAACGCGAACACCTACGCGAGCGGCCGGGCGATGTACGACCTGAACCTCGGCGGGGGCTGGTTCAACGTCACCCCGAGCACGGACATGGTCTTCACCACGTACGGGCGGGAGGACGAGGCGAACGTCTCCGTGGACCTGTCTGTCTCGCCCGTCGAGGCGTCCTGGAAGGACACGGTCCGGTTCACGGTCCGGTACACGAACGCGGGCACGCTCCCCGCACGGAACGTGTGGATCAACGCGACCCTCCCCGCGGGCC
This sequence comes from Thermoplasmata archaeon, assembly GCA_035283405.1. Taxonomy (GTDB): domain Archaea; phylum Thermoplasmatota; class Thermoplasmata; order RBG-16-68-12; family RBG-16-68-12; genus RBG-16-68-12. Next base: position 2,554 of record DATEUA010000093.1, on the reverse strand, counting down.
TCTCCTACGTATCGGACCAAGCCGCGGGATCGACCACCGCATACCCATCGTTCACCTTCGCCGACGTGCCGAACGGAGTCCACCCGTTCACGATCGACGCCCGGGTCCTCGTCGGGTCCTCGCCCGGCGCGACCCTCACGGCCTCCGTCGCACTCGAATATCGGAACGGCGCGGGGATGCCGGGCGCCGGAAGCGCCTCACAGGCCTCCGTCGTCGTCGGCTTGGCGACGGATTCGCTCTTCCTCGTCGACGGGACGCCGTATGGGCTCTCGCCGTCCGCGCCGACGGGCGGGGCCGCGAGCCAGCGAAACGTCACGATCCGTCGCTCGAGCGCCACGGTGGACTTCGACCTCGTACGGGCGTTCGCCCGGCCGTTCCGAGGCGTGCGGGCCGAGGCATTCCTGTATCTCGACTCCCGGTCCGGGTCCGCGGAGACCGTGGACCTGAACCTGACCCTCTACGACGTCGGAGGGACGGCGACCCCCGTCGCCTATGCGCAGGGACGGGTCACGACGAACGTCGCGACAGATTACGAGGCGTTCGCCATTTCCTTCCCCGCGTTCGACCATGTATTCCCCCAGGGCGATAGTCTCCGTCTGCGGGTCCGGAACCCTGCGAGCAGCACGGACGACATCGTCCTCGCGTTCGGTTCCTCCCTCGCGCCCTCCCGCATCGACGTGCGCACGTCGACCCACGCACGGATCGACACGGTCGAGCGACGGGACGCCGTCGGCCCGACCGGCGCGTGGACCTCCCTGGACGCGATCGTCGTTCACGCGAACGTTTCCGATCCCCTCGGGCCCTCCCGGATTCTCGGGGTCCGCGTCAACGCGACGGGACCCGACTCGAATCCCGTGTCGGCGGACGCCGGCATGGCCGTCCTCACGACGGACGCCTCGCCCCTGCCCGCATGGAAGGTCTTCGAGTTCCGCCTCGGCCCGCCCCTCATGAATGGAACGTACGGATTCGAACTCACGGCGGACGGTGCCGCAGGCGATTACGTCGTCGTGACCTCCGTGGATGTGCGTTCTCCCGCGTTCGACCTAGCGGTCGGCGCGACGCAGTCGAACGTGGCTTTCGGGGAACGGTTCTTCTATCTGGTCTACTACAACAACACGGGAGCCTCGAGCGCAAGCCGGGTGTGGCTTAACGTGTCCTACGCGCCGCAACTCCTGTTCATCGGCAGCTCGGATCCCGCGAGCGAGTCCGGAGTCTCGAACTGGTCGTGGTCCTCCGTCGGGCCCGGAATTCACCGTCTCGACCTCGAGGTCCTTGTCGACTCCGTGGTGCCCGTGCCGTTCCTGAGATCCACCTTCGCCCTGGACGTCGTCGACGGGAAGGGGCACGCCTGGCCTCGCGTGTCGACTCAGGCCGACGTCGCGATGAACGGCCCCGTGATCGCATTCTCCCAGACGCCTTCAACCCCTGCGGTCCACTCCAACGAACCCGTGACGTTCACGTTCGCCCTCGCGAACACGGGGGATCTCGCGCAGACCCTCTGGCTGAACGACACCCTTCCTGCGGGGCTCGAGTACGTGTCGAACGACGCCGCCACAATCGGCGGCACGACGACGTTCTCCGGCGGAGCCATCCGATTCGTCTTCACGAACCTTCCCACGACGACCTGGTCCTTCCAACTCGTCGTCCAAGGTTCTCCCGGGATCGCTCCCGGGTCGGTCCTCGTGAACCGAGCTGACCTCAACTTCACGAACTCGAACGGGAGCCTGATGCCTCCGCAGCAGTCGGACGGGTCCGTCCAGGCCTTCGCTCCCCAGATCGTAGGCTCGATCCTCGTGACGCCAGGCGTCGCCACGCCGGGAGATGCTGCGTCCATCGCGATCGACGTATCGAACACGGGCAACGAGCCCGCGCCATACCTCTGGCTCAACCTCTCGTTGGACGCCGGCCTCCGGTTCCTGGACGCGAGCCGGCCCGCGACCGTCGCCACGTCCACCGTACGCTTCCAAATCGCGGACTTCTGGGTCGGTTCCGATCGGTTTTTCGTCAACGTGACGCTCGACCGGAACGCATCCGACGGCCAGGCCTTCCTAGGGACGGCCGCGGCGGACTACCGGGACGCGGTCGGGAACCCGATGGCTACAGCCCCTCTGGGAACGGCGACCCTGCAGGCGAGCGCGCCGCGCGTCACGGTGAGCGCGGTCCCTCCGATTGCGACGATCGAAGCAGGTGCGTCCCTGATCCTCACGATCTCTCACGCTAATGCGGGAAGCGGAACGGCAGGCGACGTCTGGCTCAACGTCTCGCTTCCCGCGTCCTTTGTTTACGTCTCGGACACCTCGGACGGTTTCCTGACCCGGCAGATCTACTCGCTCCTCTCGTGGCACTGGTCCGACTTCGCACCAGGATCTCGGGCGTTCCAGCTCGAGCTCGAGGCGCGGTCCACGACCGCGGACGGCACCGCGGAGGACTTCGCCTTCAGGACGGAGTACACGGACCGGAACGGGAACTGGAACGCAGGCGCCGGTGCGAGCGCCCACGTGGACTTCGTCGCGCCGGAGATCCAGCTCGACCTCCAGGCGGATCGACGGGATGT
>DATEUA010000092.1:0-13004 GCA_035283405.1 Thermoplasmata archaeon | reverse complement strand
TACCGGGCGCGCACCTTCCACCGCATCACGTGGTAGTCGTCGGGCCGGCTCTCCCATCCGCGGAAAGGCCGGTCCTGGGGGTCCCCGTCGACCCAGATGTAGTCCCCGTCCTCGACTCCGAGCGCCTTCGCATCGAGCGGGTTCATGTCGACGTACCCCTCGCCGACGTAAGGCATCCTCTTGTCGTGACGGTAGAAGTCCCCGAACGGACCGAAGTACACCATGCTCAGGTCCTGGGACGCCGCCATCGAGTGGCAGGCGTGGCGATACTTCGGGGTATAGAGGATGAAACCGTATCCCTGGCCCGCGAGGGGGTGCTGGGTCGCCTTCAGGGCCGTCCAGGACTTCACGACGTTCCGCACCTGACGGGTCTCCGCCGAGAGGTCGTTCGGACTCAGGCCGTAGTCCGCGGGACCCTTCGGACGGATCGCCGCGTGGGACCCGCCATCGTGGATCACCGCCGGTTCGTAGAACGTCGAGTCGACCGTCTCTCGGAACACGGGGAGGTTCTCCCCCGCATTGATCCATTCGTCCTCCTCGCGGTAGAACTCGAGGCGACCCGTCTTCGTGTACCAGGGCTTCGACTCGTTGATCTGCTCCCAGCCGGTAATCCGTGGACTCGTTCGAAGCAACATGTACTTCGGGATGCCCTGCCGGCACGAGTCGAGCAGGTCCGTGAACTGATACCCTCGGAGGGCGTTGCTCGCGTTCATCACGCGCTGTCCGTACGCGACGGTGTCCAGGAGCCCGTCCGGCGTACGGAAGCTCCAGGCATCCGCGAACCGGGCATCCCCCGTGATCTGAGCCAGCTTCTCCGCGACGCCGACGTACGTCTCCAGGTCGTCGCGGACATCCGACGCGGGAGGGATCGGGGTCGGGACGATCGCCTGGAGGAACGGGTTCGTGCAGGCTCCGTAGATGTCCGGAATCTTGCGCTCGAGCCACGCGGGGACCCCGAGCACGATGTCCGAATACTCACAGGTCTTCGTCCAGAACCACTCGTTCGTGACGATCATCTCGATCTTCGGGATCGTGTTCATGATCGTGTCGTACGCCCACTTTGCGTTCCCGAGGATCGAATTCCCGTTCACCCACCACGCGGTCTTCGTGGGCGTCGGCATGTGCGTCGCGCCGGTGAACTGCGTGTTCCCCACGCGAAGCGGCCGGTCGCCGTAGTTGTAGTAGTGGGCGGATTCCCCGTGGCGGTACGTCCTCACGCGGGCAGGCCTCGCCGGGTCCATCTCGAGGTCGAACGGATTCTCGGCCGCCCACTGGCCCACCCCGTTGAACACCTCGATGCGGTAGTTCCCGGCATAGCTCCCGACTTCCCCGCCAAATCGGCCCTCGTTTCCCGTGAGGCAGGCGATCAGGAAGATCGCGCGGTCCTTCAGGTCGTTCGTCCAGTAGTGGTTCGGCCCCATCCCGACGGTGAAGAGGGTCTTCCCCTTGTTCGCCGCGAGGAGCTGGGCGAAGCCCTCGATCGCGGAGACCGGTGCCCAGGTGACCTCCGACGCCTGGGTCGGCGCGAAGTTCGTGTCTACGTACTCCTTGACCAGATCGAAGATCGGCCGGGCCTCGACGTTGCCGCCGGTCGCGAGGCGCACCGTGAAGGAGCCCGAGAGAGCCGGGTCCAGATTCCGCTGGACGAAAAAGTCCCCCACGTGATCTCGAGTCACGATCTCCGGGCGCCTCCCGGTCAGGTCCCAGACGACGAAGTCGTCCCAGGCGTCCCGGAGGGCCTGCGGGATGTATTGCCGGTCCTGCAGGAGCAAGGAGGGGGGCGCCTCGCCCGCCTGAAGGACCTGCGTGTAGTTCGTCAGGGGCGCCGGCGTGTACCCGGAGATTAGGTCACGAGCCCGGAGGAGCTTCAGGGTGTCCATGCGGACGAGGAGCGGCAGATCTGTGAACCGCTTCACGTAGTCCGCGTCGTACAGGGCGTCCCGCATCAGGACATGCGCCACGGAGAGGGCGAACGCGGTGTCCGTCGCGGGTCGGATGACGATCACGTCGTCCGCCTTGTTCGAGGTGCTCTGGTACTCCGTGGTGATCGTGCAGACCCGCGCGCCGCGGATCCGGGCCTCCGTGAGCCAGTGTCCGTCGGGCATCTTTGTCGCGATCCAGTTCATGCCCCAGGTCGTGATGAAGTCCGCGTGCTCCGCCGCGTACAGGTCGAAGTCGCTCGTCTTGTTGCCCGTGACCATCGGATGTCCGGGCGGGAGGTCCGTGTGCCACGCATACGAGTCCCAGTAGCGAGCGCCCTCCGCGGCGTCCGGTGACACCCCGCGAATCCATGCGTCCAGGAGGGCCATTTGGTTCGCGAGACGGTACAGTCCGGTGAAGCGCAGGGTGCTGAGCCAGGCCATGCTCGCGCGGAACTTGAGCGTCTGAACCCCTGCGCCGTTCGTCGCGGCGATCATGTCGGGGTCATAACCCTGCTGCTGCAGCAGGTTCGCCCCGCCCGCGCCCGAATACGTCTGCGCGACAGACACGAGGACCCGGGCGATCGTCGCGAACGCCTCGTCCCACGTCACCCGCTCCCACGTGTCCTTCCCCCGGTTGTCGAAGTAGGAACGCACCGGGAGCCCGTTCGACTCGCGCGGCATCCCCGCGTCGACCCAGTCCTTGAACCCGGATCGCACAAAGGCGCCCTTGACCCGGCGATCCGAATACGTCCGGCGGAGGTACGTGTGCCCGTTCGGGCACATCCGGGGGTCCCACCGCGGGGAGGCCACGTTCCCGTAGAGGTCCGTCGCCTTGCCGTACCCGAAGCTCGGGTCCAGGTACTTCACGACGCCGTTCTTCTCATACGCCCGAAGGAGACAGCCGTGGGTGTCGTTCGGCGCACACAGGAACACGAAGCTAGAATCGTACGAGTACAGGTCGCGGTAGACCCGCTCCCAGTCTCGGTTCGGGTACGTCTCGAGGGGGTTCAGGTTCTGGTCGATCGGTTCCACGAACTCGAACGAAAGGAGCGTCTCCGGCAGATAGCGGGCCGCCATAGCTCCGGCGACCGCGGCCGGGACCATTTTCATGACCTGGCGACGGGTGATCAGCATCGGAGGCATCGACACACCCCTCGGACCGTCGCGGACATCCCGGAACCTCCGTGCGAGAAACGCGCGCGAGGACGACGAACGACGGACCCGCTGTCCGTAGAAGTAGGTACCCCCGAACCCGTTCGGCGCTCAGAACGAATTCGGACCGCGGAGACACGCGCCCGAGCGGGCGCGCCTCACTTGAGTCGGATCGTCTCGAGGTTCATCGGCGCGCGTGCCTCGATGCCGTACTTCTTGTAGAGCCCGGACGCCAGATCGGAGCACTTGAACTCCTCTCCGTGGTTCACGATGACCCGCTCGGGCCGCGGCTCCATCGTGCCGACGAAGTTCAGGAGCTGGAGGCGGTCCGAGTGGCCCGAGAAGCCGTCGATCGTCTCGAGGTCCATCTTGATCGGCAGCGTGAGCGGGTTTCCGCGGTCCATCAGCGTGATCTCGCGCGCCTCCCGCTGGATGCGCCGGCCGAGGGAGCCCTCCGACTGGAAGCCGACGAACAGGAGCGCGTGGAGCGGGTTGTCCGCCCATCCTTTGAAGTATTCGAGGACGGGCCCGCCGGACATCATGCCGCTCGTCGCGAGGACGATGCAGGGCTCCACGTCGTCCACGATGTTCGCCCGCATGTCCGACGTCTCGACCCGTTTGAAGGACGTCGACAGGAACGGGTTCTCCCCAGTCTGGAAGATCTCCGTCCGGAGCTGGCTGTTCAGGTATTCCGGATACGCGGTGTGGATCGCGGTCGCCTCCCAGATCATCCCGTCCAGATAGATCGGCACATCGGGGATCTGCCGGTTCCGCATCGCCTCTTCGAGGACGAGCATGACTTCCTGGGACCGACCCACCGCGAACACCGGGACGAGCATCTTGCCGCGCCGGCTCAAAACGCGCTTCGCGACGTCCTTCAGCTGCATCGCCGCGTCGTGCCGGGACGGCTGCACGTCGTGATAGCCTCCGTACGTCGACTCGAGGACGAGGGTCTCGATCCGCGGGAACTTGTTCACCGCCGGGTTGAAGAGCCACGTCTTCTCGAACTTGATGTCGCCCGACATCGCGACGTTGTACAACCCGTCCCCGATGTGGAAGTGGGCGATCGACGAGCCCAGGATGTGTCCGGCGTTCTGGAATGTCAGCCGGACGTCCGGAGCGATGTCCGTCGTCTCCCCGTAGTTGAGCGGGATCGTGTTCGCGACGACCTTCCGGACGTTCCCGGAATCGTAGGGAGACTTCCGGGCCTCCCCAAACGCGACCTTGATGAAATCGAGCTGGAGGAGGGACATCAGATCCCGGGTTGGGGCCGTCGTGTACACGGGGCCCTCGTAGCCGTACTTGTACAGGGCCGGGACGAGTCCCGAGTGGTCCAGGTGCGCGTGGGTGATCACGACCGCGTCGAGGGCGCTGAGAGGCGACACCTCGGGAGCGTTCAGGTACGGCGAGCCGTTGTCCTCGGAGATCAGGACCCCGCAATCGATGAGCACGCGAGATTCCCGCGTCGAGAGGAGCGCCGCGGACCGTCCGACCTGCCGGAACCCTCCGAGGGCCGTGATTCGCACGTAGTTCTCCCCGGCGGGGACCTCCCGCGCGAGTCGACGACCGATCTGCTTCAGGAACGCCTTCCGCTCGTCGTTGATCGAACGGAGATACTGACGGATCTCGTCCACCGTCTTCGACGGGATCGGGGGCGTCCGGACGACCTTCGGGGCCCAGCCAATCTTCCGCTTCAGGTCGTTGAGGACGGCACCGTGTCGCCCGATCACCATGCCGGGCGCGAGCGCCTCGATCGTGACCTCCCCGGACTCCGAATCGAAGAAGATTCCCGTGATCTGGGCCTCCGCGGGAATCGTTTCCCGGATCGTCTTCTCCGCCTCTCCCTGGTCCACCAGGAGGGACGGGTCCGGGCGGACGGTGATCCGCCGTCGCAGCTGCTGTGCGATCTGCCGGATCAGCTCGTTCCCGTTCGAGAAGACCTCCATGTTCTTCGTGTAGATCACGATGGTCGGGCCCTCGAAGTCGACATGGGTGATTTCGACATGGTCTGGAACGACCTTCTTGACGACGGCCTTCGCGTCGTTCAGAATATCTTCGATGCTCATCGGGTATGGTCCCTGGGGCCCGAGGCCCCCATGGGGGTGACTCAGGCGAGTTTCATGGCGCCCTTGCGCCGCTCGACTTCCTTGTCGTCCAACGACTTGAATCCGTCCTTCGAGATGATCGCGACGTCGATCCCTTCGCCGGAGACCGCATCGCGCTTCATCGCGGCCGTGACGGCCCGGATCGCGAGGTCCGCGCCCTCGTTCACGGTCATGTCGTCGCGCCAGTGGTCTTCGAGCACGCCGTACACGTACGGGCTCCCGGACCCACTCGACGTGTACTTGTCGGGCAGGGATCCCCCGGCCGCGTCGATCGAGTAGACGTGCCCCCCGGCCCGGTCCCAGCCGCCGATCACGAGCTGGACCCAGTACGGGTAGTAGCGGCTGCCCGAAAGGATGTTCGCCATCAGGGTCGCGCAGGCCTCGACGGGCATCCCGGAGCTCCGCTTGAGCTTGTACAGCTCGACCTCCGCGGTGATGTAGCGTGCGAGGACCTGAAGGTCCCCGACGAGGCCCGCGGTGGTGAGCCCGAGGTTGTCGTCAAGCCGGTAGATCTTCTTCGTCCTCTTGTGGGCGATCAGCGTGCCCGCCGTCGCCCGACGGTCCGCCGCCAGCACGACCCCGTCCTTGCAGACGAGGCCCAAGGTCGTCGTCCCGGTCTCGACTTGGTTCGAAATAGCTGCCATTTAGACACCGCTCTTTAAAAGCGTCAAAAAAATGACATCCAAAGCATACAGGCGGCGGTATATAAACGTTATTTCCCACGTCCGGAAGCTGGGATTGAGGCGTCCCTCCATAGGAGGGACGGTACGGCCGGCGCGGGCAGGCTCACAAGGGACGATAGACGACGATCAAGGCGACGATCACGACCACCGCCGCCACGATGCCGCCAACCACGTACCACATCTTGCGGCTCTTCTTCTCCCCGCCTTTCAGGTCCAGGACGCCGAGGTCGTACGACATATCAGGGGCCTCGGGCTGCCAAGAAGGGGCATCCGCTTAAGGGTTTTGTCGGCGCGGGCCCGACATCGGGAGGCCGTCGAGCAGGTGCGTGACCGCCGCGACCGGGCTCAGGCCGACCGCATAGGCGAGCTTCTCGTTTGGTAGTGCGACGTTCGCCGCGCTGACCAGGACGGTTGCGAGGCCCCCGGCTGACTCGACGCGAATCACCTCGTCCCCCGGAATCGAGACGAGTTCCGTCCCCTCCTGATCCTCGAAAAAGAATCGGACGGCGCTCGGCATCGCCTGGAGTCTCACGAGGAAGAACGTGGGATCTTCCGGATCGCGCTTCGCCGGCGTCGCGAGGAAGAGGAGTCCTCGCTCGTGACGGTACAGGTGGCCGGGCACCGGACGCAGCAAGGGCACACGGTCGCCCCCGTGGTCCATCGAGACCTCGATCGTCGCGTCCGCCTCGCCGAGGATCCGGAACGCGGACGGGACGGCCGAACCGGTCGGGTAGAATGCGACGCTCGCGCCCCCGCGGGGCGCAGCCACCTCGATCCGGATCTTCATCTTCAACGTCGCGAAGTTGAGGTCGTACGCGCGATCCTCTTTGTCGAGGTATCCGAGGATCATGACCGCCTCACGGCACGCCGAAGCCCTTTCGGAACTGCTCCGCGATCTCCGCGAGCTCCCACTGCTCGAAGTTGGGGAAGTCCGACACGCCGCCGTACTCCGCGAGCTGGTCCTCTCGATAGATGTTCGGGATCGTGCTCGCGACCGTCTCCTCGGACAGGATGAACTTCAACGCGGCCTGGGACATCGTCATCCCCTTCCCGTCGTGGATCCACTTGAGGCTCGAGGCCCGCTTCGCCGCGGTCCCCAGCCAGGCTGCGTCCTTGATCTGAAGGTCCCCGTCCGCCGGACGCACGGTCGCGTCGAGGGACCCCGACTCCAGCGCACCTCCCGCGTGAGGCGCGCGAACAACGACCGCTTGTCCGATCTCGAGAGCCACCGGGAAGAAATTCCGCCCCGGCTCCTCCTCGAGCAGGTTGTAGTAAATCTGGATGCACCCGAGGTCCTGCTTCCGCATCGCGGCGCGACCTTCCTCGAGACCGCCGGGGCCCGGGCCGAGGGCGATCCCGTAGTAGCGGAGCTTCCCGTCGCTCCGGAGGGACTCCAAGGTCTGCCAGACCCCCGGGTCGGCGACCGCCGTCGCGTCCGGATAGTGGAGTTGGAGGAGGTCCACGTACGGGGACTCGAGGCGCTCCAGCGTCCCCTCGAGCGATGTCCGGATCCCGGAGGGGGTGAAGTCCGCGCCGGTCTCCGTCCGACCGACCTTGCTCGACACGACGACGAGCTCGCGTCGTTCCCGGAACGCCTTCGAGAGGAGCCGCTCCCCGCGCCCGGATCCGTCCATCGGGGAGACGTCGAAGTAGTTGATCCCGGAGTCGTACGCCTTCCGAAGGAGGTCGACCGCCTGTTCGTCGTTGAACGAGCCCCACCGACCCGAGGTCAGCGTCCAGAGGCCGAAGCCGACCTCCGACACCTCGAGTTCCGTCGTTCCCATCGGGCGGTAGTTGACCACGCGCCCGCTAACCTTCGGGGCTTATATCTACCGCTCGGTCGCCTGCCTAGCGCCACGACACGAAGAACAGGGACGCGAACCCGACGAGGCCCGCGAGGTTGAGGGCGAGCATGGGTCCCGCGACGTTGGCTCCCAGCCCCTGGTCGGCCATCGAGACATAGAAGGAAATCGCAAGCAGATTCTGCACGACGAACAGAGTCCCGAAGAGGACGAGGCCGAGGGTGAACGGGGATCGCATGGCCCGCAGGTTCCGCACGTACACGTACACCAGGCCTCCCAGGAGGCCCAGGCTCGCCGCACCCACGGCGATGTTCAGCTGCCAGAGAAGGCCCAGGGGCAATCGATCGAAATCGGACGCGAGCGGAGACCATATCTACTTTTGCCCGACTCCGTGGTTGATCCGCTTCCAGATGTCCAAGAACTCGTCGAAGTGCACCTGGAGCCGCGGGGAGAGGGAGTAGAGGACCGCGTAGCTGTTGTGTCCCAGGGACATGACACAGTCGTTCTCCAGCAGGACCTCGAGATGGTGCCGGACCGTCTTGTAGTCCAGATCGAGGAGGCCCGCGAGGTCGTTCGCGTTGTACGGGCGGTCCCGAAGAGCGTGAAGGATGCGCGCCCGGTTGATACCGCCGCGCGTCGCCGCGATCAGATACCACAATCGCCGGTCCATCTCCCCCGCCACAAACTCTCGGCGACCGACGCGGGCCGCCGGCCCACCCCATCGCACAACGTTCTAATATTACTATCTTGATAGTTCGGGCATGGGGAGGCGCGTCCCGGCGAGGGCCCTCGGATGGTTCCTCGAACTGCGGCTGATCCCGGTCCTCCTGTGGTCCTACACCGCGGTCGCGCTCGGCACCGCGCTCGCGTTCGCTGAGACGGGGGCGTTCGACCTCGTGGGGTTCGCGGTGGCCCTCGCCCTCGGGGTCCTGATCCAGGGATGGGTCACCCACGCGATCAACGAGATCTACGACTGGCGGAGCGGGACCGATCGGGACCAAACGCGTCGGGCCCTGTCCGGAGGGAGCAAGGTCCTCAACCTGGGGCTCCTCGGAGAGCGGGACCTCTGGGTCGTCTTCGCCGTCTCCACCGCGGCCACGGCCGTCCTCGCTACGTACGCCGCGGTCGCGCGCGCGGTGTGGCTCGTCGCCTTCGCGGTCGCCGGGTACGGGATCGGGGTCGCGTACACGGTCCCGCCCGTCGCGACGTCGTACCGGCCCTACCTCGGGGAATGGCTCGGCGGCTTCCCGGGCGTGCTCCTCGCCGGGCTCGGTGCCTACGCGATTCAGACGCTCCGCGTCTCGTCGGCGGCGATCCTGGTCGTTTCCGCCCACGCGCTCGTCTGCCTGGGGATGCTCACGATGCACCACTACCTCGACGCCCCCGCGGACGCCCGGGCGACGCCGATGAAACGGACGACGGTCGTGGCCCTCGGCCCTGCGCGCGCGAAGAGGTATGCCACGGGACTCGCCCTCGCGGCGGCGTTCCTCTACGCGATCGGAGCCGTCCTCGTCCATCCGGCGTTGGGATTCGGGGCCGCGATGACCCTCCTCGCGGCATTCTACCACATGCGTGTGGATCCCGCGGACCTGCGCTCCGTGACGCGCAACGAACTCCGCGTCATCCAGCTCGGCATCGGGGCCGGGCTCGGGAGCGTCGCCGGGCTCGCTCCGATCCTGTGGCCGATCCTTCCTGTCGCCGCGGCCGGATACATGGTTCATCTGCTCGCCGTGGCGCCTCCCGCGGCGCTCGGCCGCGCGTGGCGCCGCGCGCCTGTATCCGCGAACCGCGGGGACGAACCCTGATCCGCGGAAGGACGAAATAGCGCGTGTCCCTGTGTCCTCGCGTGGCGAACATCGCGTTCCTGGTCAACCCAATCGCGGGGATGGGCGGCCGACTGGGATTCAAGGGGACGGACGGGCTTGCGGAAGAGGCCCGGTCCGCGGGCGCGTCTCCCGTCGCACCGATCCGGGGCGCCCTCTTCCTCCGTCACGTCCTCGAGGCCGTCCAATCGTCCGATGCGCGGCCGCCGCTCTGGCTGACCTGCACAGGGGCGATGGGCCGAGACCTCCTCGAGTCCGCAGGAGTTCCGGAGGACCGCGTCCGAGTCGTCCACGAGGCGACCGATCGGTCGACCGCGGCGGACACGAAGGCCGCCGCCACGGCGGCCGCGGCAGAGCGCGCGGATCTCCTCGTCTTCGTCGGCGGGGACGGGACGGCCCGCGACATCGTCGATGCGATTGGGAGCGACCTTCCGATCCTCGGCATCCCGGCGGGGGTCAAGATGCACTCCGGGGTCTTCGCGGTCTCTCCGGCGGCGGGAGCGGAGCTCCTCGCGGCGTTTCTCCGTGGCGAGATGCGGGTCGGGGACGCGGAGATCCTCGACCTCGACGAGGACGCCTACCGCGCGGGCGAATGGACGATCCGATTCTACGGGGCGGCGAAGACCCTCGTCGAACCGAACCTCGTCCAAGCGGGCAAGATGATGGTCGCGGAGGTGTCTGGCGACGCGGTCATCGCGGAACTCGCGGAACACTTCGCGGAGCTCTTTGGGACGGAGCCGAACACCCTGTTCCTGTTCGGTCCCGGATCGACGACAGAGGCGATCGCGAAGCGCCTCGGACTCGAGAAGACCCTCCTCGGGATCGACGCCTTCCTCGGCCGCCGGGTCCTCGGCAAGGATCTCAACGAGAGAGGAATTCTCGCCCACCTCGAGCGCCATCCGCGCGCGAAGCTCGTCATCTGCCCGATCGGAGCGCAGGGATTCATCCTGGGCCGCGGGAACCTGCAGCTCAGCCCGGAGGTCCTCCAACGGATCGGGGTGAAGAACGTGCTCGTCGTCGCGACGCCGGGAAAGCTCGACGCGACGCCCGTCCTCCGGGTCGACACGGGAGACGATGCTCTCGACCGCGCGTTCCGGGAGAAGGAGTACCTCTTCGTTCTCATCGGGTACCGAACGACGAAACTGCACCCCGTAAAAAGTTGAAATAGCCTCGGACCGTACGCGGCGCGGTGGAGGCCCGCGGATGACCTCGACGATGAAAGCCGCTGTGAAGCGGAGGCCCGTGCCGATGGCCACGGAGGTCGCCCAGGTCCCGGTCCCCGAGCCGCGACCCGACGAAGTCCTGATCCGGGTCGCCATCGCGTCCATCTGCGGCACGGACCTGCACATCTACGAATGGGACGAGTGGGCCCAGGGCCGGATCAAGACGCCTCTCATCCAAGGGCACGAGTTCGCCGGGTCCGTCGAGCGCGTCGGTTCGTCCGTATCCGGGTACTCGAAGGGCGATTACGTGAGCGCGGAGGGACACATCCCGTGCGGCCGTTGCGGGCCCTGCCGGACGGGGAGCCCCCACGTCTGCCGGAACGTGCGAATCCTGGGGATCGACCGGGACGGCTCCTTCGCGGAATACCTGACGGTCCCCGCATCGAACGTGATCCGGAACGATCCCGGGCTGCCTGTCGAGCTCGCGACGATGCAGGACCCGCTCGGGAACGCCGTGTACACGGTGTCGAACGCAACCGTGCCCGGAAAGTCGGTCGCGATCTTCGGCCTCGGTCCGATCGGGCTCATGGCCGTCGCCCTCTGCCGGGCAAAGGCAGCAGGCCGCGTGATCGCGATCGGCCGGGAGAACGAGTACCGGAAGGCGCTCGCGAAGGTGGTCGGCGCAGACCTCGTCCTGGAATCGGACGGGGGGCTCGTGGACGCGGTCCTCGAGGCGACGGACGGGGAAGGGGTCGATGAGGTGCTCGAGTTCGCCGGGAACGATCAGGCCTTGCGGCAAGCGATCCGGGTCGTGCGTCCGGCGGGAGGCATCCACATCCTCGGGATCTACCCGCGTCCCGTCACGGTGGACATGTCCGAGGTCGTCACGAAGGGCGTCACGATTCACGGGATCCACGGGCGTCTGATGTTTCGGACGTGGGAGCAGATGAGGGGCCTCCTGCGGAGCGGGAACGTGAACCTCCTGCCGATCCTGACCCACCGCTTTCCGCTTGAGCGGTACAACGAGGCGATGCAGGTCGTGAAGGGCGGCCAGTGCGGCAAGGTCTCCTTCCCCATGGAGGCATGAGGCTGCCCCGGGATCCCACCGGATGGATGCGGACGGAGGTCGAGAGCCTCGTCGCCCAGAGCCTCGACTGGAAGCTTCGCGTCCTTCAGGGTCCTTCGGCGCCGCGGAGCAAGGTCGACGGGCGGGACGTGATCATGCTCTGCTCGAACAACTATCTCAACCTCTCGACCCATGCGAAGGTGAAACGGGCCGCACGGGAGGCCCTGAGGACCCACGGCGCGGGGAGCGGGAGTGTTCGGCCGATCGCCGGGAACATGGACCTCCACGAAGAACTGGAGCGGCGGATCGCGAGGTTCAAGCGACGGGAGGCCGCGCTCTTCTACGTGAGCGGCTTCGCGGGGAACGCGGGGCTCATTCCACAGCTCGTCGGGGAGGGGGACGCCCTCTTCACCGACGAACTCAACCACGGGAGCATCATCGATGGGGTGCGCCTCACGAGGGCGCAGAGATACATCTACAAGCACAACGACGTCGCGGACCTCGAGCGGAATCTCAAGGAGGCGGACGAGAGTGCGAAGAGGATGCTCATCGTGAGCGACGGCGTGTTCTCCATGGACGGGGACATCGCGCCCGTCGGCGAGATCGCGCGGGTCGCGGAAGGGTTCGGTGCGATGGTGTACATCGACGACGCGCACGGGGAGGGCGTCCTCGGGGACGGAGGCCGAGGGGTCGCCTCCCACTTCCACGTCGAGGAGAAGATCCACGTCGAGCTGGGCACGTTCTCGAAGGCCCTCGGGGTCGTTGGCGGGTACGTCGCGGGCTCGCAGGACCTTCGGGCCCTCGCGCTGAACAAGTCGCGGACGTGGCTCCTCAGCGGATCGCAGCCCCCCGCCGTCACCGCGGCCTGCATCGCGGCGATCGACGTCCTCGAGACGGAGCCCCGGCACCTCCGGAAGCTCTGGTCGAACACGAAGTACTTCAAGAAACGTCTGGTGTCGATGGGGTTCGACATCGGACGGAGCGAGACGCCCATCACACCGGTCATGCTCGGGGATTCCGCGGTGGCCAGGCGGTTCAGCGAGCGGCTCTTCGAGGAGGGCGTGTTCGCCCTTCCGATCGTGTTCCCGATGGTCGCGCGGGACAAGGCCCGGATCCGGAACATCGTCACGGCCGGGCTCAAGCGGGCGGATCTGGACGAGGCCCTCGCGGCGTACGAGAAGATCGGGAAGGAGCTCCACGCGATTCCCTAGACCGCGTCGCGCAGCTTTCGCCGCGCGTACGTGATCAGGGTGATCTCGTACCCGAGAGAGCGGAAGAAGTCCTCGGA
>DATEUA010000091.1:0-10950 GCA_035283405.1 Thermoplasmata archaeon | reverse complement strand
GGGACCGGGAGCCGGAGGCCCTTCGCTCTCCCCGCTTGTCGCGTGGGGTCACCCTTCGATCGCGCCGACGGGAGAGCACCTCGCGGTCGTCTGGGTGTCCGACCCTTTCGGCGCACCCCTCGCAGACCGGAGCGTGACGTTCCTCGTCGGGGCGCAGGGGCAGGAGGAGATACTGGGCGAAGTCCGCACGGACGCGGACGGGTTCGCCCGACTTGCGGTCGGAAACCGCACGGAGGTCGTTGTCATCGCGCGGTCTGGCGTCGCCGAATACGGATTCGGCATCTTCTTCTTTGATCCGCCAGGAAACTTCACGACGGCGTACCGTCAGGACGATCTGGACAACGACGGCCTGTTCAACGACCTCGGAATCCATGTCGTCACCCGGGACGGCGCTCCGGCGACTGCTCAAATCTACCTGAACGAATCGATGGTCACCTCGGCGAACAGTCGCGGCTACGGTCGCGTCGAGCTGCCGCAGGGCCAGTCGAACGTCACGGTCGAGGTCGCGGGGGAGAGGGAGACGATCCCGCAGTACGTCGGCCCGCCGTTCCAGCCGCCCTTCGCGACGGGACCTGACTTCGTCCTCTTCATCATCGCGGGAGGCTTCGCGGCCTTCGCCGTCCCGATCTTTGCAATCGTGATCAGCTTCGACGCTCTTTCCAAGGAGCGAGTTCAGGGAACTCTCGACCTCCTCCTGTCTCGACCCGTCGGCCGGGTGGGTGCCTTGCTCGGCAAGTTCGGCGGGTCGTTCGCTGCCGTCGCCGTGCCCGTCACCCTGGTGAACGTCGCGGGCATCGCGATCCTCACCGCGACTTCCGGCAAGGCGCCGACGGCGAGCTTCGCCGTCGCGTTCCTTGGGCTCGAACTCCTCCTGATCGCCTTCTACGTTCCGCTCCAGCTCATCTTCTCCACGCTTGCGAAGACGAGCGGCACTGCGATTCTGTTCGGCTTCCTTGTCTTTCTCGCGTTCAACGTCCTGTACTCGGTGATCGCCTCCGTCCTCTCCTTGGTTCTCTTTCCGAACAACTTCGAGGCCCAGTTCCGGTTCCTCCAAGTCGCGGGGCTGGGGAATCCGACCTTGATCTACCAGCAGCTCGTCGCGTTCGCGGCCCCGGCGACGATCGGGTCTGGCTTCGGCCCCTTCGGTGGGACGACCCTTGATCTGCCGATCGTCGCGCTCGCGGCCCTCGTTTGGCTCGCCGTCCTCCTCGGGCTCGCGCTGTGGACATTCCATCGAAGGGGGGCGGAGTAGCGAGCCCGCGTCGCGGGGAGACGTTCGGCCCGCGGTGCACCGAGCGTCGCCCGAGAGCCGATTGCCAAGATCAATCATTCATTGTGGCCGACTCGCACGACGGATGCAAGCACGACGGGCTCGCGGCTCATCCCGGGCAAGGGGTGTGGACGCCCGGCACGCCGACCGTCAACGGTTGAGCGAGACGTAGGGACGCGCGGCGGTACGTGGCTACTGATACCCTTGGACGTCGTCCGCCTCGTGGGCGTTCCAGTAGTGATAGGGGGACGTCTCCTTCTGGGCCATCGAGATGTCCGTCCCCACGCCTGCCATGTACGACCCGTAGCGGGCCCGGATCTGCTCCTCGATCGTCCGTGCGACCTTGATCGCCCGCCGGATGTGGTCTGGCTCGATCGCCTCGGACCCTTCCGTCATCGCGATGTCTCCCGCGGACCGGATCAGTCCCCCCAGCTCCCTCAGCCGCAGGGTCAGGCCCTTCTCCTTCTTGTCGAGGTCCTTCGCGCGGCGCCGAGCCTCGTCGATCACGAGCGAGACGGACGCGCGCGCAGCCGCCGGGATGCGCTTGTCCATCGCGATCTCCTGCGCGACGAATTGGACCATCTTCGCCCGATTCACGTCCGTGTCGTCCATCGTCGTCTCGACGAGGACCTCGTACCCTCCGCCCGCAATCCTCGATCGGACGGGCGAGAGGATGTGCGGCAGGTCCTGGATGTTGCACGCGCCGACGAAGATGAAGTCGCACGGGACGCCTTCGACCTTCACGCTCGCGCCCGCGCTCTGCGGATTCCGCCCGGAGATCGGGAAGCGCTTCTCCTGCATCGCGGTCAGGATGAACCGCTGCAGATGGCCGAGCTGCGGCAGCTCGTCGATGAACAGGACGCCCTGGTGGGCCTCGTGGATCGATCCGGGCACGACCCGGTCGTACGGCTGTGTCCCCAGCTGCGGGTGCCCTCCGTACGGATCGTGCCGCACGTCCCCGAGGAGCTCCGTCTCGCTCGCCCCCGTCGCGAGGACGAACGGACGTCGGGTGATTGGCACGAGGACCTTGCGCGGGCTCTCCTTCTCCTTCTCGCGCCGCTTCTCGAGGGCCTTCTGGTCCAGCACGCGGAGCATGTCCCCCGCGCGCTCGTACACGACGACCTCCTCCTTCCCGAACTGCTGTCTCGTCGTGGTCACACGATCCCGACCGCCCATCTGGGCCAGGGTGACCTCGAAGATCCCCCCAAGGATGTCCCCGAACGGGTTCCCGACGGCCGGCTGCGAGACGGCCTTGGGCCTCGAGCACTTCGGGCACATCCGATCGCCGGGCGCGCTGTAGGTGCCGCAATGGACGCACTTGTACCCGAGGCGCTCTGCGACGTTGATCGGGGCCTCTTTCGGATCGATCAGATCCCCTTCGGAGCCCGCGAACCGGCTCTGCTCCCGCAGGACCTCGTCCCGGCTCTTCACCTCGACGAGCGGCCGTTCCGGGTTCTCCGGGTTGTGCACGACCCGGATCTCCTCCTCCACCCCAGGCAGATGGAGGGACAGGGCCTGCGCGATCATCGACTTCCCCGTGCCCGGGGGTCCGACGAGCAGGAGATGCCGCCGCTGCGTCGCGGCGATCCGCGCGAGCCGCACCGCCTCGTCCTGGCCGATCACCCGCTTCATCGGGTCGTCGGGGATCAGGATGTCCGCGGTCGTGTCGATCGCGTCCAGGGAGAACCCGTCGTCCGCCGCGACTGCCCGGGTCCGCGCGATCGTCCCCACCCCACGCCTACGATGCGAGGTCGCTCCGCGTCCAGACCTCGAGGCCCGCGGGCTGCTTCGTGATCGTTCCCATCTTCACGCCGACGATCGAGTGCATGTTCATCTCTGCGGCCAGGTCGAGGATCCTCTGCGTGATGATCCCGTCGAACACGAGGGCCCTCGTCTGCCGCGTGGTCTTGAGCGTGTCGACCAGGTCCTTGATCGGGACCTCCGCGGCGACGCTGTCGTCGTCCGCAAGGAGCCTCGCCTTGTTCGAGCCTGTCAGCTCGGTCAGCATCTTCTGGTACTTCTCGAGCTTCGGGGTCAGGGCGCGCGTCGTCGGGGTGAGGGGCACAGGACCTCCTCGGGGTTCCGGGTACGGGCGGGGTTCCTGAAACGGGCGGGGCTCTGGGTACGGACGCGGCTCCGGTCCTCGGTCCTCGTGGACCGGAGGACGGGGCGCGGGGCCCGAGTCGACGTCGAGCGGGGCCGGCTTTTCCTCCCCTCGGTACATCTGGCCCGACATCCCGGACATCTCCGCGAACTGGTCCGCGGAAACCTTGTTCCGCAAGGCCTTCATGATCTGCTTCTGGGTCATCTCCTCGACCTCGCGTCCGCGCGGCGCGCGGGCGATGAAGTCGAGCTCCGCGACCTGGAGGAGCTCCTTCAGGATCAGGTCGCCGCCCCGGTCCCCGTCGACGAACGCGGTCACCGCGCGTTCCTTCGACAGCTCCTGGATCGTCTTCGGGACGTTCGTCCCCTCGACCGCGATCGCGTTCTTGATGCCGTTCCGGAGCAGGTTCAGGACGTCCTGGCGGCCCTCCACGACGATGATCGCGTCGCTGTCCGCGACGTTCGGGCCTGCTGGGAGGCGTTCCGGTCCGAACGACACGATCTCGGACACCTGGACGCTCTGGCGGACCTCGTCGAGCAGGTCCGTGCCCGTGACCTTCGATTCCTCGACCATCTTGCCGAGGAGGGCCCGTGCGCGCTCGACGATCTTGTTGCGCTTCGTCACCCGGACGTCCTCGACCTTGTCCACGCGGATCGTCGCCTTGCACGGTCCGACGCGGTCGATCGTCTCGAGGGCGGCCGCAAGGATGGACGTCTCGACCTGGTCCAAGGAGGACGGAACGAGGATCGTTCCCTCGCTTCGTCCTTTCTTGCTCTGCACGTCGACCTCGATGCGGCCGATCCGGCCGCCCTTCTGCAAGTCCCGGAGGTCCAGCTCCTCGCCGAGGAGACCCTCCGTCTGGCCAAAGACCGCCCCCACGACGTCGGGCTTCTCGACGATGCCCTCCGCCTCGAGGCGGGCCTGGATCATGTACTTCGTCGTACTCGGATCGATTGCCATGGTTTCACGTCTCTGGGATCAGCCGTCCGCCGATTTTCGGCCCGCCGCTCCGGACGTCTCTCAACCCCGCAGGGCGACTTTCGCCTCGTGTCCACCGGAGGCATGAAAGGATGATTCGGATGAGTGGGATCCGCGAATCACGGTCCGGCTGGTATCCCGGTGCGCCTACTGGACCCGGCCCTATTTAAATATTCTTCTGCGGCGGTTCCCAAGATTGATAACGTTTGGGTTAGGGAGACCGACGACGGGCGCGGCGCATCGACCACCGCTGGACCTTCCCCGCGTAGTACCGTTTCGAAGGTTTCGATCGGTCCCTTGTCTCGACGATCGCCGCGAGCCGTTCCGCGAACCGGTCGAGGGACTCCACGGTAGAGATCTCCTTCCGGCACACGTTCGTCAGGCGGGCGCGGAGGTCGTCGTCGTAGCGCACGCCGTTCGCCGCAAGGCCGTCCCGCAGCTGGCGGGCGAGGCGGCCCCCGCGGACGTCCCAGTCCGTCAGGATGATCGCCCGGCGGTACTCCCTTGACAGGTCTTCACAGAGTCGGAAGAGGGAGTTCCCTCGGTTGATCGGGCGGATGTCCCCCTCCACGCCGAGCGCGCGAAGGGCCTTCACGTCCCGTTCACCCTCGACGAGGACCGGCACGGTGCGGCTCTTCTCGATCAGCTCGTCGAGGATCTCCGCGAGATCCTGGTGGAGCGCTTCGTAGTCGACCATCCGAGCGGCGCGACGAACGAAGGGGGACGTCCGCATTAAGGATTCGTCATGCGAAGGTCGTGCCGTCGGCGTCAAATATCGGCCGCCGGATACGTCCGCGTTGGCCGGAGAAGACGCCGTCACGTTCGAGCGGGTGACGAAGGTGTACCGCGAGGAGACCGGGCGAAAGACTCTCACCCCGCTTGAGGCGGACTTCTACGACAAGCTTTCGGCGTACATCGACCGGCTCGAGACCTCCGCGCAGCGCGAGGCGCAGAAGGACGCGAACGCGCCGAAGGCCCTGCTCCTCCAGGACGAGCTGCGCAAGGTGCGTAAGAAGCGCGAGCAGATCTTCACGTACCGTGAGCGGAAGCTAGCCCTCCTTGCGTCGAGCAAGGCGAGCGGCGCCGAGGTCGAGCTGCCGAACCTCGCGAGCCAGGAGCGCGCTTTGTTCGAGAACCTCGTCGCGGTCCTCAGGACGACCCGGGACGGTGCGTTCGGCGCCTCTCCGTTCGGGAGGGAGCCCGCCGCGGAGATGCCCGCAGGGAGTGATCAGACGCGGGGCGGACCTTCGATGCGCGTCGTCAAGAGCGAGGAGACGAAGCGACCGGTCGTCGCCCCGAGTCTGAAGGACTATGCGGTCGTCCACGTCCTCGAGGACATCCCCCCTTTCGCGGGGATCGACACGACGTACCGCCTGAGGAAGGAGGACGTCGTCACGCTCCCGAAGACGATCGCGCAGATCCTCGTGGACCGGGGGAAGGCGAGGATCGTGCAGATGCCGCAAGCACCCGGCTGAGCCCGCGCGCCGGCGAACCCTTAACTATCATCAGCACGCTTTCTTCGACGACGTGGAGGAGGCGAGCCCGACGATCGTTTCCGGTCGTCACGGCACCGGCCCTGCTCGAAGGGTCCTTGCTCTCATCGCGGGCGTGAGCCTCCTCTCACTCCTCCTCGCCTCGCTCCCTCATCCGGCATCCGCGGTGGTTCCGCAGGGCGCGTACCTGGACTCCATCGTGTTCTTCGAACAACCGTCGACGAGCACTGCGCTCTCGCAGGTCTCTGCGGGCACGGAGATGCAGCTCTATGCGTACAACCTCCGGACCCTCGCGGAGAAGCAGGCAGCCGCCTCCGACCCGAATGTCCGGAGCGTTCGGACGACGGGGAACGTGATCGACCTGTTCGTGAATCCGGTCCCGCACGGCGCCGGCGTCTCTGGTTTCAATCCTTTCCAACTCCAGGAGGTTCGGCACGCGTTGAATTGGCTCGTCGACCGGGACGCCATCATCGAGCAGGTCTACGGCGGCTATGCGGTCCCGTTCATCTCGCCGTTCCATCCGGTTCAGCCGGAATACGCCCGGGAGGCAGGGTTCTTCCGGTCGCTGGACGCCGCGAACGACTACGACCCCGTGGCGGCGCGTCAAGCCGCTTTCGTCGCCTTGTCCGCGGTCCCGGACATGAGCTTCGGCGCGGACGGCAGGTGGTACTACCAAGGCGTGCCGCTCACGATCAGATTCGTCATTCGGGTCGAGGACTCGCGCCGCGCCGTCGGCGACTACATCGCGGACCGACTTGAGGCCCTCGGGCTCACCGTGGTCCGGGACTACCGGACCGCCGCGAGCGCATTCAGCACCGTGTACTTCGGACCGCCCGACACGGGGGCGTGGCACCTCTACACGGAAGGATTCGCCTTTACAACTCTCGTCGCGTGGCAGGACGACTGGATCGCCGGGTTCTACACGGCGTTCAGCGGCGAGACGATCTGGCAACTCTACTCGCCGCCCGCGGCGCTACAGACCGCTGCGGACACGCTCCTCAACGGCCAGTACACGAACTACGAGGAGCGCCAGAGCCTCATACGCGACGCCTCGCGGCTCGCGGTCGAGGACGGCGTCCGCGTTTGGCTCGCTGCGGAACAAGCCGTGTTCGTGCACAACGCAGCCGTCACGGGCTACGTCTACGACCTGATGGGTGGGCCCTGGAGTACTTTGGCTGTACGGACGGCACGGTACACGACGGAGGGAGGCGTTCTCCGCGCAGGGACGCCGGTCCACTTCAACTCCCCGTGGAACCCCGTGCGCGGATTCGGTTGGCTCTACGACCTGGTCCAGCAGCGGGCCTTCTCGGACCCGGGAATGGGGCTGCACCCTCACACGGGCCTGCAGTTGCCCATACGCGCAAGGCCGACCGTGACGACGGCAGGTCCTTCGGGTGGGCTCGAGGTCCCTTCCGACGCGCTCGTCTGGGACGTCGCCGGTGCCTCCTACGTCCCGGTGGGTCCGAACGTCCTCGCGAAGACCAAAGTGACGTTCGACTTCACGTTGGGTACGTGGCAGCACGGAGTCCCGGCCTCGCTCGACGACGTGTGGGTTCTCATCAGTCACTTCTTCCGCCGTCAGACAGGTGACGTGGTGAACCCCCTGAGCGGCATCGCGTTCCCGGCGGGGGACCTGGGCCTGATGGATCGCCGAGCGGCCTCGGACGAAGTCAAGGCGTTCCTCGCCGCGTTCAAGGGCGCTCGACAAATCGACGTCGACACACTCGAGGTCTATGTCGACCGCTGGCACATCGATCCGAACGCCGTCGCCGCCTTTGCGGACGTCTTCCCGACCGTCCCCTGGGAGGTCCAGGAGATCATGGCGAAGACTGTTCTCGATGGCGAGTCGTCGTATCATTCGTCGACCGCCGCGAACACGGGAAGGGTGGCTCTCGACCTGACGAAGGGGGCCAGCCTGCCGCTTCTGGCAGCGGATCTGGTCAGTCTCAGGGGAGCGACGTTCGTCCCGAGCGGATTCGGCGGGCTGATCACGAGCGCCGAGGCCACGACGCGATGGGCCGCCCTCGAGGGATTCTCCCGGACTGCGACGACAGTCATCGATCCGGGGTACGTCGGAGGCCACTTCTACGTCAGCAACGGACCCTTCTTCCTCTCGACCGTCGACGTCGCGAACAGACAGACCGTGATGAGCCGGTTCGGCGCGTATCCGCTCCCAGCAGATCGCTGGGACGACCTGCTCACTCCCCAGATTCCCACCGTGGCCGTCGATTCGGTTCCGGAGACGGTGCCAGGAGATTCCGTGACGACGACCGCACGAACGGAACTCTTCGGCCGACCCTACGACGACGTCACGCTCGACTTCCTCGTCCTCGACGGGGCAACGGGCTCGGTCCGACTCTCCGGCAAGCCGACATACGAGGGCCCAGGGCTGTGGCGCATCGCGCTATCGTCCGCAGACACGTCCTCGTTGGAGATCGGCTCCTACGTCCTCGAAGTCATCGCGGTTGGAGCGGAGGCGGCCGTCGTCGAGACCGCAACGACTCCTCTGTCGATCGTCGGTAATCGAGCCCCGGCCCTCTCCTCGATCCTCGTCTCGAAGGCGGCGACGATCCCCGGAGAGGATGTCACGTTCTCCGCAACGATCCACGATCCGGACGGGGACACGGTGAACTACCGCTGGGACCTCGGGGACGGGACGATCGTCGACGGCCCCCCCGGTTTCGAGGGGGGCGAGACCAGCGTGACGCACGCGTACGGTTGGGTCCAGACGTTCGAGGTCCGATTGACCGCGACGGACGCAAGAGGCGCCGAGTCTCGGTCCGACGCGATCGCCATCGTCTCGGAGCCCGGCCTGCTCCGGGTGACCACGGATCCACCCGTCCCGGGAACGATCGCCGTCGACGGCATCGCGCGGGATGAGTGGGGGCTGAACTGGGCGAAGATCGCACCAGGATCGCACAGGGTCTCCTTCGGAAACGTGTACGGATTCGGGACGCCGCCGCTGGTCGTCGTCGTGACGGGGGCCGGAGCGGTCACGGAGGTCGCCGGACGCTACGAGCCCTGGGGGATTCTGCGGGTCACGACCGATCCGGCGGTCCCCGCAGCGATCTATGTGAACGGCGTGCCGCGAAACGACTGGGGGGTGTGGATGGCGGTCCCATCCGGAACGTACTTCATCTCGTTTGGGCAGGTCGCGGGCTACGACCCGGCCGCGCCGAGGACCGTCGCGATCGCGCCGGGACAATCCGTCCACGTCGTCGGTCAGTACACGGCGAATCCGATCGCGACGGGTCCGGATCCTGCCACGTTCGGGCTTCTTCGCGTGACCACCGACCCGCCCGTGCCCGCGACGATCCTCGTGAACGGCATCCCCCGGGACGACTGGGGCCTGAACTGGGTGAAAGTCGCCCCGGGGACGTACACGATCTCCTTCTCGGGCGTCCCAGGGTTCACCGAACCTCCGGACGCGACCGTGCTCGTCGAAGCGGGTCGTACGACGGAGCACCGCGGAAACTTCGTTGTGCACGGTACCCTACGCGTCACCACGAATCCCGCAGTCCCCGCGACGATCTTCGTGAACGGCGTGCCGCGGAACGACTGGGGCATGTGGCAGTCGATGGAACCCGGCACGTACAAGGTGAGCTTCGGGTCTGTCCCTGGGTACACGACGCCGCCCACGCGCCTTGTCACCGTATCGTCCCGAGCCGAGACGCACGTCATCGGCGAATTCCTCGCTCAACCCCTGGCACGCGCGTGGGATCGCCAGGCCACTGCCGCCGCGCCGATGGTTGCGCACGAGCCGGCAGTCTTCGCCGAACTCATGC
Source organism: Thermoplasmata archaeon (assembly GCA_035283405.1). GTDB lineage: Archaea > Thermoplasmatota > Thermoplasmata > RBG-16-68-12 > RBG-16-68-12 > RBG-16-68-12. Next base: position 1,320 of record DATEUA010000091.1, on the reverse strand, counting down.
AGACAGATGCCGATCCGACCCAAGGCCCCACGAGAGCGGCCTCGCCCGCTTCTCGTAGCCCGGCGCAGACTCGACTCGCTGCGTCACGAAGGATCTGAGAGACCGAAGGCAACCATTAAATACGCTCACCGCATAAGTAGCTGGAGTCTCCGGACCTCTGGGCTCTGCTACCTTGGCACCCCGTTTTCCGGCTCGGAGGCGTACGTGCACCCCGGGCGCGCGCGGGACGCCCACGGGGGAAGGGGTGGAGGCCGCTGGAGGCGCCTCGGGCGCCGTCGCACAGCGCGCCACTGATACCGATCATATGCAACCTGGACGTGTGCTAAGCCGACAGGTCAGTGGCTAGCGAGCTGTCTGGGGAATGGCTCGGCTCGGGTGCCGAAGAAGGACGTGCCAAGCTGCGAAATGCGTCGGGTAGGCGCAAGGAACCTGTGATCCGACGATCTCCGAATGGGACCTCCTGACCGTAAGGTCGTTCCGTGAGGAACGGGAACCCCCGGGATTGAAGCATCCTAGTACGGGGAGGAAAAGAAACCAATTGGGATGCCCTCAGTAAAGGCGATCGAAGAGGGTACAGAGCAAACCGAAGCCTCCGCCGAAAGGCGGCGGCCGTGTGGTGTTTGGACTCCGGCACACCTTACCCTGTCAACTCGAACTCCGGTGGAACGCCGAGGCCGAAGAGGGTGACAGCCCCGTAGAGGTACGCGGGGAAGGTGATTCGGAGGATCCAGAGTAGCGTGCGTTGGATATCGCGCGCGAATGCGGGTGGCAACAACATCCAACTCTAAACACGACCCGAGACCGATAGCGCACTAGTAGCGTGAGTGAAAGCTGAAAAGTGCCCTTGACGGGAGGTAAAAAGAGCCTGAAACCAGACAGTCACAGACATCCACGGCGCGAAAGCGACGAAGCCCGAAAGGGTGGAGCGGCGTCGTGGTATCCGTTGTGAATAACGGGCCAGGGAGTTCTGATCCATGGCGAGGTTAACCGCTACACGCGGGAAGCCGAAGCGAAAGCGACATGCGCGCAGCGCTGCAAGGCGTGAGGCGCGTCGTGGGCTCGCGAGGAGTCATGGGTGCGATGCCCGAAGCCGGTCGATCTATGCCTGGCCAGGCTGAAGCCTACCGAAAGGTGGGTGGAGGGCCGAACCGGTGTTGATGTGCAAATCACTCGGATGAGCTGGGCATAGGGGTGAAAGGCCAATCTAGGCCGGGAATGGCTGGTTCCCCTCGAAATCAGTCGCAGCTGGACCTCGGCGGAGGTAGGCCATGGGGTAGAGCTACTGATTGGGCGCTAAGGCGGAGAAATCCGTCGGTGCCC
>DATEUA010000090.1:0-2989 GCA_035283405.1 Thermoplasmata archaeon | reverse complement strand
CACCGTGAAGTTCTCGGTCCCGAGGCTGCACTCCACGACGTATCCGTCCGTGATGTCGCCCCGGACGAACTTGAGCGCCTGCGTGTTCGTCTCGTGCGAGATGAAGTCCTTCCACTTCTTGAGGAGCTTGTTCAGGGACTCGCTCGCCTTGATCTTCGTCTGGATCCACACGTCCCCGGACAGCTTCAGCTCCCCCCGCACGTCTCGGATGATGTTCACGAGCTCGCGGGCGTAGCCCTCCGCCAGGATGTCCTCGGTCATCGCCGTGTCCACGTACACCTTCCCGCCATCGAACACTTCCTCCACGACGTTGTCGGGCGTCGTCTCCGTGAACCAGACCATGGACGGGTCGATCCGGACCTTCTGCCCCTCGACGCCCAGGTGGTATTCGCCCTTGTCCAGCCCCTGCTTGATCCTCCACGCGTCCTGGGACCGGAGGAGGATCTCGATCTTGCGGGACCACAGTCGGTAGGCCTTCGCGATCGCCTCCGAATCCAGGTTCAGGTGGAGCGTCAGACCCCGCCACGTCTCGCCCGGCGGGACGATGTCCAGCTCCTTCGCCCCGGACTGGTTCACGATGATCTTGCGGAACGACTGGACGGCGTCGAGCGCCTCCGGCTTGTCGATCTTGATCGCGACCCGCTTCACCGGCCACACCCGGTCCAGGCTCGCCTTCTCCCGCGCCGCGAACACGGCCTCGACGACCTGTCGGACGATGTCGATGTACGCCCTCATCTGATTGTCCGTGAGCTGGAGGCCGACCATCTCCCCGTGGGTCGTTACCGCCTCCCGGAGCTGCGCGTGCAGCTCCTCCCGACCCGCCGTGTACGAGGCGACCGCCTTCCGCACGAAGTCGGACGCCTCGGCGAAGTCCTTCGACTCGATGACCGTGCGCGCCTCCTGCACGAAGTCCGCACCCTCCTCTTGCGGCGCCTCCGCGACGAGGCGCATCGCCTCCGCGAGCGGCGTCCCCGCCAGCGGGCCGATGTCCGCCTCCGGGACCGCGGTCACGTAGAGGAGACGGCGGACCAGATCCTGGATGCCCTCGAGCTCGGAGAGGAATCCCGTCCACCGCACGAGCCGGTCCCCGAACCGCTCTTCGATCTCCCGCAACGTATCGACCATGTAGATTGGGAGGACGACGGGCTCCCCGCCGATGATCGTGGCCGCCAAGTACACGCTGGGGCTGCGCTCGAAGAGGATCTTGCTCTCGCCGAAGTCGACGCGCCGCAGGCCGCCCTCCGCACGTCCCTGCATCGTCTTCTTCACGTGGTCGAGTACGACCGTGAGCATGCCGGAGAAGATGTCCTCGTCCATCGTGTCGCGGAAGCGCCGCGACTCGTGGTGGATCAGACGCCCGTCCCGGTGAATGAGGAACGCGTCCTCGACCACGTACGTGCCCGCGCGTTCCGCCTTGATCTGCTTGCTGTCCGTGAGCTCGTACGGCTTCTCGTCGAGGGGACGGAAGTACCGGACGCTCAGGTCCACGGGCAACAGTCCCCCCGCCTTCGGCCGCACGCCGATCTCCACCCTCTTCTTCTCGTTCGGGTCGATGCGCGGGATGGGCCGCAGGCCTCGGACCTCGACGTCGCCCTCGATCCGGACGTCGACGTTCTTCGCCGCCAGGTTCCCCCGGTTCCCCAGCTCGAGGATGAACTTGTTCCACGCGTCCGCCTGGACCCCGGAGGTGGGCAGCGAGAGGGACAGCCTCGGGTACTTGTCCTCGAGGAACGCCTGGACCCGCTGCTTCGCGACGGCCGATGCCTGCCGCACGATCGCATCGAGGTCCTCCGCACGGCCCTCCGCGAGCGCTTCCCGGGCTCGCAGGAGGAGCCCCTCCGCCTCCGTCGCTTCCGCACCGAACTCCTTCGCGTCCACGAGCATCGCGGTGAGCCTCTCCATCTCCTCGGTGGACCGCTTAAGGATCGCCTTCTTCCGCTCGTCCCGCAGGGAGTCGCGCGCGCGGCGCAGGTGGTCGTCGATCGCGCGGAAGTTCTTCCGTTGGAGCGCGTCCTCGATCCGCACGAGGAACGCCTCCGCGCGGGTGACATCGGCCCCGTCCTTCCGGGCCCCCTCGATCTCTTGGATGAGCGCCTGGAGGTCCGCCTCCGTGCGCTTCGCCATCGCCTCGTGCTGGATCCGCTCGAGCTGGCCGCGCACGTGGCCCGCGATCTCCTCGATCTTGTCGTACCGGCCCCCCTCGAGCGCCTCCCGCGCGTCCTTGAGGAGGATCTCCGCGGGACCGGCGTCGGCGCCGAGGCCCCGGAGCTGCTCGACGGCCTCCGCGGTCTGTTCGACAAGGAGCCTCATGCGCTCGAGGAACTTCTCGCGGTTCTCCTGGACCTGGACCTTCGCCTTCGACAGGAGCTGCCACGCGAGCTCCATGTCGGTGTCGAGCGAGCTTTCCGCCTTCGCGAGAAGGTCCTCGATCTCGGCCGTCTCCGCGCCGGCCTCTCGCGCGGCGGCGAGGAGGTTCTCCATCTCCGCGACCTCCGAGTCGCTGAGGGGTCCGCGCTCCGCGCCCTCCGCGGTCGTCACGAGGACCAGCTTCCGGATCATCTCGTCGATGCCCAGCAGCTCGTGGAGCATGCCGGACCAGTTGCCGAGGGTCTCCCCGTACGTCTTCTCGATCTCCCGCAGCACCTCCGCCATGTACAACGGGAGGAGGGACGGCTCGGAGCCGAGGACGACGGTCGCGAGGAAGCAGTGGGGGCTGCGCTCGATCAGAATCTTGGACTGCCCGAAATCGAGCCGTCGGATCCCAGTCGAGGTGCGCTGCTTGAACGAGTCGCGGATGAAGTCCTGGACGACCGTGAGCATGCCGGAGAAGATGTCCTCGTCGATCTCCTGCCGGAACTTGCGGGATTCGTGGGCGACGAGGCGGCCGTCGAGGTGGATCAGGAAGACGTCTTCCACGAGGTACGTGCCCGCAGACTCCACCTTCAGCGACTTCGCGTCCGCGATTTCATACCGGTTGTCGTCGAAGTAC
>DATEUA010000089.1:0-7196 GCA_035283405.1 Thermoplasmata archaeon | reverse complement strand
CATCGTGGTTTCCCACATTGTGGAGTTTTCGCGACTGCTGCGCCCCGTAGGGCCTGGATTCGTGTCTCAGAATCCATCTCCGGGCGACTACTCCCATAGCCCGTACCCGTCGAAGCCTAGGGGGTCTGTAAAGCCCCCTACAAGCTGATAGGCCGCAGACCCATCCTCAGGCGCCGGAGCTTTCGACCTGGAAGCGTTCCAGCATCCCAGGCCTATGGGGCATTATCCTCAGTTTCCCGAGATTATTCCCCACCTGAGGGCAGATTGTCCGCGTGTTACTGAGCCGTCTGCCGAGGTCTTACACCTCTCGACTCGCATGTCTTAAGCGAACTCCCATAGCGGTGCCCGCCGGCAGGATCAACCGGAGTTGATCGATGCACAGCGCGTCTTCTTCAAAGGACTTGGCGAGGTAGCAGCGTACCTCTTTGGATCGTCGAGCGTCGGGCTTGAGAGGTCTCGCACGCACGGCGCGCGGGGTTCTCAAACCTCCACGGTGTCGGCCGCGTCAGAACAGGGCCCGTCACGGATCGGGGCCCTCGCCGAACGGGGTCGTCACTGGCTCGGCCGGTGTGTGCTCGAACAGATCGTCATCGCTTCGTGCCGAGCCTTTTGCTCCATAGGGAGGGGGGCTATTTGAGTCTTTCGTCACGACAGTCCTGCGAGTCGACTCCGGTGTGAGTCAGGGCGCGAGCGTCCGTCCTCCGACGAACGCCCAGAGCATGAGGAGGACCCCGATGCCTTGCGCAAGACCGAGGACGAGGATGAGCGCCCACGTCTTCCCAACGCTCGGGCGCCGGATGAACACGGCGTAGAAGACGACCGCGAGGGCGAGGAAGGACCAGAGAGGACCCATCGCGTCGTACGCCTCCGCGTGGAACGGAAACCACCTCTGGCTCCACCCGACCGCGAGGAGGGCAACGGACGCGAGTTCGAGCCCGAAGCCGAGGGCCAGGGCCCTACGCACGCCGAGGCGGACGGCGATCGTCCGGATCCCGTACGCGCGGTCCGCGTCGTGGTCGGACGCGGTCGTCGGCACGTACAGGGCGCCGACGAAGAGGGCGACCGCCGCGACGAACCACCAAGGGATTTCCTCGATGGGGCGGAGGAGCACCCAGCCCCCGACCGGGCAGAGGACCCCGAACCCGACCATGTTCGTCAGGAGGTCGACCCCGGAAACCCCCTTCCACCGGATCGACGGATGGGAATAGGCGACGGAAAGGAGGGCGAGGAGGACCGCCACGATCAGGAAACCGAACGGTCCGGTGACCGCCGTTACAGGAGGGGGGCCGAGCCTTCCCGGTCCGACGTACGAGACGAGGTTCGCGGAGACATAGGCCGCGAGGAGGAGGCCGAGCCCGGCGAAGGCCCAGGCACTGAGGAGGAGGGCCTCGCGGTCCATGAGACCTTCCCCGATCAGTTCCTCCACGACCTGGACGTACTTCTTGCGAGGATTGACTTGGTCCGTCGTGCGCATGTCGTGGTAGACGTTCAGAAGGAGCGTGAACGTCCCGAGGAACGGCCCGACGACGAGGATCGCGAGTACGATTCGCAGGTCGTCGATGAACAGGTGGCGCCCGCCTGCGGGCTGCGCGAGGACCCAGCCGATGTAAAGTGGGAATATCGCCACGATCCAGAACTTGAGGCCCCCGAGGCTCACGATGAGCTCGGCGAGGTCCGTCGGGGTGATCCGGAGTTCCCGAGTGATTCGGTGGTCCTGCGCCGACTCGGCTCGCACAAGGATCTCCGTCGCCGGCATTTCGGTCCGAGGATAAGAAAGGCCATGACAGCGCCGCGGCCTCTTCAGGGAGGGCTCACTGTAGGCCCGCTGTGGACTTCCTTCCACGGGTTAGCGACTCCAAGAGCCGCAGGACGGCTTCGACGGATTCGACTCGAAAGCGGGCGTTGGAAGGCCCGAACCCTACGCGGATGGAATGAGAGGTCTTCGGAAGGAGGACGAAAAGACTTTCGTCCGTCCGATCGTCCCCGGCCGCGAGAAGGAAGCCCCAAGCCTCTCCGGCGAGACGGCCGCGATAGAACATGCCCTTGCCCGAGTGGGTCACTTTGATCTCAACAACCTTGTTGCCCGGCCACACCTGGAGATCCAAGTTCGCCGTCAAGCTCGTGAGGACGTCCACGAGTTCCTTCGAGGCATCGAACCCTGCTTCCACGTCTGCCTTGCGGTAATGCCATGCAAGGGAGTAGTCCTTCTCCTCGATGAAGGAGCCGGGCACCCTGTCTACGAAGAGCCCCATGATGGGAAGGATCCGCTTCCTCCAGGTTTCGTCGGGTTCCACCGTGCGTTCCCAGGTCGTGGAGGTCCGCCAGCGCACCAACGCGCCGTGCTCTGCGACGAGGTGGACATCGAGGTCTCCGAACCATCGTTCCAGGTCGTCCTTCCGTCGTCCGCTCATGAGGACGACTTCGTTCGCCGGATCGGCTGATAGGCGGTCGAGGAGTCCCACGACGGATGCGGATGGAGAGGCCGTGTGAGGCTCGTCAGAAAAAGGGACGAGCGTGCCGTCGTAATCGAGGAGGAGGAGTCGACGAGACGCGCGCGTGTAGGCTCTGCGAATCGATCGCTCGTCCTCCCGCGCGAGGAGCCTCGTGGAGAGCGACTGGGTATGATCAACAACCTCTGAGAGCCTCCGCAGGAACCGTGCGGCCCATTGCCGGACGTCGTTGCTTTGCAGGCGGGCACGCATGGCCTCGTTGCGGCGCTTCCGTTCCTCCTCGGGCATTGCCAAGGCTCTTTCGAGGGATTCCGCGATCTCCTCCGCGCTGTTCGGGTTCACGACGAGAGCCTCAAGGAGCTCCCTTGCTGCGCCCGCCATCTCACTCAGGATGAGGACCCCTTTCCCGTCCACCCTCGCGGCCACGTATTCCTTCGCGATGAGATTCATCCCATCCCGCAGCGGGGCCACGAGGGCGATATCCGCGCAGCGGTAGAAGGCCGCGAGCTCATCGGGGCTCAAGCTCCGGTAGACATATCGGATCGGCGTCCAGTAGAGGCTCCCAAACCGACTATTGATGCGTCCAACGATCTCGTCAATCTGCCGCTTGAGTTCCCCGTACCGATCGACCTTCTCGCGGGAGGGCACGACCACACACAGGTAGTTCAGTTTCCCGCGGGCCTCGGGGTGCTTGCGGAGGAAGACCTCAAACGCCTGGAGTTGCTGGAGGATCCCCTTCGTGTAGTCGAGTCGCGAAATCGAAAAGACGAGTCTTGCCGAGCCGACGCGCCTCCGAATCTTTGCCATCTCCCTTCGGACGCCAGGTGAATTTCCCGCGTCGGAGAAGTGACGGACATCAACTCCCATCGGAAACACATCGACCTGTAAGGACCTGGGGCCGGCGACGATCCGGCCAATCTCGTTGTCGATGCCGAACAGCCGTCGCACGCTCCGGAGGAAGGATTGGGCGTAGTCGTACGTGTGGAAGCCGATGAGGTCGGCACCTAGGAGACCCTCTATGATCTCCCGATGCCAAGGCAGCTGGCGCAGCACATCGTAGGGCGGGAAAGGAATGTGGAGGAAGAACCCGATTTTGGCCTTTGGGAGGCGCTCCCGTACGTAGCGAGGGAGGAGCATGAGGTGATAATCGTGGATCCAAAGGAGGTCGTCCGGCCCTGCAATCTCCACGACCTTGTCGCAGAACGAGCGGTTCGCGGTCGAATACGCTTCCCACTCCCGTGAGGAGTACCTCGCGTACATGGGAAAGCTGTGGAACAGCGGCCACACGGTGCGGTTCGCGAAGCCGGCATAGTATCGGCGCCCTGTCGGTTCCGGCAGGAACACGGGATGGCAACGGAATCGTGAGAGGAGTTCGTCCTCGAGCGCCGCCCGGCGGCGCGTCGGCACCTTTCCGGGCCAGCCCACCCACGCCGCCCCGTGCTCTTCGTAAAAGGCCCGCAAGCCCGTCGCCAGTCCGCCCACGGTCGGGTGAAACTCCCGCCCTGCCCCGGCCTGCCGGATCGTGACAGGCAAGCGGTTGGCCGCGAGGATTAGCAAGGTCTTAACCTCCGGCTCACAGACGCGCGTAGGCGCATCCCCGCCTGATGTGTAAGACTTCATCGCCTCGAGTAGAGCCTTTCCCTCCCTGCGGAATATCCGCTGGAAAGGAATGGGATAAGTTCGACATTATGCAGCGCTCCACAGAACCGATCACGTTATTTGTCGCTTTCCCCGATGGCAGGTGCCCGAGCCGGGAAGTTCCTCGTTCATCGACCCACGCCCAGACCACGGAACACGGCTGTTACGACGATTCGCATCGGGCTTGCGGTCAGAGAGGCGTACCGCTATCGGTCCGTCATTCGCTTATCCTGCTTCATGACGACGGAGCTCGTTTCGTGTCGGTCTCGATAGGACCGGAGAAAGGGTATATAGACCCGGCCCGATGAACGCGCGCCTGCGGGGATCGCCTAGCCTGGTAGGGCGCTGGATTGCTAATCCAGTGCGCTCTGCGCCCGGGGGTTCAAATCCCCCTCCCCGCGCTGAGTGTCCAATCGTGAGGGGCGGCGGACACGCGCCGCGCCCGTCGGCAGGACGCGTTCAATGTACGCTTTTGCTCACTCCGAGCGAAATCCCTTTGAACGCCGGTGACCATGGATGTCGTGAGGGGAGAGGGGGAAGATGGCTCGGGCCACAGGACGGGGAGCCGGGCTTCGCAGCCGGGCGCTTACGATCGCGATCTCGATCGCACTCGTCGCGGGGACGCTCGTCGCCGCGGCCTCGATCCTTCTGATGCAGGAGTTCCCCTCGTATCCCGTCGTGTCAGGGCTATCGAGCGCGTGCGGATCGCCGACGGATCTCACCGGGAACACCTCCGAAATCATCGCAGGAACGTCCGGCTATGTCCGATACATGTGCGGCAGCGGGGCCGCCTTCACGGCGCTCGGAGGCGCCACGGGGCTGCCACGGTTCAACCTCACGGGCACGGTCTTCACGAAGCTGTATGTCTTCAGTCACTCCACGCCCGCCGGCACGACGTGCGCGGGGGGGACCGACGCCATCGAGCTGACGCTGGGACGACAGGTCAACTTCCCGACTGGGTCGGAGACGGCGTGGGACTACTGCGGCCGCTACGTCGACGCCCAGATCGGCTCGGCAACGAACTTCGACATCACCTGGGAAACGTAAGGGGCCCGCGGCAGGTCTGTCCGTCAACGGACGGACGACCGCGCGCGGCGGTCGCGGAGATACCGGATTCCTCCCCCGGCGAGCAGGATCTCGCGCTGGCGTGGGGACAGATCGTACCCGAGGCCGAAGCTGTTGCCCTTCGACCCGTTGACCGCCTGGACGGGTCGGCCGTTCCGCAAGCCCTCCCGGAGGCCCGCGACGCGAATCCAATCCCCTACGGCAATCGTGTCGTAGTCCCTCGGTTTCGCGAAGACGAGGGGAGGGAGCCCGAAATTCACGAGGTTGTCGCGATGCATCCGCGCGAAGCTCTTCGCGACGACCAGCCTCACCCCGAGGAACATCGGGGCGGCCGCCGCGTGCTCCCTCGAGCTTCCCTGGCCGTAGTTCTCCCCGCCGACGATTAGACCGCCGCCCTTCTGGACCGCGCGCTGCGCGAACGTCGGATCGACGTACTCAAACGTGTGCTTCGAGATCTCCGGGACGTTGCTCCGGAGAGGGAGGACCTCCGCCCCGCCCGGCAGGATGTGGTCCGTGGAGATGTTGTCTCCGAGTCGGATCAGGACCTCCCCCTCGACCACATCCGGCAGATCCGGGGGAACGGGAACCGGCTGGATGTTCGGACCGCGGAGGATCGGGACCTTCGACCCGCGGCGAGGCGGGAATGCGTATCCCGAATCGTCGACCGGATAACTTGTGGGCTCTCTGACTTTCGGGGGCTTTCCGAGGGTTCGCGGGTCCGAGATGACCCCTTTCAGGGAGGTCGCAGCCGCCGTCTCGGGACTGCATAGATAGATTTTGTCGTCCGGCGTCCCACTCCGTCCGGGGAAGTTCCGGTTGAACGTGCGAACGGATGCGCCGTGCGTCGAAGGTGCGAAGCCCATCCCGATGCACGGTCCGCACGCGACCTCGAGCTCCCTCACGCCCGCGCGGATGAGTTTCGTCATGACGCCTCCGAGGAGACACGCCATCAGGACCTGGCGCGAGCCCGGCGAGACGGCCATCGACAACCCGGGATGAACCTTCTTCCCGTCGAGAATCTCCGCGACGACCGCGAGGTCCCGATAGGAAGAGTTCACGCTGCTCCCGATCGCGACCTGGGTGACTTCCGTTCCCGCGACCTCGGAGACGGGCTTCACGTTCCCCGGGCTCGAGGGGCACGCGATCAGGGGTTCGAGTTCCGTCAGGTCGACGTCCACGCGATCGTCGTATGCCGCCCCCTCGTCCGGACGCAACGCCCTCCAGTCCTTGAGGCGGCCTTGCGCGCGGAAGAACCGCTCCGTCATCCCGTCGCTCGGGAAGATGGATCCCGTCGCGCCGAGCTCCGCGCCCATGTTCGCGATCGTCCCACGTTCCGGCAGGGTGAACGCCTTGAGCCCCGACCCCCCGTACTCGAGGACCTTCTCCTTCCCCCACTTCTCCCCGAACCGCTGGAGCAGGGACAGGATCACGTCTTTCGCGGAGGTCCACGGGGGCAGGGTCCCCGTCAGGTCGACCCGGACGACCTCCGGCATCCGGAAGCGATACGGCTCGCCCGCCATGACCGCGGCGACCTCGAATCCGCCTGCCCCGATCGCGAGCATCCCGGCCGCCCCGGCCTGGCAGGTGTGGCTGTCGCATCCGAGCATCGTCTGTCCCGGAACGTCGAAGCGCTCGAGGTGGCTCCAGTGGCTGATCCCGTTGCCCGCCCGGGAGAAGACGGCGCCGTACCGACCGCACATCCCCTGGAGGAACAGGTGATCGTCCGCGTTCTCGAACCCCGTCTGGAGGATGTTGTGGTCCACGTACTGCGTCGCCTGACGGACCCGCACGCGATCCACGCCCATCGCCTCGAACTCGAGCCACGCGAGCGTGCCGGTCGCGTCCTGCAGGAGCGTTTGATCCATGCGGATGGCAACTTCCTCGCCTGGGTTCATGCGCCCTTCCACGAGATGCTTCGTGATGATCTTGTGCGTGAGGGATGACGCCATGAAACCGCCGGTTGGGGAGAATCGCATCCCTTTATTTTCATTTGCGCTGTCGCGGTCGGTTCCGTCCGACCGTGCACCGATGGATGCGCCGCGC
>DATEUA010000088.1:0-8717 GCA_035283405.1 Thermoplasmata archaeon | reverse complement strand
CCGCCGCGATGGGACAGCGGTCAAGGCATCCGAAGGTCACGACACGCGTCGCGCGCCGGACCATCTCATCGGTCACAGTTCGAGGCGCCGTCACATCGACCGAGACGCCGACCTCCTTGAGGAGATCGACCGCAAGGGGATTAATCGAGTCCGCGGCCCGGACCCCCGCGCTCTCCGCACGCCAGCCCACGGGCGGATGCGCGTTGAAGAGCGCTTCGGACATCACGCTTCGAAACGTGTTCTCAACGCACACGAAGAGGACGATACCCATCGATCCGCTAGAGGCCGCGTCACGAATAAGCCTTGTCCGTGGGTCGTCCGCGCCAACCAGAGGCAGGTCCGTCGTGTCGAACGGCGTGTCGAGCGACCCGGCCGGGTGGACCTCGATGACGTCCGGAACCGCCTTCACCTGTTCCGAGACCTCGGCTTCGCGGTCCCAGGGAGCGCTCTCGTCCCGGGGACGTTCGACAAACGAACGTATTTCTTGCCCAAGGACATTGACGGCAGGCGCGCGGCTCCGAGGTAGGTGGGCGAGCGCGCGGGGTCGCTCTGATGGAAGGTGCCTCCGTCTTTCGTCGAGCCTTCCACATCGCCTCCCCGATCTTCCTCGGCTACTATCTTCTTCCGGTGGATCTCGGGCTCAACGTCACGCGAACGAACGTGACTCTCCTCTTCCTCGGCACGGCATGGTGCATCGAACTCACACGGATCGCCCTGGGCATCCCGCTCTTCGGGATGCGTCCCTATGAGGGGAACCGGGTATCGGCGTACGCCCAGGGCTCCATGGGCCTCGCATTCGGAATCTTCGTCATCCGGGACCCAAACATCGTCGTGCCCGTCTTCATCGCGATGGCCTGGATCGATCCACTGGCCGCCCTGGCCAGGAGGCGGAAATGGTCGATCGCTCCGGTCTTCGTGGCCTACGTGGCCTTGTTCCTCGGAACGACCACGGCAATGGGCGCATACCTCCTGCCGGCCCGAATCCTCATGGCGGTCGTCGCCGCGACCCTCGCCCTGGCCGTGGAAGGACCGCGGCTACCCCAGATCGACGACGACCTCCTCATGCAAGTCGTGCCCATGGTCACTCTATACTTCCTCGTCGCAGGGCTTGCACCTGCGGGGCTTCCCCTCGCGGAGATATCACTTTAGAATCTCGAGCTTCCCGAAGCGGCCCGCGCTCACCTGCATGTTCCCCCGCCACTCCCGGACCCAGCCGTTCGTGATCCGGATTCGGTCGTTCGCCTGCACCCGCTCGATCTCATCGTTCCAGAGGCTCACGCCGATCTCGTCACCGTCGTCGTCGACGGCCTTCGAGTCGCACACCTTTCCCGCAGAGCCCGAGCGGCTCGTGAAGTCCCGGACGGACCCTTTCTCTCGGACCACGAGTTCGATCACGTCGACCTTGCTCTCCGGGCGCAGGTCCTTCACTTTCATGGGGCGTGCGGCCCCAAGCCCCGATGCGGGATAAACATTTCCGACCTGCGGGACCCCTCGGCCATCGCAAAAGGAGGTCCGGAACCAGAAGGGGACCAGGGGAAACCGGGGTCCTTCGCATGAATCGCGGTCACGCATCGACATTCTTTCGGAGCCCGGAATAAAACTTCAAATGGCGCGTGACGATATAGAGGACGTCGACATGGTGAATCGAATCAAGGTCGTCAGCGAAGTCGCTGAACTCGTGCCCATTCTCCGGGCAGTCGACTCAACAATCAAGCGCGAGGTGTTCCGCGATGTCACGACGGACTGGCGGACCGCGAAGCAGATCGAGGACAAGTACGGCGCGGACGGCCTGGACGCTCTGCGCTTCTTCGAGAAGATGAAGCTCGTCGAGACGAAATGGCAGACGAGCGCGGCCGCCTCGCCGGAGAAGGCGTACCATGCGTTCTACTCGTCCTTCCACATCAACGCCACGACCCCCGTGCAGGAAATCTCGGACGTCTTGTACGCGGCGATGATGCAGGAGAAGGACTACACGAAGATCGAGGAGAAAATCTTCGACATGGTGGGCCCGGACGGGAAGTTCTCGGGTGATGTCGCGGACTCGTTGACGGTGACCCAGACGATGCTGAAGGCCCTCGTGAAGCGATCCGCACGCCTCGACTTTCGCGGGCACCGGATCATGCGGTTCGAGGACTGACGCGTGATCACGATCCTGCGCCTGGGCCACCGGCCGGCCCGTGACAAGCGGGTGACGACCCATGTCGCCTTGACGGGCCGGGCGTTCGGTGCGGACCGAGTCCTCGTGTCCACGAAGGACCCCGGGCTGGAGCGCACCGTCTCGGGTGTCGTCCGGAAGTTCGGCGGGTCCTTCTCCGTGGAGACAGGCGTCTCGTGGCGCCGCACTCTCCGGACGTGGGAGGGGACGAAGGTGCACCTCACGATGTACGGGTTGCCGATCGACGACGTCCTCCTGAAGATCCCGAGGGACAACCTGCTCGTCGTCGTGGGAGCCGAGAAGGTGCCCCGCGACGTGTTTCGTCTCGTCGACTGGAACGTGGCAGTGGGCCACCAGCCCCACTCCGAGGTCGCCGCCCTCGCGGTCTTTCTCGATCGCCTCCTTGGAGGGTCCGGGCTGAGGCGCCCGTTCCCGGGCCGCCTTCGGGTACGACCTCATCCCTCGGGGAAGCGCGTCGAGGACGCGCCCGAGGAAAGCTTATGACGGACGCTACGAATGAAAGCGCGTGCGTCGCAGCGCGGGGGGCCTCCTTGTCCTCGTCCTGGTCCTGGCGTCCTCACCCGCCTCCGCGGACTTGGAGGCACCGAGCCTGCGGATCGGAGATTTCTGGACGTATTGGACGAACACGATCGCTTCGACGGGACTCACCCTCACAGGCCACGTGACGTTTCGCTTGGACGGACAGCAGACGTTCGCGTTGAACGGGACGCCGTACGACGTGTTCCGGATCGCGGTTCAGGGGAACGGGGACGCGGGTGGAGACGTTGAATTCGAAGGCAACTCCGTCTCCGTCGCGGGCACCTGGTTGCTCGTCGGTGAGGAGTTTCTTGGGATCGAGGCATTGAAGATCGTCTCGAGCTACATCGACCTGAGGGCCGACGGAGAGACGATCCCCTTCCAGCAAGACTTCGCGCTCCGTGTCCAGAGTGAGACGACCTTTGAGATCCTCGAGGATCGGTGGCGGTTTCCTGTGGACGTGGGCGACACAGGCCACGTCATAGAGCGATTCAACGCGACGGAGGACTTCTTCGTCCGCGCAGACCCGTTGAGCAAAACGTTCCATTCGAACGTCTCCGGGGTGCGGACCCTCGGCTACCGGGTGGAGGCACGGGGGAACGTCCAGGTGCGCGCCGGGACATTCGACGCGTATCGGATCAACGAGACGTTCCCGGACGGGCGCTTCGTGCACCTCTTCTTCGCACCGACCATCGGGAACAACGTGCGTTCGGAGACGTTCAACGAGACCGGCGTCCGGATCGCGGTGACAGACCTCGAATCCTACCGGTATCAGGCCCTCGAGTCGCCCACGTTCCTGGGGCTCGGTGTCCTCCACTGGTCGATCGCCGGGGCCGCAGGGGCCGCGATCGGCATCGCGCTCATCCTTCGACGGCGGCGCCGGGACCGTCGCGGAGGGACGGTTCCGCCGTAGCTACATGAGATCTTCGAGGGCGGTCGGACGCTCGTCGAGGATCACCAGGACTCGATGACGGGAGGTCTTCGGCGGGAAGAGGTCCCCGATCACGCCTCGGCGGATGACCTCGTCCTTCGTGACGGCGCGGACGGTCGCGTCCGGCCAGACATCGACCCGGACGGCATCGGAGCCATAGTCCACCACGTACGCGGGGATGCGCCGACACCCGAGCTGACGCAGCGCTTCGAAGCGGTGGTGTCCGTCCAGGATGACGAGGTGCCGATCGGCCACGAGGATCGGGTTTCGGAGGCATCTGTCCCGCCGAATTTCCTCGCGGATCCGGTCCAGTAGGGCGGGCTGGGTCCGCTCGTGGCCCTTGAGCTCGGAGATCTCCAAGACCACGAGCCGCGGGCTCGACGCCGGCTCCTCGGTCAACGCCACGGAACTGGATTCGGACGCTGGAGAATAAACCTGCCGTCCGGGCGGTCAACCTATTGCGCAGGAGCGGGCTCTGCGAGGACGCCTTTCTTCGCGGTCACGCGTCGGGGGAAGTAGCGGAGAATCACGATGTCCCCTACGCTCTGGACCCACCGGAAGGGCACGCTCACCGCGCGGCTTCCCTCGACGAGTAGCGGGTTCGTCTCCCCGACGAACACCCCGTCGACCTTGCCGTTGTCCACGTCCACGACGAGATTGTTCACGTTGCCCAGGAACACGCCGTTGTTCGTGTAGACCTGGAGTCCGATGATCTCGGAGATTTCCTCGAGCAAGGAGGCACCATCCCTTCTGCACACCGCGTATCCAGGCGACTTCACTTAAACGCTTCGGTCCAAAGAAATAGGTCCGCGCAAGCCTTTTCTCGGGAGCCGGTTCTCGGGTTCGCGTGGCGACCGGACCTCCCACCCCGCCTCCCGCGGCCGCACCTCCGCCCACGGGACCGGTCATGTACCCGCCGCCGACAGCCCCGGCTCGACCGCGCAGCGACGCCCTCCCGATCGTCCTGATCGTTGTGGTCGTAATCCTCGTGGTCGGGGCGATCGTCGGTGTGCTCGTCCTCTCCTCGCTCCTGTCAGGCATATTCGCAGCTCCCGTCCCCCACCCGGTCGCGCTCCTGAACTCGACGGAAGACCTCGACGGGAACGTGACGGTCACCGTGGAGACGATCACCCAGCTCCACGGGCCCGAGAACTTCCGGTTTCAGATCCAGCGGGACGCGGCGTTCGGCCCCATCACGGCCCTTCCCGCGGCCGGGCAGTCGACGACGGTACAGTCCGGAAGCGTCCGCCTCTCCATTCGGTGGATCGACGATGGGGACGGCCTAGTCTCGGCCGGAGACGCGTTCCACGTCCGGGGCGATGGCGTGCCGCTCCCTCTGTCGAATGCCTTCGTCTTCTATCTTCGATGGTCCGACGGAACGATCCTCGGCGCGACGACCTGGTCCACCTGACGGCCGAGCGTCACAGGATGTGGGCGGGGATGTCCTCGAGTTCCCGGTCGCAATACTTGCACACGACCCGCAACGGGGTCTTCGTGCGCACAAGGAACTCCGACTCCACGGGTTCCCGGGTGTTCGAGATGCAATTCGGGTTGCCGCATCGCAGGATCCCCAGGGCCCGGTCCGGGAGTGCGACGCGCCGCTTCTCCGCCACGTTGTAATTCCGGATCACGTTCACGCTCGCCGTCGGCGCGATAAGGGCGATTTTATCGATTTCCCGCGCCCCGAGTTCCCGATCCTCGACCTTCACGATGTCTTTCCATCCCATCGCCTGGCTCGGGACGTGCATCGCGACGGTCACCGTCGACGAGACCCCGTCCCCGATGCCCAGGATCTTCAGGACCTTGAGGGCCATGCCCGCGGGGATGTGGTCGATCACCGTCCCGTTCCGGATCGGTGTGACGCGGAGCTCCTTCATCCGGCGCCCCCGAGGATCAGATCGAGCAGGGCCATCCGGACGGGCACCCCGTTGAAGGCCTGTTTGAAGTACACCGCGTGCTTCGTGCGGTCGACCTCCGGGGCGATCTCCGTAGTCCTCGGAAGCGGGTGCATGATGATCAGGTCCCGCTTCGACTCTCGTAGGAGATCCCCATCGACCCGATAGGAGCCCGCGACCTTTTCGTATTCCTGGGGGTCGGGGAACCGCTCCTTCTGGATCCGGGTAACGTACAGGACATCCGCCTCCCGGATCACGTCCTCGAGCCGATGCGCCGTCTTGAACGAAAGCCCACGCTCCTTGACGTGCTCGAGGATCTCGCGCGGCATCTCGAGGGTCGGCGGGCTCACGAAGGCGAGGGTCGCGCCCAGGTCCGCGAGGGCGTACGCAAGGGAGTGGACCGTGCGGCCGTACTTCAGGTCCCCGACGAGGGCGACGTGCTGCCCCTCGATGCCTCCCCTCTCGTCCCAGATCGTGAACAGATCGAGGAGGGTTTGGGTCGGGTGCTGCCCCGCGCCATCCCCCGCGTTGATCACGGGCTTCTCGGAGAACTCGGCGGCGAGCCGCGCGGCGCCTTCCTGCGGATGCCTCAGGACGATCCCGTCGCTGTATGCCTCGACCATGCGGATCGTGTCCGCGAGGGTTTCACCCTTCGCGACGGACGTTCCCTCCGCCCCGGCGAAGCCGAGCGTGCGTCCCCCAAGCCGGGTCATCGCACTCTCGAAGGACAGCCGGGTCCGCGTGGATGGTTCGAAGAACAGGGTCGCCAGGATCTTGCCTTCGAGGGAGCGGGAGACCTTCTTCCCGAGGGCGTGCGGGACCATCCGCCGGGAGGCCTTCAGGACCGTCTCGATGTCCGTCCGAGAGAGGTCGCGGATGGACAGGATGTCCCTCCCCCGGAAGTCGGACATCGAGCCCGATATGAGACCGGGCGATTTAAGGATAGTCGATTCGCGGCCGGAGAAAGCATGGGGCCGCGACGGGAGGGTCGCGGCCTCCGTCCCCTCACGGCCTCGAGACCTTCCGCCCCAACCGGGTGACGTTCGAGGGCAGTACGACGAGTCCGCCCTCCGAGCCCATGTACTTCTTCCAGTCCCGGCTGTGTTCTTGGGCCTGCTTCGCCCGTTCGACCGCAATCGTCGCGACGACCTGATTCACGACCTGGTCGACATCGACCCCCAAGACTTCGCGGAACAGGTATTTCATGCGCTCGCGGTCCATTGTGAATTGCCGCCACGCGGGCCCCCTATAAGATGAAATTGTCAACGGTCTCAGGAGCGAGAGCGTCCGACCGAGGCCATGCCCGAACGCGGATGGAGAGATTTGTCAACTCGGACGATGGGCCGTCGAGCGCCTCCGCCACACGTTGGGTAAAGAAGAGGCAGGACGAGGGGTTCTCGGTCCTGCCTGTGGGTTGTGGAGGAGGGGTTTCAGCGTCAGGGGGTTGGTTCGACGACGTCCACGGCTTTCCAGTCGCCGCCAAAGTCCTTCGTGATGCCGGTCGCGAGCTGGAATCGCACGCGAAGGCGGCCGTTCTCGAAGAAGATGTAGGCGTTCTTCAGCTGGGACATGTAGAGGGAGATCCGCTTGCCCTTCTGGGTGAGGGCGCGTTCCGTGCAGCGGATGAGGTCCGCCTGCTCGAGGGCGTGGATCCTCCGGTAGCACGCCGCAATCGGGATGCCATACTCCCGGCTCAGGTCGATCGCCGAGCGAGGCTTCTTGAACGTTGCAACGAGGATCTTTGCCGAGTACTCGTCGGTCACGAGTCTCGACGCTTCAAGGGGATCCGTGTCGTCGCCTCCTCTTTGTAAGGATACGAGGTGGCGGGTGGCTATTTAACCGCGGGGGGACGATTATCCCCTGTGATTTTCAATCGCGAAAGTAGCGGAGCACGCTCGTCTACGGGGAGCAACAGCCGCCTTGCTCTCCGTCCGCGCAGCCGCACGCGTCGCCGCAGGCACCCTCGTGCTCCTTCGGAGCCATGGGAAGGGGGACCACGCCCGGCTCCACGCTGGCCGGCTTGTTCTTCGACGCGAGCATCTCGATCAAGGTGCCCATCGGCTTCTCGCCCGCCCAGACGTTTCGGACGTATATTTAGGTGTCGTCACGCGAGATGACGTTTGACACGTTCCTCGAAGGGACCCCTCGGCATCGCGCCGACGACCTGGTCTACGAGCTTCCCGTTACGGAAGAAGAGGATCGTCGGGATCCCCATGACCATGAATTCCTGGACCTTCTGTGGGTTCTCGTCGCTGTTCAGTTTCGCGAAGGTCACCTGGCCGGCGTACCGCTTCGCAAGGTCCTCGACGACCGGGGCGATCGCGCGGCAGGGGGCGCACCACTCCGCCCAGAAGTCGACGACCACGTAGGGGTTTTCCTTGACGACCCGGTCGAAATCCGCGTCGGTCACATGAATGGGATGATCCATGGGAACATGCACCGTGAGGGGAAGTTCACCCCGGTAGAATATAAACTTCCGCCCGGCCGTCCGCGGGGCCTCCCTCCGGCGCGCAACTCGGGCCGGATTTCGCCCGCGGTTTCATGACTTCCTCGGGCCGATCCGAAGTCATGCGTCGCGTCGTGAAACCGATTCGTCCGGACGCGCCGGGCCGCCCGTGCCTCGGGTTCTGACGAGAGCGCGCTGCGTGTCGCCGTCTACGAGGATCAGGTTGCCACACGAGACCCGACCTACGACTACGATGCCCGGTTCGCCTCGGGTGGCACACGAAGCGCTTATATAGAAGCCCTTTCATAGGCAGGGCGATTCACATGATGACAGGCCAGCCGATTATCATCCTGAAAGAAGGGACCGGCAGAGAACATGGGAAAGGGGCGGCGTTCAACAACATCGCCGCCGCGCGGGCGGTCGCGGATGCGGTCCGCTCGACCCTGGGTCCCAAGGGGATGGACAAGATGCTCGTCGATTCCCTCGGCGACGTGACGATCACGAACGATGGGGTGACGATCCTGAAGGACATCGAGGTCGAGCACCCCGCCGCGAAAATGCTCGTGGAGGTCGCGAAGACCCAGGACGACGAGGTGGGGGACGGAACGACGAGTGCCGTCGTGATCGCGGGCGAACTCCTGAAGCAGGCAGAGAGCCTCATCGAGCTGGAAGTCCATCCGACCGTCGTCGTGGCAGGCTACCGGCTCGCCGCCGCGGAAGCGATCCGCCGCCTCAACGATATCGCGTTCAGCG
>DATEUA010000087.1:0-5554 GCA_035283405.1 Thermoplasmata archaeon | reverse complement strand
TCTTGCGGTCGTCGATCGACCTAACGAACGTCGGTGTCGCGCTGAGCCGCGCGATCGCCGCCTTGGGGGGAGACCAGCCCCGGCGTGCCATCGTCGAGCTGCTTTCGCCCGCGATGAGCGTCTTCGAGGTCGGGCAGGTCTGCGCGTTCGCGCAGAGTTCGAGGTCGAAGTTCGCTCGCTTCCGCTATACCGCCCTCTACCTCCTCGAGAAGGAGATGCACACCGCGTCGCAGCTGTCTACCCTCCACCAGCCGTTCGACGGCGTCATCGAGATCGAGCGGACTCGCGAGGGAGACCGGATCGTCCGCAAGATCGGAGTGCTGCACCTGAAGGACACCGCCCCGGACGCGGCGTTCCATGTGATTCAGGACACCCCGAAGGGGCTTCACGTCGTCCGCGAGCCCGTGGGGGGGAGGCCGCCGGACCGACGACGTCGGTCTCCGCCGTCCGGCTCTCGGGAACCCCCGCCGGGCGAGGATGAACCATGGGGGGCGGAGTCCGAACACACCTCCGAGGATCGCGCTCCCTTCATCATCCGAATCGCTCAGGAGCGGTTGAAGCTCGACCCCGCCGACCCGGATGCCTTGTTTGCGATCGCGGCGGCACAGGCGTCTATGGACGAGACGCGGGGGGCTCTGGAGACAGTCGAGCGCCTCGTGAAGATCGACCCTCGCTACCCAGGGCTCTGGGCGCTCAAAGCGAAGTTGCACACTCACCTGGGGGATGCGGACAAGGCACGGGCGAGTCGCGTGCGTTCGCAGGAAATCGGCGAGGCCGGCGACGAACGCTCCCATGCGTGCCATGCCTGCGGCCGCGCGATTCCCGTCGGAGAGACGCGTTGCCCGAACTGTGGGGCGGCGGGTTCAGGAGATGCGCAGATCGTCGACGAACTTACTGCGCTCGCGCAGGTGGGAATCCAGGAGACCCTCGAGGCCGAGGAGCCTCCTCCTGGGCCTGACAAATTGAGGAAGCCGCCCGCTCCGAAGTCCGGGCCGGCCGGAAGCAAGCGTGGGATTTCGCCGCCTCTCGAACCGTCGGGCAAGAATCGCAAGGTCGACTCCCGGACCGGGCTCACGAACGGATTGGTTCGAGAGAAGACCGCCGCGCGCGCGACAGGGATGACGAACGGCCTGCGGGGTCGGACGAACGGCCTGACGAACGGCGTCCGGGGGCGCACGAACGGCTTGACGAACGGCCTGCGGGGTCGGACGAACGGCCTGACGAACGGAGTCCGTGGGCGAACGAACGGCTTGACGAACGGGCTCCGCGGCCGGACGAACGGCTTGACGAACGGTCTGGGTCGGACGAATGGCTTGACGAACGGGATGGGCCGGACGAATGGCTTGACGAACGGACTCGTCTCGCTTCGGCGAGGCCTCACGAACGGCCTCACGAACGGTAACGGCCTCACGAATGGCCTCGGGTCGCCACGGTTCCGGCGGGAAAACGCAGGGAGTCGCTGGAAGCTGTACGTGGTGCCGCTCGTCGCAGTCGGTCTCCTGATACTGCCTCTCTTCCTGTCGTCGGATTTGGCCCGGCCCCCGTCCGCGATCACGATCGACGGTCGCTTCGACGACTGGTCGAACATCCGCTCCTACGCCTTCTCGTCCGGTGTGGGCAACCCGAACGTCGACCTGATGCGGATTGCTCTGCTCAACGAGACGTATTCCCTCTCCCTCCTGGTTGAAGTTCAGGGCCAAGCCCTCGCAGGATCTCCGGTTCCGCCGACCTACATGGATGCGGTCTACGTGTTCGTCGACCTGGACGGGAGCCCCGCGACCGGGTACCCGATCGAAGGCCTCGGCGCGGATCGGATGCTTGAGATCCAAGGCTCTGGCGGGATTGTCCAGCGTGCGCTGGCCTACAGCGCGTCCAGCTCCGTGTCGGACCCTCGGGACTGGCGTACGTGGACGGATCCTGCGCCGATCGCCGCGGCCTCCAACGGAAACCGCCTCGAGGTGGCCGTGGAGTGGCTCCTGTTGGGCGAGGCGCGAGGGCTCCCGGTCCTCACCGTCGCGACCCTTGGCTGGGACGGTGCGCGCGACACCTCCGACATCCATCTCGGACCCCAGGCGGGCCACGTCCGCGTCGTCCAGCGGTCCGTCGCGCCTTCGGTCCTGGCGGGTAGCGATATCCCTCTCCTCACGATCGACGTCGAGGCGATCGGGGCGGACGCGACGCTGACCGGCCTGAGCCTCGAGATTCTTGGCACCGCGTCCGTGGCGGAAGTTTCGCGGCTTCGGCTGAGCGACGTCGGCGGCGTGCTCGCGGAGACGACGCCAGGAGCGCCCCTGGTCACCTTGCCCCTGTCGGGCGTCGGCGTCCCAGACGGGACGACCGTGAGGTGGACCGTGTCCGCGTCATCCTTGAGCTCATCCGGGAGGACCCTCGGCGCGATTCTCCCCGACGCGGCGAGTGTTGCCGCCGGGGGCGCAATCGTGACCTTGCGGACGGCCTCCTCGCCCGAGCGACTCAGTTATCTCGGGCAGGTCCCGGTCGTACCGATCGTCGACGGCGCCTTCGCGGAGTGGACTCGGGAGGTCCTCGACACGACCGGCGAAGGGGCGACGTTGGGGAACCCGTCTGCGGACATCGAGCGCTTTGGTGCGGCTACCGGAGCCACGAACCTGACGTTCCACGTCCGACTGCGAGGCCCCGCATTCTCGGGGACTGTCGTGACGTCACGACCCGCGGAAGTGCCGCCCGGACCCATTGCCGGGTCTGACCAGGACCGCGACACCGTGCCCGATGCGGACGACATCTTCCCGGCTGACTTCAACAACGACGGGGTGTCGGACGCCCAGGCCTCGGGCGACCACGACGGCGACGGATCGATCGAATATGCATTCGGCGGGCCGGACCTCTGGCTGAACACGACGATTCCGGCATCGTTCCCCGCCCCGTACGCGGGACGCAACGTGACGGTCTACGTCGGCCCGACCGCCGTGCCCCCCCAGATCGGTGAAGACGAGGTGCGTCTCTACGTGGATGCGGACAACGTGACCGCGACCGGATTTCTCCGCTCGGGGATCGGGGCGGACTACCTCGTCGAGATCCGTGGCCGCGAGGGCCTGATTGCATTCGCCTCGCTCTCCTCGTTCGTCGGGGCGACCGCAACGGAGTGGCGGTGGCTCCCCATCGCGTCCGTCCCGTTCGCGGTCTCCGACGTGCAGTTCGAGGCCCGTGCGGATCTGCTCCCGCTCGTCCCGTTCCCCTCCATGTACCTCGAGATCTCGGATTGGATCGGGGGCTCCGACTCCGTCGGGCCTTCCGTCGGCTTCGGCGCGCCAAGCCTCTCGGCCTCCGTATTTGTAGGTCCTACCCCGTCCTACGTCCCGACGGACGGAGGAGACTACGCGTATCGGTCCAGCGGGACGCTTCTCGAGAGCTACGTGAGGTCGACGAGAGGTCAGACGGAGGAACTCCTTCTGAGGTACGGCACCCTCTTCATCGGCTGGAGGACCTCACATCTCGCCGGGGTGCTCGACGCGCCGGAGTCTCCCGTGGCGACGCCCGTGCGAGTCGTCGGATCCGAGGTCGTCCTAACGGGCTTCTCGAATGCATGGGAAGTGTACGAACTCGGGACGGACCGGATGAAACACAACGTCTGGCTCGAATCCCCCCCCGTCTCGGGATCGACGGTCGTCGCTCTCGAAGGGGAACTCCGGATTCCGGACGGAAGCGTCTTTCTTGTCGGGGGGGTTCCCGTGAACGGTTCGTTCCGTTCTTCCTCTCCGATCGTCGTCGAGTACGAAGGGCAACGGATCCGGTTCGAGGCGCCGTTCGCCTACGAGTCGCGGCGGCCCACGACCACGGTCTCCGGCTGGTATGAGGGCGAGGTCGCCGGATCCGTCGTCTCCCTCTCCATGGCGGTCCCGGCCTCGTTCCTCCAGGCCGCCGGTCGTCAATATCCGGTCGTCCTCGACCCGACGGCGATCATCGACACGGCGACGGCGACTCCCACCGGGGGACCCGCCCAGAGGAACATCTTCCATGACGGTTCGAATTTCTGGGCCTTTTACTCGGACGGATCGAACACCGTGTACGAACCGAGCGCGGACGGCCTCTCCTGGGTCAGCTCGAAGGCGAACGCCTTCACGACGAGCGGCGTTCTGAAGCCGTCCGTATGGTTCCATGACACGGGCAGCACGAAGATCGTCTACGTCGTCGGGGACGGGACGAACAACGACGCGACGGTCGCGGTCCGCCGGGGCACAATCAGCGGCACGACGATCACATGGGGCACCCAGGCGACCGTCACGGTGAGCTCGAGTTCCGTCACGAGCAAGACCGCGTTCATCTCCCGTGATTCGAGCGGGTTCCTCTGGATCGGATCTAGCGCAAAGTCGGCGGGCGGGAACAACTACGATTTCTCCGTCACGCGTTCGACCAGCGCGGATGACGTTTCCGCGTGGGAACCGCACGATTTCCCTGCAGCTGCCTCGGTCTCAGCGAACTTCGTCCAAGGACAGGTCCTGCCCCTCGGTTCCGGCGAAATCTATGCGATTTGGTACGCAGACGGTGTGATCGACGGGAGGAAGAAATCGGGTTCTTGGGCCACTCTCGAGAACATCGACACGACGACCGCGGGCGTCCTCACGAGCGCGCCGTCCGCAGTCGTGGACCCATCGTTCAATATTCACCTCGTGTACGTCGACAGCGCCGGCGCCGTGAAGTACCGGCAGCGGACAGGTTCCTGGGGCGCCGCGACGACCCTTGACGCCGCGTCCGGGAATACGTACGCGACGATCACCCGCGAAACCTCGACGGGAGACCTGTACGCGTTCTACATCGCGAGCACGAACCAGATGAAGGCACAGAAGTACACCGGCTCGTGGTCCTCTGTGACCGTCGAGACGAACACGAATGCGAAGTCCGCCCTGAGCTCAATCTATCAGATCGGACATCCGTCGCGGGTTGCATGGACGTGGTCTCAGGGCTCCGCTTCTCCGTTCGACGTGATGTTCTCCCTCGTGGGCATGGACGCGATGTACGTCCGGCAGGGGACGTTCGTCCGGAAGCTCGACGGGACGGGGAGTCAGGCGATCACGGGGGTGGGCTTCCAGCCGAAGGCGCTGATCCTCTGGTACGCGCGGGTGACGGACCAGGCCCACACGGCGAACGACTACGGCGGCTTCGGGTTCGCCGCGTCGTCCTCCCAGCGGTACGCGGTCGCCCTCGCGTCCGACAACCTCCTGGCCACGACGAACACGGGGAAGGGTTCGGCGGCCTCGATCCTTCGAATCTTCAGCGCCGGAACCCCGACCGTCGACGGGGTCGCGGACCTGTCGTCCTTTGACGCGGACGGCTTCACCTTGAGTTGGACCACGAACCCGAACCCGGCGCATGCGACGCTCATCCATTACATCGCGATTGGCGGGCCCGCGGTCACGAACGCGTACGCTGGGCAGTTCATCGGGCCCTCAGCCGGAGGCACGGGGAACCGCGCCCTCAGCGGCGTCGGGTTCCGCGGGGACTTCGGTCTCTTCCTCTCGACGAACCAGGCCGCGACGGGCGACGCGGCTGGGGAGTCGTTCAGCCTCGGCGCCGCGGT
>DATEUA010000086.1:0-16627 GCA_035283405.1 Thermoplasmata archaeon | reverse complement strand
GTTCGAAGAGGAGGAGATGGACGAGGCGGCCCGCGCGAACCTCATCCGGGACGGGGACCAGGGTCTCCTCGCGTTCTACGATCTTCGACTCATGGATGAGGCGGACGACGAAGACCTCTGGTACGCGCGGGGGATCCTCCTCGACTCCCTCGGCCGTCCGAAGGAAGCCCTCGAGTCCTTCGAGAAGGCCTCGGCCCTCAATCCGGGGAAACGAAAGGTCGCGATCGCCCGGTCCCGCGTGCTCGCCAGGGTGACGAACGAGCCGACCGCGGCGGAGCAGCTGCGGACGACCCTTCGCGAGGTCGTCAACACGGCGGCCCTGGAGCAGGAGCTCGTGGATTTCCAGCGGTCCGTGGATGTCGAGGAGGGCAGCCTGTCGTGCGTCCGGTGCGGGAAATCGATCCCGGTCGGCGCGGAGAAGTGTCCCGCCTGCGGCGCGGCCGTCGGCGGACCCCCGGCTGAAGAGCGCGACGAGCTCGACCTGCCCGAGGCCCCGGCTCCCGAGCAGGAGATGCAGACTCTAGACAGCATCCTCGGCGAGCTCGAGGCGGCCCCCGAGCGGGAGGAGCCGGAACCGTCGGTCGTCTCAGAGACCAAGCCGGAGCCCGAGCGCGTCACCGCGGCGTCCGAGACGCAGGAAGAGACCCCTAAGCCCGTCGTCCCCCCGCGAGAGCCCGACTCCCCGCATGTCTCGACCCCGAGCGGGTTCCGGACGCGATCCTTCCTGCACCGGCGGCCCAAGCGCGGACGAGGGACCGGATTCGTGAACGGCGCCGTCAATGGGACGGGTCTCGTGAACGGGAAAGGGCTCGTGAACGGCCGGGGCCGGGTGAACGGATTCATCAACGGGAAAGGCCGCGTGAACGGTCTCGTGAATGGCGTCGGGCGGACGAACGGCCTCGTGAACGGGCGGGGTTACGTGAACGGCGCGCGCCTGCCTGCCCGGAGCCTTCAGGGCGCGTCCCGGCGCACGACCCTCGGATTCCTGATCGCCGGAATCGTGATGGCCGTGTTGATCGGGGCCGCCCTGTATCTTCCCGTGACGGGACCGACCGGCTCGATTGCGATCGATGGGAGTTTCGTCGACTGGGCCGGCATTCCGGCCCTCGACGCGGCGACGTCCGCATCCAACCCGGACATCGAGCTCGCGAGGTACGCCAGCGTCCTCGACCGGGATCGGCTATACCTCTTCGCGGCGACGCGCGGCTCCATGTTCGGCGACTCCGTCGGATACGACGGAATCTACTTCCTCGTCGATGCGGACGGGGACTCGGCGACTGGCCTCGCCTTCGAGGGGCTCGGCGCGGACCACGTCCTCGAGGCCTACGGAGGGAACGGCACCGTCGTCGGCGCGCGCGGATTCTCGTTCCCGTCGGGGGCGGAGCTCAACTGGAGCCGGCGTCAGGCGGGCGCCTCCGTGGACGCCGCCGCATCCTCACAGGGCGTCGAGCTCCGCGTTTCCACATTCGATCTCGAACCCTTCAATCCGGATGCGTTCCGTGTCGCCGTCCTCGCGGACGACTACGAAGGCGGCCGGAGTCGCGGCGAGGCCTTCCTTGCGCGCGTTCCGGGAGCGGTCCGCATGCAGGTCGTCTCGCTGACGACCGTCCTTTCGGGCGGTGCGACGGACCTCCTTGAAATCCAAGTTCGGGGCCTCGGATTTGCGTCCGATGTGGAGCGCTGGACCGTTTCCTCTCTTCGGCTGAACGCGACATTCGGATTGATCACCTCCCTCTCGGCGGAATCCATAAACCTGACCCGGGGCCAGCCCTCCGCGTCCCTACGCGTGAGCGGGCAGGCCCCGGGCTTTTTGCCTGGCGATTCCGTCGAAGTCGACGTCCTAGGGGCCACGGCCCCGCGGCCCGTGTTCGTCGTGGGCGGGCCTGCCCGGGCGTATGTTCAGTCGCCGAACGCCTCGAAGCGCGTCGACGGGCTCTTTGCCGATTGGGCCACGGAGCGGGTCCCGGACTCGGATCCGTCCCGTGTCGACAACCCCGATCTGGACATTGCCCGGTACGGCGCCGCGCGTGTCGACTCCACAGCGTACTTCCACGTTCAGGTAAGCGGTCTTCTCCTCGCAGGCTCTTTGCCACAGAGGCTCGTCCCGATCCTTCCCGGCTCCACGGGCGGCGGACCATCGCCGAATGCGACCCCCGAACCGCGTCGTACGGGGGAGGACATCCTGCGCATCTACGCGGACGAGAACTCCTCGGATACGGTCGGCTTCCCATTCGTCGGAATCTTCGCCGATTACCTTCTCGAGATCCGCGGCCATGGTGGACGGATCACCTCGAGGACCTTATACGCCTGGACCGGCGCGTGGACGAGGGTGCCGGGTCCCGTCCCCGTCGCGAAAAACGCCACGTCCATCGAAGGCTCCCTACCCCTAGGCCCCGCGGCGAATGTGACCCGTGTCGTGTTCGAGGCCACGGACTGGTCAAACTCCGGGGATCTGACGGATCCGATCGCCACTCCGTCCTCCGCTCCCCTTCGCGCGTCCGCCGTCCCGGGCCTCCAGCCCCTCCACGGAGCGTCGCCCGGGCTCGCCGAAGCGAAGGCGCTCGGGAGCGCGCCCAACGTGGACGGCGACTGCGGCGCGAGCGAGTACAGCAGTGCCGGAGACTTCTCTGCGGCAGGCCTGACCGGCAAGGTCGGGACGTCCGGATTCTACGTGTACGTCTGTGTCGAAATAACGGGGGATGCGGACGATGACCCTAACGACGAGGGGGTCATCTACTTCGACACGAATCACGACGGGGCAAGCCCGCCCGAGGCGACGGATCGGAAATTCCGGGTGATTTCCGGTTCCACGAGTATCGAGTCGTCGAAGGGTGATGGCGTCGGTTGGACAGCCTGCAACCCAGATTGCGATAGCGGGAATTCAGCGGCTGGTGAGTTCCGTACGAATAATAAGCAGGTCTACGAGTTCAAGATTCGCTTTGCGAACGTCTGGGGCACGGACACACCGACGAGCAATCAGCAGGCCGGATTCGCGGTCATTGCGAAAGACGACAGCGGTGGATCGACGTTCCGTTGGGGGAACACAAGCCCAAGCGACACAGATCCCAGTACGTGGGGTCACCTCGAAATCCCTGAATTCCGGGACTTCCTCGTTCCGGTGGTGTCCATCTTGCTCTTCGGCCTGCTGCTCCGCCGTCGCCGCCAAATTACTTGAGCGCGGAGCCCTTTCCTCGCATCCGTGGAGTTGGGGGTCGTCGGGAAGCCCAACGTGGGCAAGTCGACATTCTTCTCCGCAGCGACCCTCGCCCCCGCTCAGATCGCGGACTATCCCTTCACCACGATCGACGCGAATCGCGGGGTCGCGTACGTCCGGAAGCGGTGCCCCCATCTGGATCTGGGCAAGCCCTGCAGCCCGAACAACGCGCCCTGCCAAAGCGGTACGAGGCTCGTCCCCCTCGAGCTCCTCGATGTCGCGGGCCTCGTACCGAACGCGCACGAGGGGCGAGGTCTCGGGAACAAGTTCCTCGACGACCTGCGGCAGGCGAGCGCGTTCGTCCACGTGGTCGACGCGTCCGGGGGCACGGACTTCGAAGGCCGCCCCGTCGCACCGGGCAGCCACGACCCGCTCGAGGACGTCCGGTTCCTCGAAGCCGAGCTCGCCCATTGGATCGCGGGAATCCTGGGTCGGAACTGGGACAAGGACTCCCGCCGCGCGGACCTGGAGGCCGTTCCTCCGGAGCGGATCGTCCACGGGAAGCTCACGGGGCTCGGGCTGACGGAGTCGCAGGTCCATCTCGCCCTTCGAGACGCGCCCCTCGACGCGAAGATGAGCCGCTGGACCCCGGAGGACCTCCTGCGCGTCGCTCACGGCGTCCGCCGCCGCGGGAAACCCATGATCATCGCGGCGAACAAGGCGGACCTCGCGAGCGCGAGCCAGCTCTCTCGCTTCACGGGCCTCGACGGCTACCTGGCGATCCCGACGGCCTCGGAGTACGAGCTCGCCCTCCGGCGCGCGGCGAAAGGCGGGCTCATCGCGTACGAGCCCGGCGCCCCCTCGTTCGAGATCCTCGACCCCGCGAGGCTCACCTCCGCCCAGGCGAAGGGCCTGGACCGCGTGCGAGACTTCCTCAAGGAGCGCGGGTCCACGGGCGTCCAGATGTGCATCGAGGAGGCGGTGACGAAGCTCCTCGACCTCGTCGTGGTGTACCCGGTGGAAGACGAGCAGCACTGGACGGACAAGAAGGGAAACGTCCTGCCGGACGCGTTCCTCGTCCCTCGAGGGAGCACGGCCCAGGACGTAGCCTTTAAGGTGCACACGGAGTTGGGTAAGCACTTCATCCGCGCCATCGACGGACGGACGAAGCGAGTCGTGGGCCACGACCACCCGGTCCAGGATGGCGACGTCGTGAAGATTGTGGCGAAGGCATGAGCGACGCATGGGACGTGCGGCTCCTTGCCGCCTCATATCGGCGGGAGGGGCCCCAGGAGGAACCCGTCGTCGAGCTGTTCGGCCGGACCCGGGACGGGCGGTCGATCGCGATCGAGGCGTGGCACTTCAAGCCGTACTTCTATTGCGTCGAACCAAGCCAGGCCCTCCTCGAGTACCTGAAACGGGACCCGGAAGTCCTCGGGGTCGAGTCGGCCGAACTCGAGGTCTCCGGCGTCAAGCGCCGATGCGGAAAGGTCCTCCTCCAGCACCCGTGGAGGACGCCGGAGTACCGGGAGCGTTGCCGGAAGTTCAAGTCGGAGGTCCTCGCGGCGGACATCCCGTTTGCGCACCGCTTCATCTACGACCACGACCTGCCATCGTGCTTCCGGGTCGTCGGCGCGGCCGCCTCGGGACCGTACTCGACGGAGTTGGTCGTCCGGGCGGAGCGGTTCGAACCGATCGATCCCTTCGTCCCGCGCCTGAAGATCCTCTCGTTCGACATCGAGAACACAATTCAGGACCCGACGATCCTCTGTCTCGGCATGGCGTGGCGCGAGGACGGGGCGCTCCGGACGGAATGTCTTTCCGGACCCGAGAAGGAAATCATCCGGGGGTTCGTCGCCTTCGTCCGGAAGTACGACCCCGACGTGATCACGGGGTACAACATCGACGGGTACGACCTCCCGGTCCTCGAACAACGTGCGAGGGCCAACGGGATCGGCGGCCTGGCCCTCGCGCGGGACGGGCAGACAGTCACGAACATCGGCGAACGGTTCTGGCGGGCCCACGGCCGGATCATCGCGGACGCCTGGTGGTCCGTGAAGATCGAGCTCCACCCGAAGCAGGAGACCCTCGACGCGGTCGCCCGCTGGCTCCTGGGGGAAGGGAAGGCGGACGTCGACCGGCGGAACATGGACCAGGAGTGGGCCCGGAATCCCGAGAAGGTCATGGCGTACTGCAAGAAGGACGCGGAGCTCGCCCTCCGGATCCTCGAGAAGGTCTCCCGTCTGGACAAGTCGATGGACCTCTCCGTCGTCTCGAAGCTTCCCCTCGACGACGCGTTCAACGGGCGCACGTCTCAGCTCATCGACTCGATCCTCATCCGGGCGGCGGACCGAGGCGGATTCGGCGTCCCGATGACCCGACAGGGACGCGGCGAGGGGTCCATCGAGGGCGGCTACGTCCACAGCCTCGAGCCCGGGCTGTACGACTGGGTCGCGGTCCTCGACTTCACGTCGATGTACCCGTCGATCATCATCGAGAACAACATCTGCTTCACGACCCTGAACGACACGGGGTCCGTCGTGAGCCCGACGGGCGTGCGGTTCGTGGACAAGTCGATCCGGGAGGGCCTGCTCCCACAGATCCTGGGGAACCTGATGCGGGAGCGCGGGGAGGTCAAGGCGAAGCTCAAGACGGAGACGGACCCGACGAAACGGGGCTACTACGACCGCCTCCAGTTCGCAATCAAGATCCTGATGAACGCCTTCTATGGGGTCCTCGCGTCCTCGTTCTACCGCTTCACGAACCCCGAGATCGGCGCGAGCATCACGGCCTTTGCACGGGAGAACATCAAGCGGATCATCGCGGAGCTCGAGGCGGACGGGGTCCGCGTGATCTACGCGGATACGGACAGCGTGTTCTTCGAGTCGCCCCACAAGGAGCTCGATCGGACGAAGGAATTCGGTCGGGTCATCGCGGAGCGCTTCAGCCACGGCAGCGTGAACATGGAGTTCGAGCGGGTCCTCGAGACGTTCTTCAGCCACGGGAAGAAGAAGAGGTACGCGGCGAAGGTCGCGTGGCCGATCCCCGGGGAGCTGGTCGTCCGGGGGTACGAGATCCGGCGCACGGACGCGTTCAACCTTCAGAGCGAGGCCCAGAAGCGGATCTTCGCGCGGATCCTCGACAAGGACACGGAGGGGGCCATCTCGTTCGCGCGGGAGCTCGTCGAGAAGATCCGGGAGGGGGTCATCCCCGGCAATCTCCTCCCGGAGGAAGGCGATCCCCTGGAACCCCTCGTCATCTCGCGGACGGTCCGAGACGAGGCGCGCTACGTGAACCCGGAGTCCATGGCGAACGTCCAGGCGGCGAACAAGCTCAAGGCGATGGGCCACGAGGTCGTCCCGGGCATGAAGGTCTCGTGGATCGTCGTGGATGCGAAGAAGCAGCCCATGAACGTCGTGCCGTACGTATCCGGGCGGCCGTTCGAGGGAACGCCGGACTGGGACTACTACGCGAAGCGCGTCGCGCAGACCCTCGCCTACGTGACGGAGGTCTACGGATGGGACGAGAGGGCCCTGTATACCGGGAGCCTCCAACCGAAGCAGTCGACCCTGTTCCACCAGGACTTCGAGGAGCCGGACGCGGGCCCGAAGAAGGCGGACAAGAAACTCACCCTAGAGGACTTCCTGTGACTTCATTGGAGGACGCCGTGTGCCGATTCTGCGGATGGGAAGGTCCGAACCCCGCGCGGGATGCGCACGGGTCTCTCTTCTGCCCTGAATGCGGGCGTCCCGCCGACTACAAGATTGTCGTGGAGGAGCTCAGGCGGCAGGGCCTCTGGAAGGCTTGAGGGATGGAGCCGCGCGGGCCTCGCGTCCTCGCGGTGGGGGACGCCATCGTGGACATCTTCACGCCGCCCCTTCGGCCCCTGCCTGCCGGCGACGTGCAGCGCCGGATCTCTGGCGTGCGACTCGGTCCCGGGGGGAACGCGACGAACTTCGCACTCCAAATCGCGTCCCTCGGCGCACGGACGACCTTCGTGGGATCCGTGGGCACGGACGTCCTCGCGTCGATCCTCATCGACGCGTTCAGGCGCCATGGGGTTCGTGCTCGGTTGACGAAGAGCCGGTCGTTGCCGACCGGGGCCTCCGTGGCGGTCGCCTGGCTCCAGGGCGGCCGTGCGCTCGTCACGTCGCCCGGTGCGAACGCCGCGCTGTCCGCTCGAGGCGTGTCGCCATCGCTAGTCGCCCATGCCGACCATGTGCACCGTGCGGGCTTCTGGTGGACCCCGCGCTTGGGAGCCCGAGGGACCGCTCGGCTCCTCGCGCAGGCGCGCCGGGGCGGAGCGAGCACGTCCCTCGACGTAGCGACGGATCCCGACGGATGGACGCGGGAGAACGTCGACGACGTCCGGTCCGTCCTCCCCCACGTCACGACGTTCCTCGGCAACGAGGCGGAGATCCGTGCGATCGGTCGGGGACGAGACCTCCCGGACTCCGCGAGGAACGTCGCCCGCCTCGGCGTGCAGGAAGTCGTCGTGCACCGGGGTGCGAAGGGCGCCTCATGCCTTCGCGACGGGATCACCCTGCGCGCCCCGGCGTTCCCGGCGGCCCGCGCGAACCCGACGGGTTGCGGGGACGTCTTCAACGCGGGATACGTCCTCTCTCGCCTGGGCGGGCGGGGGATTCTGGATGCGCTCATCTTCGCGAACGCGTGCGCGGCGGCCCATCTCCAGGACCCAGGCAGGCCGTACCCCACGAGACGGGAGGTGGCACGCATCCTCTCGACTTCCCGAGGTCGCGCGAGGCTCTGAGCGCAACTCCGGTCCGCACGTGTCAAGGGGGATTTTCACTTTCACACATCTCCCCCTCGCGGACCCCTTGAAGTATCCGGAGGCCGTGGGCCGACCGTGGTCGATTGCGGGCCTCGTGGATGCGCCGCGTCTGTCGTCTCGCCCGAAGCGTGGATGGCGCTGGGCCGTGCCGACCTCGAGCCCACGACCCTGTGGGACTTTCCGGACCAGGGGTCGAGCCGCGTGCGGTTCGGGGATCCGTCCTTCAACGGCGTGACGCCAGCGGACGCGGCGGCCAATCTCGTCCGCCGGTATTCGAACGTGGGTGACCTGGTCGTCGACCCGATGGCGGGCTCCGGCACGGTCGAAGACGTCGCTCGCTCGCTGGGACGTCGTGTCGCATCGTTCGATTTGGTGCCCCGACGTCGAGAGGTTGCACGGGCCGATGCCCGAGCCCTGCCCCTCCAGGATCATGTGGCGACCTTGGTGATCGTCGACTCTCCCTACTCGAACAACATCGAGTACTCCCGGGAGCCCGGATGTCTCGGCCGTCTCTCGTGTCAGGACGAACGGTTCTACATCGAGATGGGCCGGGTCGCGAGGGAAGCCTCGCGAGTCCTCGTGCCCTCTGGAGTGCTCGCCTGGATCGTCAGCGACGAGTACAGGGGGGGTCTCTACACGCCGGTAGGATTCCGGCTGTTCCATCTTCTCCTCGCTTCCTTCCGCGCCGTGGATACGTGCGTCCTCGCCCGTCATCACGATCGCTCCGGGTCGCCTCTCTGGGAGCACCGGGCGAGGCGCTTCAACTTCTTCCTCCGAGGCTTCAAGTTCCTCCTGATCATGCGCAAGCGATCTTTCGGGAGGAGGGACGGACATGCGGAACGCTCTGGATCGGACGAGTGACGAGTCGCGGGCGATCGTGAACGAGCTCTGGGTCCGACTTCGTCGTCTGGGCGACCGTCGGCAGGACCGCATCCATCGTCGCGTGGGCCGCTACTGGATCGCGATCCGGAGCGTCCGCCGTGGCCGCGTGTTCGCGGAACTCCGTCCCCATCGGACTCGCATCGAGGTGTTCATCCTGCCGCCGCCGCGGCATCTTCGGGATCCGCACGGCCTCGCTCGCCAGGCGCCTCGCAGCCAAGGCTGGGGCTGGTTCCGCGCGCGATTCCACATTGATTCGCGGGGGCTGGTGCCCTTCGCGTTCGATCTCATCCGCCAGTCGTACGAGGACGGTCGGCCCTCGGACGGGAAATCGGTCCGGTCCCAGCGTCGGAACCCGCGAAGGGTTTAATACCCTCCCCTCTTTGCATTGGCGTTTTCCGCGACCCTGGTCGGGAGATGTACCGGTCGGCGAATCCGAAAATCCAGGGAATGAAGGCCATGGCAGAGGACGAGAAGGCTCCGGAGCCGGAGCCGAGCATCGCGGGCGAGGCGGAGCCGAAGCCACCCCGTAGGCCCCGGAACTTGTACGGCTATGTGAAGCAAGCTTGGAAGAACCCCCGTGAGGGGGTCGTCCATGAAACGCACTGGCAACGTCTCGTGGAGTGGCGTCGCGGTCCGGCGTTCGCGCGCCTCGAGCGGCCCACCCGGATCGATCGTGCGCGGGAACTCGGATATCGCGCGAAGCAAGGCTACGCCGTGGTCCGGGCGAGAGTCCGTCGCGGAGGTCGCCGGAAGCCGCACCCGATGGGCGGCCGGAAACCGAAACGGCGTGGACTCCTCAAGATCACGATGGCCAAGTCCATCCAGCGAATCGCGGAGGAGCGTGTCGGGAAGCGGTATCCGAACATGGAAGTCCTCAACTCGTACTGGGTCGGGGAGGACGGTCGACACAAGTACTTCGAGGTGATCCTCGTGGACCCCGAGCATCCCGTCATCCGGAGCGACCCGAAGATCAACTGGATTTGCGAGCCGGCGCACCGGGGCCGCGTCTTCCGCGGGCTCACGTCCGCGGGGAAGAAAGGGCGCGGGCTCCTGTACAAGGGAAAGGGCGCGGAGAAGGTGCGGCCGAGCATCGGAGCTCACGAGCGGCGCGGCAAGTAGGCCTCACGCGGCACGGATTCGCGTGGCCAGACTCGAGATTTCGCGGTCGCTGAAGCCGATGAGCGGTTCGAAGACCGGCACGGGTATGCCGGTCCGTCGGGCGGGAGAGAATTCACCCCAGCGGGTGCCGAGGAAGATCGCGTCCGCGCGCGAGAATTCATCGGTTTCCCGAAGGGCATCGAGGCCCGTCGCCTCGACGACCTCGAGCCGGACGTCCCAGCGCCGCAAGGGTTTCACGTGTCCATCTTCGGAGGGCGATGCGACCGTGATCCTGCAGCCACGTTTCATTCCGAGCCATGCAGCGACCATCCCCGGCTCCGACTCGACGAACGCGAGCGCCCGGCCCTGGCTTCCGAGGGGGAGGCCCCCGGGTCCTGGCGTGAATTCGTGGAAGACGAAGCCCCGGTTCCTCCGGGCCTCGATGTGGATTTCGACATCGGGCCGATCCAGATCGACCCGAACGCCGGGGTGGGCGGCTCGGACCGCCGCGCCCGCGTCCCGCCCGAGGTCCTGGCTCGTGAACGGCGTACCGACCTGACGCGGGCGGATTGCGAAGGACATCCCCGGTCCGAGGAGAGTGCCCGCCTCCGAGGCGGCCAGGTCGCTGAGCGTTGCGAGGTCCGCATGCGCTTCCCTCGCGGGACTGATCGATACGATGCCGAAGCCGCGCGCGAGGATTCCCCGCGCCTTCCCTTCGTCCGCCGCATGGACGTAGATACGGGCCTCGTCCGACTCCGTGACGCACTCCTCGCGCTCCGCCGCGAAGAGGTCTTGGATGTTCGTCACGAGTCGGTCCCGGAGCTGCCGCCTAACGAAGCGGCTCTTCAGGGCGATTTCGCCGAAGCGGACGAGGAGGACCACCGTGGACCATCCGGGCGAGCCTAGATGAACACTCGCGTCACGATTTAATACGGACCTGCGGTTCGCGCCGCGTGGAGATCGGGCTCCTCCTGGTCCAGGCCGTCCTGATGTTCGCGGTCGCTTTCATCTACTCGAATCTCGGCCTCGGGGGAGGCCTCCTGTTCGTGCCGATACTCCTGTCGACGAACGTGCCGGCCTCGGATCTCGCCGTGCCCGTATCCCTGACGCTCACCATCGCGACCGCGACGTCGTCCGTGATCAACCACCACCGCCACGGTCTCGTCGCGTATCGGCTCGGCGGCGTCCTCGTCGCGGGCGCACTGATCGGCACTCTCCTCGGCACGTCCTTCACGCTGTACATCCTGAACGACCGCGCCTTCCGGGCGTTCTTCGTCGCGGTCCTTCTCCTCTTTGGGGCGTACATGATCCGGGACTGGATGCGAAATGCGCGAGCGATCGACGAAGACGACCACGCGAAGATGACCCGAAACCGGGTTGCGGCGACGGCCGGAGCGACCGCCGGTTCCGGCTTTCTCTCCGGGAGCATGGGGATCGGGGGCGGACTGCTTAACGTCCCCCTCCTCGTGTACGTCCTCGGCCGCCGCACGCGTCTTGCCATCGGGACGTCGTCCCTCCTGATCATCCCGACCGCGGCGGTCGGATTCGTCGCGTACCTCATCGGACTCGGGGCCCTTGGGGGCGGGTTCGCGATCCCGGACGAGTTCCGGCTGATCCCGATCCTCGTGCCGGTCGTCTTCGTCGGCGCGTACGCCGGATCGCGCTGGGGTCTCCGTCGGCTCAAGACCCGCTCGGTCGCCCTCATTTTCATCCTGGTGCTTTACCTGGCGGCGGGGAAGCTAGTCGTCGACCTCGCGTTCGGATGACCGGGACACGTTTATGGACGGACACACCCATCCCCGCCCGCCCGACAAGGACCCGATTGGAGGCTCGATGGTCCGCCCTCCGGCCGAGCGCGACGTGCGCCGTCCCGGGGCATCTCCGACGGGGTCCCGCATCCGGACCGCAGTCGACGTCCTCCGTCGTACGCTCGTGGCGCTCCTCGGCTTCTTTTTCTTCGTCCTCGGGATTCAACTGATGCGCGAAGTGGCTCGGGGCGTCGGTCCTCTCGTGACGGGGTTCCTCGGTCCTCTGATTCAGGAGCCGTGGCATGCGCTCGCGTTCGGGTGGCTCGCGGCCTACGGGATCCTGAGCGGGTCCCCCGTCGCCGCGTTCTCCCTCGGCCTCTACGACGCGAGCCTGGTGGACGCGGAGACGACCTTCTTCATGATCATGGGGTCGCGCCTCGGTGCCGCGTTCATCGTCCTCGTGATCGGAGCCGTCTCCCTCGCCCGGGGCGAGCCACGCGAGAAGTCCCTTGCGATGGGCGTCCTCTCGTTCCTCGTCACCTATTCGATCTATCTTCCGGCGATCCTCTTCGGGTGGCTGCTCCTCCGACTGGGCGCGATCTCGTGGTTCCAGATCGGGACCCCGCAGGTTGTGCTGGACTACTTCGACCTGGTCTTCCGGCCCTTCGTCGATCGCATCGTGGGGTTCCTCCCGTCTTCCCTGGCGTTCCTCGTCGCCCTCGTCACGATCTACGCCGGCCTGGGTCTCTTCGATCGGGCCTTCGGACGCCGGGAGGAACGGGAGCTGCGGTCTCCGAGGATGCACCGGTACCTCCAACGCCCGGCGGTGGCGTTGTTCATCGGTGCTCTCGTCACGCTCGCATCGACGAGCGTCTCCTTCAGCCTCGGCCTCCTGGTGCCCCTCTACCTCCATGGATACATCGACCGCAGGGGGATCGTGCCGTACATCATGGGCGCGAACATCACGACGTTCATCGACACGCTGATCGCCGCGATCGTCCTGGGCGGAGGTGTCGCGGCGAACATCGTCCTCCTGGAGATGGGGAGTGTGACCCTCTTCTCGATCCTGGCTCTCGCCTCCTATCGGCGTTACAGCGCAGGCATCGACCGTCTCTATCGTCTCGTCTTCGGGAGCAACGCGGCCCTGGGAGCGTTCATTGCCCTTCTGTTCGCCGTCCCCTTGGCCCTTCTCCTGTACTTCTAGCGATTCGAGCGCAAACGGCAAATACGCCGTCGAAGGTGCGCGGGCTCGCGCAAGGGATGGGATGGGCCGATCTCACGGGGCCCCTTGGTACTACTGCTACCTGCCCCACGGCATCGCCGGTGGCGCGACCTCCGCCCTGATCCCGTTGTTCGCGTACGCGCTTGGGGGCGGACTCGTCGAGATCGGCGTCGTCGCGGCGGCCACCAGCATCGCCTCGGTCCCGGCCTTCGTGCTCTGGGGCGTCCTGTCCGACCGGCTCGGACGCCGGAAGCCGTTCCTTCTCCTCGGATTCCTCGGGACCGCCGGGAGCTTCGCGGCGATGGCATCGAGCTCGTCCATCCTCCAGCTGTATGCCGCGAACGTCCTCATCGGGTTCCTCGGCGCGGCGGCGGGACCCGTCGGCACGGTCCTCGTCATGGAGACGTCCGAAAGGAAGCTGTGGACGAAGCGGCTCGCGCTCCTGAGCCGGGTCGGCAGCATCGGCTGGACCGCCGGAGTGGTCGTGGGCGTCGGGTGGCTTGCGACGGGCACCGCGCCATCCGGGGATCTGGCCACGATGCGGGTCCTGTTCCTCCTGGCGTCGCTCTTGAACATGGTGGCGGCCCTTCTCGCCTTCGCATGGCTGTCCGAGCCGCTGGCCAAGGTCGACCGCCGACACGTCGGGGTCGTGGACCTGCAGCAGCGCATCGAGCGAGGCAGGTTCCTACCGATG
This sequence comes from Thermoplasmata archaeon, assembly GCA_035283405.1. Lineage (GTDB taxonomy): Archaea > Thermoplasmatota > Thermoplasmata > RBG-16-68-12 > RBG-16-68-12 > RBG-16-68-12. The sequence goes on along the minus strand of DATEUA010000086.1, from coordinate 3,037 downwards.
CGGATGCTCCACTTCCTCGCTCCCCGGGATCGCGGGGGGCCGTCGGGCCGGCTCCCCCGGTCGCTCCGGGTCTACCTCGTCAGCGTGTTCTTCCTGTTCGCCGGATTCACGGGCTTCTACGCGTTCTTCCCGATCTTTCTCACGGAGGAGCTCCTCCTATCGAGCTCCGAAGTCTTTGTCGTTTACCTCGCAAGCCACGCGGCGTCTTCCATCGCGTACGTCCGGACCAGCATGTGGGTCGACAGATGGGGCACCCGGCCGATGCAGATGTATGCCGCCCTGGGCCGTGCGGCCCTGTTCCCTTCGTTCTTCGTTTTGGCGGGCCTCCCGCTCTCTCCGTCGGCGCGTCTCGGACTCGTATTGGCCCTCCACGCTGGCGTCGGGCTGTGCTGGGCGATCCTGAACGTCGCCGGGGCGACCTTGGTGTCCCGCCTCGCGCGGGAGGAGGCGCACGCGCAGGCGATGGGAGCCTACAGCGCGATGCAAGGCTTCGGGTCCATCGCGGGGCCCCTCCTCATGGGCTTCCTCGCAGGGTCCGCCGGATACGCACTCGCCTTCGCGTGGGTTGTGGCGCTCATCGTCACCGGCATCGGGATCCTCGCCGTTGACCGGATCCCGGAACGATGACGCCAAACTCCGAGAAGGCTAACGACCGAACCGTTATCTAGGGCTCCACCTTCCGGAATTTCGGGGATTCCTTGGAGGTGCTGATCCTCGGCGGATACGGCGCAATGGCCCAGTCCACGGTGCCGGATCTTCTCGAGAGCCCCGGCGTGGAGCGCGTCGGGATCGCCGGCCGGAGCCTCGGGAGGGCGAAGGCGTTCGCGAAGGGGTTCAAGGACGATCGCGCCGTGCCGCTCGCCGTCGACGCCCGCGACACGGCCTCTCTCGTCGCGGAGATGAAGGGCTGGGGCGCCGTGATCAACAGCGCGTGGTACGACCTCAACGTGCCAATCATGGAGGCCGCAATCCGGGCAGGGGTTCACTACATCGATCTCGGTGGCCTTTATCACCAGACGATCGAGCAGCTCAAGCGGGACAAGAAGGCCAAGGACGCGGGGGTCACATGCGTCCTCGGGATCGGGTCGACCCCCGGAACGATGAACGTCATGGGGATGTACGGTGCGGCCAAGGTGGATCGCGTCCGGAAGATCGCGCTTCGCAGCAGCGGGGCCGTCGTGTCGGGCGGCGAGCCGGACAAGTTCGTGCCTCCCTACGCGGTCCGGACGATTTTCGACGAATTCTCGATGGACGCGCCGATCCTTCGCGACGGGAAGATCAAGTTCGTCCCGGCGCTGACGGGCCTGGAGCGCTCCGAGTTCGATCCCCCCGTCGGCGTCGTCGAAGGATACTATACGATTCACTCGGAATTGGTGACGATGCCCAAGACGATCGGCAAGGGCATCCAGGAGCTGGACTTCATCGTCGCTTTCCCGCCCCCTTTCACGCAGACGGTCGCAACGCTCGTCCGTCTCGGCTTGGCGAGTCGCGAGCCTATCGAAGTGGACGGGGCGAAGGTGCGCCCCTATGACGTCACATCGACGACGATTGACGCACTCCCGAAACCGAAGGAACCCGAGCTCGACGTCGACATCCAGCGTTGCACGGTCATCGGGGAAAAGGACGGACACCCGGTGACCCTTCGATACGAGGCGGTGACCTGGCCGCACAAGCGGTGGAACGTCGGCGGGGGCGTCGTGGACACGGGCGTCCCTCCGTCCATCACGGCCCAGTGGCTCCTCAGGGGGAAGATCAAGCGGACGGGGACGATCCCCCCCGAGGTCGCATTCGACCCGCTTCCATATTTCAAGGAGTTGTCCGCGCAGGCTCGCGGGATCCGAGTCACGGAATACGCCGAGGAGACGAACCCTCTCAACTGAGCCGCGCCGAGGACGTGACGGCGACGCTCACGACAACCGCCCTCCTGGCTCGGGTCCTGCCGTTCTCAGGTGGACGAATACGCAAAGCTACATCATCGACGACGCGCATCCCTTCGCGAATCCGCCCAGGTGTGGGGAGTCGGGGGAATCACCGTCCGGTCGATGCGACTAGCCGCGGTCATCCTCATCGTCGTCGCCCTCGCGGGTCCGTTCGCCTTTATCCAAGGGTTCCCCCACGAGGACGCGACGGCCTGCGTGCTCGCTCGCTCCTTCTCCGCCTCTCCGCGGGCGGACACTCTTTGGCGCGAAGCAGTCTACGACGCGTCCGGGTTGTGGAGCGTCCGGTTCGAGAACCACGGGCTCCTCGGGGCGGGGATCGATCTGTACGAGGTCGGCGCAAGGGGATCCACCCTCGTTCATTCGGAACGGGTCAATTTCCTCTGGGACCGCACCTGGGGTGGGGTGTCCGACCCCGTCGAGATCCGCATCGGTGGTCGATATCGCTACGCGATCACGCCGGTAGGCTCCGCGGGCGCCTGGGCGTCCTGCTCGGTGGACCTGGTGTCCGGGGCCGCTTCGGGCTCGGAGGCCACGTCCTCCCGTTCGACAGACGAGGCCCTGCCCCTGGCGGGCGGGCCCCCGAAGGCATCCTTCACGACCGCCCCGGCCAAGCCGATGGTCGGCGACCAGGTCCAGTTCGACGGGTCTGCCTCGCGCGACGACGGAACGATCATCTCGTATGCGTGGACCTTCGGGGACGGGCTGACGGGCGCCGGGCGCATTGCGTTCCATACATACTCACTGTACGGCACATTCACGGTCGGCCTTACGGTCACGGACGACACGGACCGGACGGGCTCCGCGTCGCAAACCCTCCGCGTCGTCGTCGGTCCGACGGCCGCGCTCACGTACTCCCCCGCCGTCCCGCAAACGGGAGGGGCGGTCTCCTTCGACGCCTCCGGGACCTCGGATCCGGATGCGAACATCGCGTCCTACCGCTGGGACTTCGGGGACGGGACGCCGGTCGTCACGCTCGCGACCCCCCTCACGACGCACGCGTACGCGGCGTACGGCACGTACCGCGTGACGTTGCGCGTCACGGACGCGGACTCCCTCTGGTCCGAGGTCTCGAGCCGGATCACCGTGTACGCGCCTCC